>JASJBU010000085.1 GCA_030066355.1 Gammaproteobacteria bacterium | reverse complement strand
CTGTGCGGAATCGCTCGAGTTCCGCACAGAACAGCAACAGAAAATCGCCGCAGCGGCAGCAGAACGCGAAGCTGCGGAAGAG
This sequence comes from Gammaproteobacteria bacterium, assembly GCA_030066355.1. GTDB lineage: Bacteria > Pseudomonadota > Gammaproteobacteria > Chromatiales > Chromatiaceae > JASJBU01. Next base: position 13,420 of record JASJBU010000085.1, on the reverse strand, counting down.
CAGGCGGCCAGGCAAAGGGTGCTTGCCGACGCCCAGGCCTATGAGATCAAGAAGATCAACGAGGCCATGGGTAGCAGTCCTGTCTACTTGAAACTCAAGGCATTGGAAGCCTTACAGTCTATCAGTAAAGATCCGGCAGCTAAGCTCTATTTTCTCAATGGTGATAGCCCTGAGCCTTTGCCATTGATGCATTTGGGTGAGACACAGCGATGAACGCAAGGGCCGATTCCAGAGTACGCTATGTATCAAACAGGCTCTCGGACTTCTGTTTGATGTAAGGCGTTTGCTTTGCCCGGAGGGTCGTATCATTGATCAATGCCAGAAGATCACTCTCAGGGACTGCACGACTGAAGTGAAAGCCCTGGGCCAATGTACACCCGGATCTTTTTAGATAATTTCTTTGGGCGGGGCTTTCCACGCCTTCGGCGATCAGGTCCAGATTCAATCCTTTAGCCATGGCGATGATGGCGTTGACGATGGAATTATCGCCCCTGGCCTTGATGCCATTGACGAAAGAGCGATCCATCTTGAGGGTGTTGATGGGCAGGGACTGAAGATAACCCAGGGACGAATAGCCGGTTCCAAAGTCATCGATCGCGATGCGTATGCCTTTTTTCGATAAAGTGGAAAGGGTTTCTATGGCCCGTTCCATGTCCTGCATAATCTCGCTTTCAGTAATCTCCAGTTCCAACACATTTCTCGGTAAGTCATGTTTCTTTATAATCTTCAGGACCTTCGGTACGAAGTCTTTCGTCTCCAACTGCTGTACCGATATATTGACAGCTAGGCTGAGTTTGAGGCCGAATTCATCCAGCCAGCGTCTGATGTCGCGACATGCCTTGATCAGCATCCATTCACCCAGCTGGACGATAAGCCCTGTGTCTTCCGCCACACTGATAAAATCAACAGGATTCAGTAGTCCTCTCTCTGGATGCATCCATCGAACCAGGGCTTCAATGCCGACGATCTTGTTATTCTGGATGTCGACCTGAGGTTGATAGAAGATTCTCAATTCATTCTTCTCGATTGCCCTCCTCAGGCCATTCTCCGTATCCAGGGATTGAGAATAGTGATGCTTCATACTCTCTGCATAAAAGGCATATCCGTTCTTTCCAGAATATTTGACCTGATACATGGCGATATCGGCATTCTTGATCAAGGCTTCTCGTGTGTCGCCGTGCTCTGGAGACAGAGAGATGCCGATGCTGAAGCTGACGAAAATCTCCTCCTCACCAATGTAAAATGGTGCAGCGAAGAGGCTCAGGATCTTTGTGGCCAGTGTTCTTGCATCATCCTCGCTGTTCAGTTCTGGAATCAGCAAGTTGAATTCATCACCACCCACCCGGGCCAGGGTGTCGGCTTCCCTCAATCCAGTTTTCAAACGGTGGGCAACTTGTTGGAGTAATTCATCTCCGACAAAATGCCCTAGGGAGTCGTTGATGACCTTGAACCTATCCATATCCAGATAGAGGACGGCAACGTGCTTCCCACTGCGCTTTGATTGGGCCAGCGCCATATTCAACCGGTCTCTGAACAGACTCCGGTTGGGTAGGTTTGTCAGCAGATCATGATGCAGCTGATATTTGATCAACTCCTCAGCCTGCTTCCGTTTGGTGATGTCCCTGGCCACCCCATAGGTGCCAATAAATTCCTTATTCTGGACATGACTGATGGTATAGATCCCGATAGAACTCAGTTCGATGGGGACGGAGCGTGATTCGAAATAGCGCGGGGCATCGCAATCTTTACAGCGAAGTCTCAATTCGATGCTCTTGGTGGCACGATCCCCCGTACGTCGCTCATTAAAAGTGTGTTGGGCCTGCTCCACATCATCATGAAAGATCAGTTTGGAAAAATGCTCACCAATGATCTCTTCCTGTTTGAAACCAAGCAGGGTTTCGACCCTTTCATTCACAAAGGCAAACTTTCCGTCCTGATCCAGCAGGTAGATCATGTCTGGAGAATTATTGACGATAAATCGATGCAGACTTTCCGATTCCTCAAGACGAAGTTGAATCGATTTGTTTTCTTCCTGGAGACGCCGCTTTTCCAGAACGTTCGTAACGGAACGCAACAGTTCGTCGGGTGCGTAAGGTTTGCGTAGAAAATCCTGGGCACCGCGGCGTAAGGCCTGGGTGGCATGATCGAATGTGGTTTCACCGCTGACGATAATGACATCAGAATTGATATGCTGACGGTTGATGAACTCCATGACTTGCTGTCCGCTCATATCCGGCATATTAAGGTCGAGGAGAATCAATTCGTAGTGGCGCTCTTGCAGTTTGGCGACTGCTTCCAGCCCACCACTCGCAACGATGGCCTCATATCCAGACAGTTGTAAGAGTTCTTGCAGGCTGTCGCGCGCTCTGGGTTCGTCATCGACAACCAGGACGCGGGCTAAAAAACGTTTTTTATTTTTTGTCGTGATCAGTTTTTCAGGCAGTTCGTCTGCTTTTGGGTTGATGCCATTCCAGGGTGCTGGGTAACTCATCGATTAATTCTCGGCCTTGGAATCAACATGAATCAAACGTGGTAAAAAGAGCTGAAACCGGGTGCCAGAATCCGGACTCGAAGTGCAACTTATTGAACCTGAAAGCTCATCGACGAGGTTCTTGACGATGGCCAGCCCCAGGCCGGAGTGAGTGCTGTCCTTGGTGCTGGTGACCGGCATAAACAGATGCTGCATGATGGAGTCAGCAATGCCGGGGCCGTTATCCTGCACTACGATCTCGAAATAGGTGGTTCGGTCTAAGTGGACCTTGTCGCGTGTGGTTACACGCAGTGTCCCGCCATCCTGCATCGCTTCGACAGAATTTTTCACGAGATTCGTGAGTATCTGCTTCAAGTGGCCACGGTTCGTGTCGAGTGGAGGTATATTGGGGTCAAGGTTCAATGAAACCTGGATATCGTGAGTCGGGAACAGCGATGCACCGAACAGTTTAAACAGATCAGAGATCAGAGCATTGACATCGACAGCGGCACCTTGTTCTTCCAAGTCGCCGGGGATGTCCCGCATGCGCAGGATGATCTTTCCGACTCTTTCAATCTCCTCTTTGATGATGTTGAGCTCTTCCCTAACCGGGTGTTTGTCGCCCAGTTTCATACCCAGGATGTGCAGATAATTGTTGATGATACCCAATGGATTATTGGCCTCGTGAATTATCTTTCTGGCCTCCAGATGGAAAACATTGCGTTCTTCCAGAACGCGGGCTTGTTCTGTGGACTGGCGGGAAAGCTGTTGAATAAGCGTATTGGAGGCTTCATGAGTGAACAGCTTGAGAAGATCGCCCTGTTGTTTGATTTGTTGCCACTTGCCAGGGCTGACCGCAGCGGCTATCAAACCGAATTTGTCATCACGTGAACGCAGGGGTAGATAGATCAGCCCCTCTTCGCCCAGAATACGACTGAGTTGGCGGTCTGCAACCGAGATCTTGGATGGATCCGACTGGCTGTAGCTAGCGGAGATCCTGTTTTTGTTGAAGGCTCGAGCTGCAAGGCTGTTTCCCGACTCGATCGAAAATGTGATGGCTGATAAAAGCTCGCTGTTCGAATCGCTTTGCCTGACGGCCTGCAGAGTCTCTGTGGCCTTGTCGTAAACCAGTAGACAACTCTCTTGAAGCCCAAACAGGACGCCGATATCACGTTGGATGAGTCTGTAAGTATCCTGTAGATCAGAGAGGGAATTGGACTGATTACCCTGCATGCCCAGCAGGGCGATGCCTTTGACTCGTTCTCCCAGAGCCTTCCGAATCATCGAACCATCACGTTGATCGGTCGGTTGAAACAGTCGTATGCCTAGCCCCTCTGCGGCTTTCTTGACCTTTGAACGGCTCTTGTTGAATATCCCATCGAGCACCGACTGGTTGAGGCCGAAGAGCAGATCCGCACGTTCCAAAAGGCTGCTGTCTTCTATGGTTTCAGTGGTTGTGAGATGGCTGGCGAGATTGACCAGTTTAACCAGATGGGAACTATCGAGAATGGTTTCGATAGGTTCGTGCTGATAGAGTACCGCATCTGAGATGAAAGAACGAATCTTCCAGTTGTCGATGAGGTATGCACCCACTTCACAGGAAGTGACATTGAGTCTCTCTTTTTCATAGGTCGACAATGCCTGTCCGTTGATTTTTTTGTCGAAGATTTCGGCATACTCTTCAGGATGGCTTTGTAATAAAGCGAGTTGCCCCAGACGATGCAGTAGCCCTGCAAGATAAGCCTCATCTGGTGCGTGATAGGCGGTCAACTCTGCCAAAGATTTCACGATGTGTGCACAACTCAAAGAGTAATACCAGATTTCATCCAAACAACGCTCAACGGGTTGCGCAACTTGTGCAAAGAATTGTTGCACCGCCCCCGTGACAGCAATGGTTTTGACGGTTTGCAAGCCGAGCACGACGAGCAGACGGTTGATGTCGTTGATTTCGTTCCACTGCCGATATGCTGGCGAATTGGCTGCAGTTATGACCTTGGAAGAGATGCCGGCATCTTTTTGAATGATTTCTGAAAGGCGAGCGAAACTGACATCTGAGCTATTGCAAGTATCAATAAGCTCAATGAGGATGGCTGGTGGAGTAGGCAATCCGGCGAAATCCAATCCAGATAGTACATCTATTGAGATGTCACTCATGTGTTTTTAAATTATTTTCTAATCATGAGGTTACAGGGCCTATTAATAGCATTAATTGAGGGAAAAATTAAGTATTTTTACCGATTTTTTTTCTCTCGATCAGTAACTTTGTTCTTATAGCGCGCTGCACTCTGAACCGATGATCGGCTACTGAATTAGCTTTGGGATGTCGAAAAATCGCTTCAATTGCAGTTTATGTTTGTCAAAGATTTGTCGCTTTCTCTATAAGAGTCACTATCTAACTGTAATTTAAGAATATTAAATTCGTGATTCCTGTGGCACCTATTTTGCTTTCTTGTCAGTAAACCACTGAGAGGGCATCAATGGCCAATCAAGAAAATAATCAAGACCTAGACTTGGGTGAGGAAAAGTCAGGGAAGAAAAAGCTCATCATCATCATCGCGCTGGTTGTGCTGCTCTTCATCGGGGGCGGTGTCGCTGCCTTTTTCTTGATGTCGGGAGACACAGAAAGCGAAACGGGAGCAGCGGATGGCGGTTCAGAGGAGTCGGAGCAGACCGAAGCCACTGTTGAGAAGGGGCCAGCGCAATACTATGACATGGCTCCGGTGTTTGTGGTCAATATGCCTGGCAAGCCCAGTTTGTTGCAGGTTGGGGTCAATCTCCGGATCACCAGTGAACAGATGGTCGAGTTTCTCAAGCACAATGATCCCATGCTCCGTCATCATCTGTTGAATCTGCTGCAGTCAAAAAAAGCCAAGGATCTGCTCGAAAGGCCAGCTAAGGAGGCGTTACAGACTGAGATGCTCGACGAGATCAATCGTATCGTCAAGGAGCTGTCGGGGCCAGGAGAAGTGGACGCCCTCTATTTCACCAGTTTTGTGATGCAGTGAGCTGATGAGCGCTAACGATTTACTCTCACAAGAAGAGATCGATGCCCTGTTGCATGGAGTGGACAGCGGTGATGTGGGTACCGAAGCCGATGTGGAGGTTGACCCCAGTGGTGTCAGTTCCTATGACTTCGCCAGTCAGGATCGGATCGTACGTGGCCGACTGCCCACTCTGGAAATGATCAATGAGCGGTTCGCCCGGTATTTTAGGACCAGTCTGTTTAACATGTTGCGGCGAACTGCGGATATCTCTGTCTCCGGCATTCAGATGCAGAAATTCTCCGAATTTGTTCACAGTCTGTTTGTCCCTACCAGTCTGAATATTATTAAGGTTGAACCACTACGCGGCAAGGGCCTGTTTGTAATTGATCCCAAGCTGGTATTCAGTGTCGTGGACAACTATTTTGGCGGCAGTGGACGCTTTCATGCAAAGATCGAAGGACGTGATTTCACACCGACAGAAAATCGCGTCATCCAGATCTTACTCGGGTTGGCTTTCAACGACCTGCAACAGGCCTGGAAGCCGGTTTTTCCGGTTCGTTTCGATTACACGGGCTCAGAGGTCAATCCACAATTTGCGAATATCGTCAGTCCCTCCGAGGTCGTGGTTGTCACTTCTTTCAATCTGGATCTGGAAAGCGGCGGGGGGGATTTTCATATCTGCTTCCCTTACTCGATGGTCGAGCCGATCAGAGAATTGCTCGATGCAGGTGTACAGAGTGACCGGGGAGAACGTGATGAACGCTGGGAGAAATCTATGCGCGAAGAGATCTTGAACGCCCAGGTAGAAATCTCGAGCACATTAACCGAGGTGACCCTGAACCTGGATGAGATTTCACGGCTCGACAAGGGGGACATCATTCCTTTCGAGATGCCGGAAGAGGTAATCGTGGATGCGGCCGATATACCGATCTTTCGCGCCAAGCTGGGGATTTCTGATGGTAATTATTCCTTGAAGATCACAGATTGGTTGGCCCAAGCCCGACACACAAGTCTGCATGAGTATCTGGAACACGCACGGGCCCTGGATGACTCGGCCAGTGCTGAATCCTAGAGGATCAATCGTATGAGTGAAGAAGACAAACAGGCAGATCCAAACGAGGCGCTGGCCGACGATTGGGCGGCTGCATTAGATGAGCAGGCCGATGTTGAGAACAATGGAGCTGCAAAGACGGCGACTTTTGATGAGTTGAAGGATGAACCCGGCGATGATGCCGTTAACCTTGATGCGATCCTGGACGTGCCAGTCACCATCTCCATGGAGATCGGCAGGACAAAACTGAACATCCGCAATCTGTTGCAGTTGAATCAAGGCTCAGTTGTGGAGTTGGATCGGCTTGCGGGTGAGCCGATGGATGTACTGGTTAATGGTACCTTGATCGCGCAGGGTGAGGTGGTGGTTGTGAATGAGAAGTTCGGGCTGCGTCTTACCGATATCATCAGCCCGGCGGAGCGGGTCAAGAGACTGGGATGATACGTCGCATAGTCGCCAGTAGTCTCTTTCTGACGGCGCCACTGGTGATGGCGGAATCTGCCGAGAAGCGCTTAACACCACTGGGAGCCCAGAGTCTGTTGGAAACGGTTGGTGGATTGCTGCTGGTTCTGCTGTTGATCTTCGCGGGTGCCTGGCTGTTCAGGCGCTATGCTCAACTACCTGTAACGGGGAAGAATCTTATCAGTGTACTGGGTGGGGTGTCTGTGGGTCCCCGGGAGCGGGTTTTGCTCTTAAAGGTTGAGGAGACCCGCTTGGTTGTTGGTGTGGCGCCGGGCCAGGTCAGAACCTTGCATGTGTTGGGAAGACCGGAACAACCGGGGGGTAGTTTCTCCTCACAACTTGCCTCACAGAGCCTGGAGCAAGAGGGAGGTTGACGTGAGGTTCATCTCGATTCTGCTCTTGCTTGTTCTACATATGTCTACGGGTTTCGCGGCTCCCGGTGTGGATGCTCTAACGGTAACCACAGACCCTGAAGGTGCGCAGACCTACACACTGACCATCCAGGTGCTGTTTTTCATGACGGCACTGACCCTGTTACCGGGAGCTCTGATGATGATGACCTCCTTTGCCCGCATCATCATCGTACTGGCGATCCTGCGTCAGGCGTTGGGCACTCAGAGTACACCCAACAACCAGATTCTCATCGGACTCGCCTTGTTTCTGACCCTGTTTATCATGATGCCTGTGTTCAAGGAAGTGAATCAGGTGGCTGTCCAGCCCTATATGGCCGATGAGCTGGATACCCTGCAAGCCCTCCAGGCGGCAGCCGGTCCGGTACGGGAGTTTATGCTGGCACAGACCCGTGAGGATGATCTCGCCCTGTTCGCTCGAATCGGTGATTTCGGAGCGCTGGAAGGTCCGGAGAGTGCACCCTTCACCCTGCTTCTACCCGCATTTGCCACCAGCGAGCTGAAGACCGGCTTCCAGATCGGATTTCTCTTGTTTATCCCGTTTTTGATCATCGATGTCGTGGTTGCGAGTGTCTTGATGTCGATGGGTATGATGATGCTTTCACCCATGATCATTTCATTGCCGTTCAAGATCATGCTGTTCGTATTGATCGATGGTTGGGCGCTGGTGTTTGGAACCCTGGCATCGAGTTTTCAGGTCTAGGCGGAGGAACGAGGTATGGATCCGGATAGTGTGATGAATATCGGCCAACAGACCTTGGAGGTCATCGGCATGCTGACCGGTTTGATATTACTGCCAGCCCTTGCGGTGGGTTTGCTGATAGCGATGTTCCAAGCTGCCACTCAGATCAATGAGATGACACTGACCTTTATCCCCAAACTGGCGGTGGTGGGCCTCATTCTGATGTTTGCAGGACACTGGATGCTGCAAGTGCTGATGACCTTCTCACTGAATCTGATCGAGAGTATACCGGAGCTCATCCAGTAAACAGGTGCATGTCTAGTCGTGTGGAATACGGCTCGATTCCTGCCAGGGATGGCTGGGTTTTATCCTCTAAGTATCAAGGGCTTGGTAGATTGATGCAGTTCAATGAAGCACAGCTCAGCGCATGGTTGGCTGCCTACCTCTGGCCATTCGTCCGCATCAGTTCGATGCTGCTGGCAACGCCCGTGTTCAATTCCCGTCAGTTGCCAGCCCGTATGCGCATCTTTTTGACGTTCCTGATCACCTGGATCATTGCGCCATCATTACCAGCGCAACCCCTCATCGACGTGCTCACCCATGAAGGTCTGGTAATCCTGATGCAGCAGATCCTGATCGGTGTGACCATGGGCTTCATCCTGCAGATGGTGTTCGGTGCGCTGGTGTTTGGCGGACAAGTGATTGCCTACAGCATGGGACTGGGCTTCGCTTCCATGGTAGATCCGCAAAACGGCGTGCAGGTACCGGTGCTGGCACAATATTATCTCATCATTGCCACGCTTTTGTTTCTGACTTTCAACGGCCATCTGCTGATGATCGAACTGGTGACGGACAGCTTTCACAGCCTGCCAGTCGCAATGGATGGCATCACTCGTAACAGCCTGCAGGAGCTGGTTGCTTGGGGTAGTCGGCTGTTTGCCGGTGGCTTACTCATCGCGCTGCCGATCATGGGGGCTCTGTTATTGGTGAATATGGGCATGGGTGTGGTCATGCGGGCTGCACCCCAATTGAATATCTTTTCGGTGGGCTTTCCGATCACCATGTTGATGGGCTTTGCCCTGATGTGGGTGACCTTGCCAAATGTGATGAGTGTCTTCAATGATTTACTGGCTGAGGCCTTTCAGCTGGTGATGCGAACCCTGCGGGTCACGAGGTGAATGGTGGCAGAGAATCAAGACGGTCAGGAAAAAACTGAACAGCCGACAGCGAAACGCCTTGAGGATGCGAAAAAGAAGGGTCAGATTGCCCGCTCTCGCGAGCTCAACACCATGGCCATCACGCTGATCGGTGTGGTGGCGTTGGTGGTCATGAGCGGGCAGTTGGGAAACGGCCTGAAAGAAATAATGACCAACGGTTTCAGCCTGGAACGTGGCGAACTGTTCCATGACAACAGTATCTTCATCCATTTACGGGATGCGGTCCAACAGACGTTTTTGAGTCTGGTACCTTTCTTTCTGTTGATGATCATCGTGGCGGTGGGCAGCTCTGTGGCTTTGGGTGGCTTATCCATCAGTTCTGAGGCCCTCACCCCGAAATTAGATAAGCTGAGTCCACTCAAAGGATTAAAAAGGATCTTTTCCGCTAAGGGTTTGATGGAATTGTTCAAGGCGATGGCCAAATTCAGCTTGATTGGTGGGGTAACCCTGCTGCTGCTGTGGTCGACCCTGGAAGACTACCTGCTGTTGCACGAGATGGATCTCCCGCAGGCAGTTGATCATTTGGGTGGGCTTATCGGTTGGTCTGTAATCTTGATTACATCCACCCTCATACTGGTGGCGGCCATCGATGTGCCATTTCAGCTCTGGGAACACAAGCGTCAGTTGAAGATGACGAGACAGGAAGTGCGCGACGAGATGAAGGAGACCGATGGACGTCCTGAGGTCAAAGGCCGGATTCGACAACTGCAACGCGAAATGGCACAACGGCGCATGATGCAAGAGGTGCCCAAGGCAGATGTGATCGTCACCAATCCCAGCCATTATGCGGTGGCCTTACACTATGATCCGGATAACATGATTGCCCCGAAGCTGGTGGCCAAGGGGGCCGATCTGCTGGCTTTCAATATTCGCAAGATCGCGCAAGAGGCGCAGGTCCCGGTGGTTGAGTCACCGGTGCTGGCCCGTGCCATCTACTTCCATACGGAGTTGAATGAGACGATTCCTGCGGGGCTCTATCTCGCCGTGGCCAAACTTTTGGCCTACGTCTTCCAACTAAAGGTCTACCGTACCGATGGTGGAGACATCCCGGAAGAGCCCGAAGACCTCCCGGTGCCTGAAGAGTATCGTCATGACTGATCCAGCTCATTTGACTTCCCAGCGGCCCGGAGGAGATTGAGCTTTGGACGCAACAGCCATCCTGCAAAATGTAAAACAGGTCGGTGCACGGGGACTGGGGGCTCCCCTGGTGTTGCTGATGTTGCTGGCAATGGTGGTGATCCCCTTGCCCCCGGTCATGCTGGATCTGTTCTTTACCTTCAATATCACACTCTCGTTAGTGGTGATGTTAGTGGTGGTCTATACTCGCCGCCCTTTGGAGTTCTCTGTCTTTCCCAGTTTATTGTTGATCGCCACCTTGTTGCGATTGGCCTTGAATGTGGCCTCCACCCGGATTGTCTTGTTGGAAGGGCATACCGGTGGGGATGCCGCAGGCAAGGTGATCGAGGCTTTCGGAGCCTTCGTAATCGGTGGTAATTACGCTGTTGGTCTGGTGGTCTTCCTCATTCTAGTAATTATCAATTTCGTGGTGGTTACCAAGGGTGCAGGGCGAGTCTCGGAGGTCAGCGCCCGATTCACCCTGGATGCCATGCCGGGCAAGCAGATGGCCATTGATGCGGATCTTAACTCCGGTTTGATCGATCAGGATCAGGCGCGCAGCCGACGTGAAGAGGTGGCCCAGGAAGCCGATTTTTACGGAGCGATGGATGGCGCCAGTAAGTTCGTACGCGGGGATGCAATAGCCGGTATTCTGATCCTGCTGATCAATATCATCGGCGGTCTCGCTATCGGTATGGCTCAGCACGATCTGGATTTCTCCACGGCCCTGCAGAACTATGTGTTGCTGACCATAGGCGATGGTTTGGTGGCGCAAATTCCCTCCCTGTTGCTCTCCACCTCGGCGGCGATCATCGTGACTCGGGTGGCCAGTGCCGAGGATGTGGGCGGACAGATTGTCAATCAGCTGTTCAGCAGCCCAAAGGCGCTGGCCGTGGCGGCGGCTGTGTTATTTCTCATGGGCAGTATCCCGGGTATGCCGAATTTCGCCTTTCTTACCTTGGCCGCGATCGCTGCGGGCGGCGCCTGGATGATCTGGATACGCCAGAGAGAACCGGAAGCAGAGCCGGTAGCGGCTGAACCGCAACCGGCCCCCGAGCAACGGGAGTTGAGCTGGGATGATGTCCAACCGGTGGACCTGATTGGTCTGGAAGTCGGATATCGGCTGATCCCACTGGTCGATCGCAATCAGGGCGGTCAGTTGATGAATCGAATTAAGGGTGTCAGACGCAAGCTTTCCCAGGAGCTGGGATTTCTGATCCCCTCCGTGCATATCCGGGATAATCTCGATCTCTCGCCGAATGCCTATCGAGTCACTATCAATGGGGTCACGGCGGCTGAGGCGGATATTTTCTCGGATCGTGATCTGGCGATTAATCCGGGACAGGTGTTTGGCGAGTTGCAGGGCACACCGACGAAGGACCCGACCTTCGGTCTCGAAGCGGTGTGGATCGATCCCGAGCAGAAGGATCATGCCCAAACCCTGGGCTATACGGTGGTCGACGCCAGTACTGTGGTCGCCACCCATCTGAGTGAGATCCTGCATAACCATGCTCACGAATTTCTGGGGCACGAAGAGGCCCAGCAGTTATTCGATTCCCTGGCCAGAAGCGCGCCTAAACTGGTCGAGGATTTGCTGCCCAAGACCCTGTCGCTGGGTGTGGTGACAAAAATCCTGCAAAACTTGCTGGAAGAGCATGTGTCCATCCGGGATATTCGCACGATAGCCGAAACCTTGGCGGAGCAGGCCCCGAGAAGTCAAGACCCCGTCACTTTGACGGCAGCCGTCCGGGTCGCACTCTCACGTGGCATTGTTCAGCAACTCATTGGATCTTATGAAGAAATTCCTGTTGCAGTATTGGATTCCGGATTGGAACAGATCTTGCTCCAAACTTTTCAGACCTCTGAAGAAGGTCTGGCCGGCTTCGAGCCGGGACTGGCGGAGAGGCTGCAACAGGCCTTGGCTGAGACTGGAGCTGCAATGGAACAGGAAGGTCAGGAAAGCGTTTTGCTGGTGGCCGCTCCGATACGCCCCTGGATGGCAAGGTTTGCGAAACATGCGGCACCGGGAATGCACGTCCTCTCCTACAACGAGATACCGGACAATCGCCAGATCAGGGTGATTTCCACTATCGGCAACACAAATCCGGAGACCAAGCCGGAAGGCTGACAGCTCAACGTTGGGAAGATCTTGAGCCCACGATCTGTCGGTTGCTGGCGGAAGGTTGGGGGCTATGAAGATACGACGTTTTTTTGCGGCTGACATGCGCCAGGCTCTGCGTCAGGTGCGTGAAGCCTTGGGTGCTGATGCAGTGATCCTTTCCAACAAGAGTGTGGAGGGGGGCGTGGAGCTGGTCGCTGCAATTGATTTTTCTGATGAGGCCTTTACGGCAACTGAACCCCCCCACGCAATCACCGAAGCGCCCGTTCCACTGCGGACACCAAACTCAGCTGAAGCCGAGCTTCAAACACCTTCTTCGCCTGAAACGCAATTCCATCCCCTGAAAGCGCCGACGGCTGTCAAGAACACAGATTCGATTTGGCAAGAGAGACCTCGGTCTGCGACCCCCAAGCTCAAGCAAGGTGTGGAGTGGAGTCAGGATCCGCTACTCCAGGAGATGCGTCAGGAGATGCAGGCCCTGCGACGCATGATGGAAAACGAGCTATCGGAACTGACCTGGCGAGATTTGGGTCAGCGTCGCCCTCAATCCCAGGAATTGATCAGGCGCCTGATGGGTCTGGGCCTGGGTGCCAGTGTCTGTCGGGACTTGGCGATGCGTGTCGAGGATGCGGAAACACCTGACAAGGCTTGGCGGCAGGCTCTGTACCATTTGGCCGATGAGATCCCTGTGGTGCAGGATGACCTGCTCGATCAGGGAGGGATCATCGCACTCGTCGGACCCACTGGAGTAGGGAAGACCACCACCATTGCTAAACTGGCGGCGCGTTTTTGTCTGCGCCATGGCAACCGTCAGTTGGCCCTGGTGACCACGGACAGCTACCGAATCGGTGCGCAGGAACAATTGCACAACTACGGGCGAATTCTCGATGTACCCGTACGCACAGCCTC
>JASJBU010000084.1 GCA_030066355.1 Gammaproteobacteria bacterium | reverse complement strand
GATGTGGAAAGCGCCTTCAAGGCGACTCGTCGTATCGTTGGCATGGCCGCCGAAACGGGCCGTCGCCTGCATGTGCTGCATGTCACAACAGCCGAGGAGATGGCTTTTTTAGCGCAACACAAGCGAGGTGGCGTAGGCGACCAAGGCCGCATCCGGTTTTGGCGGCTCAATGCGGTATCGACATGCTGGGGGCAGGTTTTTGAGCAAGATGGCCGAGCCCTCCTTGGCATGCAGCATTTCGAAATAGTAGGTCGGTTCTGCGATCCGATAGACGATATCACTTTGCCTTGGGTCCGATGGTCTTTCACGCCGATCCGGGCTTGCTCGAGGATACCGAATTTGGCCTCAACCCCATTACGTCTCTGCCGCAGCACGTTGAAACCAGCCCAGCACCTGCTCGCGATAGGACCTGCCATACAACTCCGCGAATCGTCGTGATTCCTCGTGGCGCGGATCTCCGAGAACGGCGATACGCGCCTGAAGAAACTCGGGCGTCAGCGCCAGACCGCATTTGACCTCGATGCAATAGCGCCAGCTTGTGTAGTCGCTGGGGAACAGTTCCCCGGCGTAACGTTCGGTGTCGTCGACCATAGGATCAGCCCTCGTCGTGCTCGGTAAACCACTTCGGGAAGGGGTCGTCTAACGTCTTCCAGACCTCGGGGCCGGCATCCATCTCGGGTGTGGTGAGCAGGCAGCGATCGAGGATCTCGCGAGTCTCCTTCGGTTCGAGGTGCTGGCCGATAAACACGATCTCCTGGCGGCGGTCGCCGTACGCACCGTCAAACTCAGCCTCGATGCGGGCGCGGTATTCCGGATCCTGCGGCCAATGCTCGCGCGGCGCCGCGGCCCACCAGATCCCGGCCGGGCCATGGCGCACGACGCCCCCCGCCTGTGACCATTCGCCCGCCGCATCAGGACGCGAGGCGAGCCAGAAAAAGCCCTTTGAGCGCAGCACATTCCCTGGCCAGTCGGTCTTCAGCGCCTCGGCGAAGCGAGTCGGGTGAAAAGGTCGACGCGCACGATAGACGAAGCTGCCTATGCCATATTCTTCGGTCTCCGGCGTATGCTCGCCGCGGATCTCGGCCAGCCAACCCGGGGACTGCGCGGCACGCGCGAAGTCGAAGCGCCCGGTACCCATCACGCGTTCCAGCGGTACCTTGCCGAAGCTGGCGTAAAGGATCTCGGCATGCCGGTTGAGCTGGCGCAAGGCATGCTCCAGCCGTTCACGTTCGGTGCTCGTGATCAGGTCGATCTTATTGATGACAATCACGTCCGCGAACTCGACCTGGTCGATCAACAAGTCGGACACGGTGCGCGCATCTTCCTCACCGAGCGACTCCCCGCGTGACTGCAAGCTATCCGCCTCATCCAGGTCGACGCTGAAATTCACGGCATCCACTACCGTGACCATGGTATCGAGATTGGCGACGTCGGACAGACTGATGTCCTCCTCATCACGGAACGTGAAGGTCTCCGCCACTGGCAGCGGCTCGGAGATGCCGGTGGATTCGATCACGAGGTAATCGAAGCGCCCCGCCTTTGCCAGGCGGCTGACCTCGATCAGCAAATCCTCGCGTAGCGTACAGCAGATACAACCGTTGCTCATCTCAACCAGCTTTTCCTCGGCGCGATTCAGCTGGACTTCTTTATCCACAAGCGTGGCGTCGATATTGACCTCAGACATATCATTGACGATGACTGCGACGCGGCGTCCTTCGCGGTTGTTGAGGATATGGTTGAGCAACGTGGTCTTGCCGGCACCAAGAAAGCCGGAAAGCACGGTGACCGGTAGTTTGCGGTCTTCGGCAGGCTGAATATGCATATGGATACCCCTTTCTTTTCATATCGACATGATGTTATGGATTCGGCAGTACACGCTCGACACAGCCGGTCGCCTGTGACTCGGGTGCGCGACAGGGCTTCTGGCGGGCTCCTTTTTACCGGTTTGCCGGTCCAGGCGGCGACAACCTATCTGTGCTTAGCCATCTGCCGCTCGCGCAGTTCGTGACGCTCCTGTGCACCTACGGACAGCGTCGCCACGGGGCGCGCCTCCAAGCGCGCGATGCCGATCGGCTCGTGGGTTTCCAGACAGAAGCCGTAGCTGCCGTCGTCGATGCGGTCCAAGGCCGCGTCGATCTTGGCGATCAGCTTGCGATAACGGTCTCGGGTGCGCAGATCGATCGACTGGTCGGCTTCCTGGTTGGCCCGGTCGACCTCGTCTCCCACCTCCCGATAGCCCTCGTCTCGCATCTGCTCGAGGGCGCTCTGGGTTTCCTGAACCAGCTCGGCTCGCCAGCGGATGAGCTTGTGCCGAAAATAGGTCAACTGGCGCGGCCCCATATAAGGTTCATCGATGCCGGGTCTGTATCCCGGCGGCAGATCGCTCTCTTCAACCATGGTGCGGAATCTCTGGTGCGGTGCTTACCATCGTTGGGTGTGATATCAAGTCTCACGCCTCCCAAAGCGGATCGAGCGTGACCAGGGTGCGCAAACTGGCGCCGCCGGCGACCTCGGGTGAGCGATGTACCGCCCCGAGCCTATCGTTGCCCTGCCACAGCGCACCCTTCAGCAGCACGACCTCGCCCAGGGTGGCTTGAAGGAAAGCGCCTTCTTCCATCCGCTCAAGGTGCGGGTCCCGACGGTCGACAACCTGGTCATCCAGCCATTGCGTTCCGGGCCCCTGATAGGTGCAGACCAGCCGTATGCCGACGCGGTCGATGTGCCAACCAGGGCACATGGTACGCCTCAAACGTGCGAGACGCAGGCCAACCTCACGACACCCCAGCAGCTCGCAGACGACCTCACACAACAATGACAAATCATCGATCAACGACGCCCGCCCTGGTCCGGCTGGTAGACAGTCGAGCACTGGCTGAGCGGCTGGAGACAGGGTTTCGATGACCTGTAACTCCTCTGTCTGATGCAGTTGAGACAGGTAGGTCTCGATGGCGGGATCGATCTCCCGTTGCCAGGTACAGACCTGCACCCCAGGATCGAAGATTTCGACCAGATCAGCAAGTTCGGAAACCCGCTGCCAGGTCGGTACCGCCAGGGTCGCTTCAGCAGCGATGTTGGTTGCGGCCATGGCTCAGGAGTCCAGACAGAACAGCACACGGGTCTGCCCTGAGCCAGCAATCGGTGGTGAGCGATGCACCAGCCCCTGGCCGGCGTTGCCGGGATAGGCATCACCTTTCATAACGCCGACCCAAAAAGGCTCGAACTGCGACGGCTCACCGAAGCGGATGATGTCTTCATTGGGTGCGCCAGTGCTTTGTGCCAGGCGATCAACCTGCTCATTGGTCAACCATTCTGTACCAAGCCCCCGATAGGTACACAGCAGTCGCAGATGAGTGCGATCGACATGGAAGCGACGACAATCGTCTTCCTCAGTCGTCACCAGACGCAATGTCACATCACGATTATCGCTGACGCTGAAATAAAGATCCGCCAGCCGACGCATGTCGGCACGCCAATACTTGATAGCCACTGGATCAAGATCTTGCTGCTGCAAAAGCCTGCTGACATCGTCGTCGAAAGAATCCAGCGACGTCGGGCAACGCACGTCCGGCAGGTCTGATGCTTGGAGGGATGAGAGTTCTCGGATAACCGCCGGTTGGGCAGGGCGTTGCCACAGGCAAAGATTCACGGTGGGATTGACTACCTGGCGCAGCACATCGGGGTTATCTCCGATTACATGGGGTGCAGCACTGGGCACAAAAGTCGTGGATTCTTGGGGAGTTAGGATCTGGTGCATATCATAGATGCTCGTTCGCTCCGAGAAATTAGAATGTCATATGGAATTGTTATAGTATAACATTACATTAAGAACACAAGCCTCCACCCTGTGCCAAGCATTTTTTGGGGCTTAATCTCACCCCAAGCGCCTGATTACATTGATGTTGAGTAGAAAACTACTGAGCGACGCAATTGCGGCATTACTGGCTATCCCAACGACGGCTAGCTCAGCCGACGATGTGGAACGAGGTGCTCAGTAGCAACAGCCCCAAGAGCAGCAGCAGGGCACCACCGAGCGCGCCCACCCCACCGCCCGCCAAGGCCCACAAGGGTGATCGATGAGCGACCACCCTACTGGCCCATTCGCGGGCCTTGGTGGCAAGTATGGCCAGGGTGACGATGGTCATCGCCGTTCCGAGGGACATCGCCAACACCGCGAGCGCACCCTGCCAGGCCAGGCCCATGACCGAGGCGAGAATCAGCACCAGCACCGCACCGCTGCACGGCCGCAGCCCGATCGCGAGTACAACGCCAGCCGTAGCCCGCCGGCTGCCGGCCGTATCGATCTCGGCCACGCTCGGCACATGACGGCAGCCGCAGCCCTCACCGTGCGCGTGACTGGCATGATCATGATGCATATCTCGGGCATCCTGCCGCCACTGGCGAACGCCGTCGGCCAGCGTGGCTGTCGCCCGCGCGAAAACATACAGCCCAACGATCGTCAGCAGGCCGAAACTCACCCGCCCGGCCCATAGTGCAGCTGTTTCCGTTTCTTGTGGCAGCCAACCGGCAAAGCTTGTCAATCCGTATACCAAAACCAATGCGGACAATCCCTGCAGCAGGGCAGCGACCGTACCCATGGCAATACCGCGGTTCAGGTGGTGTCGGTGGGTTAACAGGTAGGTTGTCAATACGGCCTTACCGTGCCCCGGACCTGCTGCATGTAACACACCGTAAAGAAAACTCATCAGCACCAAGGCCCAGCCGACCACATCCTTGCCACGCAGTTCGCGTAATTCCCGCGTCAGCGCACGGTGGATCTCATGGTGTTTTGACCAGAGCCAAGTCGCAGCCTGATACCAGACTGCATCGCCCTGTCTGGAGACGGTGTTCGCTTCATTAGCGGTCTGCTCGGCGTTGACATCCTCGCCCGACAGCATGGTCGTCGAATGCAGATTGGCCGAAAACGTGACAGCACTCATGCATGCCAGACAGATCGCCATGAACCAACTCACTCGCATCGGATGATCACCGTTTCAGCGAACCAAATACCGAGCCCATCACCACCGCTCTCATCGACGCTGAGCGCGGCCGCGTAGAAAGTTCCGGGTAAGGTCCGGTCTTGAGCGCCTCGGCGAATCGGGCCACAAATCCTGTTTAATATCCGTCAGTGGCTCTGTAGTCACGATCTGGTTGGCGCTAAGCTAGGCCAGATCGATTGGTCCGTGATCGTCGCAGTGGTCACCGTGCGGATGATGTAGGCGACCCTCAACCAGGTAGTCGACGTGATCCCCGTGGGGAACCGCTTCGTGACCGCAGCCGGGGCCGTGGACATGCCCAGCTTCATGGCCTGACAAGGCTTGTCCGGACGTGCAAGCATCGGGATTCAAATCACTGACCTCGATGCGATGCTCGTCGACATGATCTCCGTGCGGATGATGGAGATGCCCGTCATGTAAATAGTCAACGTGGTCTTGATGCTTGATTGCGGTGTGACCACAATCGGGGCCGTGGGTGTGATCATGACCTTCGTGAACGTTGCATTCCGTCATTTTGGTCCTCCTTCTGCTAACCAAAACTTACAATACTTCATAGAAAATGGTAGCTCTTTCCGGCATGTCAGGCCACGACAAAAATCAAGAAAAGACGAATCCGCTGATCAGGCATCCTCTAGCAATTGAGAGCGCTCCTCGACGAAGCATGGCTGACTGCAACCGGCCAACAGCAACAGACATAGTGATTTATAAACCCGCATGCTGATCCTCCGCAATCGATAAAAAAGCGCATCCGCATGGAGTTGTGCCCGTACGTCGGGAAACGCAGTCGCCGGCAACGGTCTCAGTTCCATGCTGATGTCTGACAATGAAGCGCGTTCCCATATCGCAAGCGAATAGTGCTGCGAACAAATAGCGCCTAATGCCTCAAGCATGTCGACCTTACACCTTAAGATGTCCAGCGTCTCAGAGCATACCGTCATGACAATTTCAGCCCTACAGGTAAGCCAGTAAATGCAACTGGATTGCGTTCAAACTCTGTACCGGAATAATGCAACTCAGTTGCAATCATTAGCTCACGTCGGACGTGTCGCAATATAGCCATCAATTCGAGATATCGTCATAGAATCGTCATCATCAGCGGATGTTCTGATGATGATTGTTCGCTGGAGCAGTTGCGTGAGCGTCAGCCTGGTAGATTGCTGACCCTACTGGTCATCAACGCCCTGATATTACGTTGTCGTTGCTGCTATCAACGCCAAATCATCAGCTCTATTGGCAGATAGTCTGGATAACCATGCAGCTGCATTATACTTCGGCTACTTGCACCTCCCTGCAGCCCCCGTTGAACCCGGCAGTTACCCGATTCGGAACCATCTATACCATTTGGGCAGGTATGGTTCTAATCATCACCCACTATCCCCATTTCTGCGGCTCGTGTAACTTGGAAGCTTTTGATTGGGGTCGATCTACAGGCTCGCTCCAGTATCACTCTAGGCTGGCGAGCTGTACTAAGCTCAGTATCTACAGCATTTCCTCAATGTGTGGATACCAGAGAGAAAAGGGATTAAATTTCTCAAGGTTGTTTTTACTGTCTTGAGGTGGAACAAACGATGATCGGTCAACGCACTCTCCTCCTTGGGGCTACCGGCCTGATTGGAAGCTTTTGCCTCACACGGCTCTTGGAGGAGGAAGAAGTCAAACAGATCGTGGTGCTGTCTCGCCAGCCGCTCGAACGGACTCATGTAAAACTCGACAAACATGTGATCCGGTTTGACAGGCTCGCTGAATATGCTGCCTTGTTCGAAGTGGACAGCCTTTTCTGCTGTCTGGGTACGACGCTTAAAGCAGCGGGGTCTCGGGACGCCTTCGAGAAAGTGGATTATGGCTACGTGAAACAAGCCGCCGAGCTGGCCGCCGCGCAGAAGGTCCGGCAATTTCTCCTGATATCAGCCTTTGGTGCCAATCCCCGCTCCCCGTTATTCTACAGCCGTACCAAAGGCCGGGCGGAGCAGGCGGTTCGGCAGTTGCCATTGCAGTGCACTCACATTATTCGTCCCTCGATGCTGATGGGCACGCGACCTCAGCCCCGTTTGAATGAGGAGTTGCTCAAACCACTGGCGAAGATCGCAATGCCGTTGTTGGTCGGGCCCATGCGGCACCTGCGCCCGGTGCAAGCCGAAGAGGTCGCGAACATGATGGTGGATTTGGCGAAATGTACCTTCACTGGGGTCAATATCCACTACCCCACGGATCTTTGTGGCCAAGGAGGTTAATGGGACAAGCTAGCCGGCGACACCTTTATGCCAGCTTCAGGTCTCAATGATCATGGACAACCGACTAGAACAAACCTATTGATATGAGCAATCGCACCCTGAGTCTCGATGACACCCTCTACCAGTATCTGCTGGATCACTCACTCCGGGAAAGCAGCCTGCTGCGCAAGCTGCGGAAGATTACCGCACAACAGGAGATGAGCCGGATGCAGATTGCCCCCGAACAAGGGCAATTCATGGCCTTGCTGGTAGAGTTGATCGGCGCCCGACAGATCATAGAAATCGGCACATTCACCGGATACAGCGCACTTTGCATGGCTCAGGCCATGCCAGATCATGGCCGGCTGGTCTGTTGTGATACCAGTGAGGAATGGACCGATATCGCCCGCACTTTTTGGCATGAAGCCGGCATCGAGCATCGTATCCAGCTGCATATCGCACCTGCCCTTGAGACCCTTGAGCGCTTACTTGGAGAGAGTGAGAGCAACCGCTTCGACATGGCCTTCATCGATGCCGATAAAACCAATTATCTGAACTACTACGAGCGTTGCCTCCAGTTACTTCGCCCCAATGGCCTTATCCTGTTCGACAACACCTTATGGGGTGGCGCAGTAGCCAACCCCGAGGATCAGGATGCCGACACGCAGGCACTACGTGAGCTCAATGACCGGTTGCACACAGACGAGCGGGTCAACATCAGTCTGGTACCGATCGGTGATGGGCTCACCCTGGCCAGAAAGTGCTGAGACAGGATGCACAGGCATGGCTGAAACCGGTTCAGCCGTGATTCAGCAAGCACCAGAGACTGAAGAGCCCTGTGGCTGACTAGCCGGGCTATTCGCTGGGCTGATGATTCCGGCTAGTCTTGAAGCGGATCAAATCAACCAGAGTTCGGTTGATCGGGGTATCGATTCCCTGTTCTTTCCCCAGCTTGATCACTGCACCATTGAGGTAATCGATCTCGGTCTCCCGTCCCTGCTGGATGTCCTGCAGCATGGAGGAGTGATGATCGGCTGTGGCGGGCAACTGCACCGTCTCGAGATACTGCAGATAATCCGCTGCTGATTCCCAGTGTAGCGGAATGTCCTTCGCGCGGCACACCGCGAAGGCCTCATCCATCACCTGTCGGATGATCGCCCAACTGTAGCGGTCCGCCAGCCGTCCATAGGGCACATCGAGGATCGCACCCAGCGGATTGAGCGCGCAGTTGTAGAGGGTCTTGGCCCACAGATCGGTGCGGATGGAGTCACTGGCCTGCACATGCAGACCGGCACGACGGAACAGCTCGACCAAACGCTCAACCCCGGCATCCAGGCCCCTGGGGAACCGCCCTAACCTGATGGGTCCGGCTTCCACAGTAACATGGACCTGTGCCGGGCCACGCCATTCGAAGCCGGTGATGATGGTGCCGCCGATCACCCGATCACTGAACTCCGCGAGGATCTCCTCGTTACCAATACCGTTTTGCAGACTGACGAGCTCCGCGCCCGCGAGGGCCTGACGGTATCGTTCGCAGAGCCCCCGGGTCTGCAGGGACTTGGCGGTGACCAGGCAATAGTCGAATGTTGTATCCGCTGGCAGCTCGGGGGCAGCGGGGAAGGAGAAGCTTCCATCGCCCCATATACCGCTGAGGCGGAATCCCCGTCGCGCGATAATCTCCGCGTGTCGGGCCCGGCACAGGGCATGGATTTCGCAAAACGATGCGAGACGGGCCGCCAGACTCAGCCCGACGGCCCCGGCACCCAGGATGAGAAGCTTCATGCAATCATGGTATCCGTATAAATCGAGTCACTGTATTATCAGTGATGCTTGTCGGATCGCAAACGATGACCACGGAATTTTATATAAGAGCCTGGATCGCCCGAGAAACGAGGCGCCTGAACCGACAATGACCATCACTCACTCAAACAGGCAATCCAGTCCCCTGGATGACACCATGATATTTCGAAACTTGTTTTTTTTCTGCCTGGGTCTGCCCGGTATTGTCTTCTGGCCATTACCGGCCGTCGCAGAAACACCCGCTGCCCCCCTGGCGGACGTCCACCTGCACTGGAAATGGAATCAGAAAGAGATCACCTCACCCCGGCAGGCCATTGACCTGTTGCGCGAGAACCGAGTAACCCTCGCCGTAGTCACCGGAACGCCTCCCGAGCTGGCGTTGGAACTCCAGGCTTTGGCACCCGATACAGTGATCCCCATCTATGGGATCTACCGGATACCGGAGGAATGGTCTCGCTGGCACCAGGACCCACAACTGCTGGAACGGACCCGCGAGGCGCTGCAGAGTGGACGCTATCAGGGCATTGGTGAGATCCACTTGATCGGCGGTTTTATCAGCGACTGGCGCAATCCGGTGATCTCGGGCCTGTTTGAACTGGCTGCGGAGTTCGACCTGCCGGTGCTGGTACACACGGAGTTTTCCCGCGCCGATTATCTGATCGGTTTCTGCCAGGCACATGCCGAGACTCGATTTCTCTGGGCCCATGCTGGCTCTATCCTGCCACCCGCAGAGGTCAGGCGAGCTTTGGAGAGCTGCCCCAACCTGTGGGTCGAACTCTCCGCCCGTGACCCCTGGCGTCACCTGGCCCGGCGCATCGACGAGGATGGAAAACTCAAACCGGGCTGGCGGACGCTGGTAATGGACTATGCCGAGCGATTCATGGTCGGTTCAGATACCGTCTGGCCGGTCGAACAGCTCAATCCCTGGGACGAACCGGACAGTGGCTGGCAGGAGCTGCACCGCTTTCTTGCCTTTCACCGGGGCTGGATGGCGGACCTGCCGACAGATATCGCGCGCAAGATCCGGCTGGACAATGCGCGTGTATTCTTTGGCCGGCAATGACCCACGACAAGCGTCGTTCGATCTCAGCTGCAAATGCTGCGCGTCGACTCAGCAGGTGCCATGCTGCTTCAACGCTTTCTCCAGCGCCTCGCAGCGTTGCGATCCAATCAGGATCCGCTTGCCGTCAATCAGGATGAGCTGTACACCCCGATTGCCAAAGACATTGTAGGCCCAGCCGCTGGGCCCGTATTTGATCCCCCAGCCGCCGTATTCTCTGATCGGCTTATAGGTACGCGACTCACAGGATCGGATACTCGAGTGAGGAACGATTTTACGACGCAAGGGATGGAACCGGATGCATAGACCCTCAGCATTGACTTCGGTGATCAACCGCATAAAGAGAAACAGGTAGATGATGACGCCGCTGAACAACACGGTTGCACCTGCCATCAGAATCAGCCCGTTATCCGAGAGAGGCCGATCGCCCCAGGGTACTCCCAGAATCAACTGCTGGTACAACCCGAAACCGAACAGGCCCATTAGAACCAGCAGGGTCAGGATCAATACCCCCCACAACCAGGGCTGATTGAAGCGCTGAATCTCTTTGAAAGCGGTTGGCAGGCTCTTCTGCATTGTATTAGTGTAACTCGTTAGCAGGCCCAGACGCTCAACAAACCCGCAGGGAGACATAATATTGCTAGCATTAGCGGACATCCAGTCGGCAAAGCAACGAATCGGTGATGCCATCTTCGTCTCCCCCTGCACCCGGACTGAAACCCTCAGCAAGCTGACCGGATGCGAGGTCTTTCTGAAACTGGAGAACCTGCAGATGACCGGTTCCTTCAAGGAGCGGGGATCACTCAACAAGATTCTACAACTTACCGATGAACAGCGCGCCGCCGGGGTCATCACCGCTTCAGCCGGCAATCACGCCCAGGGGGTGGCGCACGCCGCGAAACTCTGCGGGATACCCGCGGTCATCGTCATGCCCGAGACCACGCCGCTGGCCAAAATCCAAGGCACCCAGGAATTTGGAGCGGAGACCTTGCTATACGGGAGTGGCTACGACGAGGCCTATACAAAGGCCCTGGAACTGCAGACCGAAAAAGGCTACACCTTTGTCCATGCCTTCGACGACCCGTTGGTCATCGCCGGTCAGGGCACTATTGGGCTGGAGCTATTGGAACAGGTGCCGGATATGGATACGGTGCTGGTACCCATCGGAGGCGGGGGTCTGATCTCCGGCATCGCCACCGCGATCAAGACACAGCGTCCGGAGGTCCGCATGATCGGCGTCGAGGCAGCCGTCATACCAGCCATGCAACAGAGCATCACCGCCGGCGCCATCCAGTCCCTCGATGGCGTCAACACGCTGGCGGACGGCATCGCCGTGGGCAGAGTGGGCGAGTATACCCTACCCACCGTCGAGCGTTTAGTCTCCGATATCGTCACAGTCAACGAAGAGGAGATCGCCACCGCCAT
The DNA here is from genome assembly GCA_030066355.1 of Gammaproteobacteria bacterium. Taxonomy (GTDB): domain Bacteria; phylum Pseudomonadota; class Gammaproteobacteria; order Chromatiales; family Chromatiaceae; genus JASJBU01. Next base: position 2,066 of record JASJBU010000084.1, on the reverse strand, counting down.
CATGCTCCTACTGGAACGGGAAAAGACGCTGGTGGAAGGTGCAGGCGCGGTTGGCTTCGCCGCCCTACACAGCAAACGGATACCGGACATTAGCGGCAAGCAGGTCGTGGTGGTGATCAGCGGTGGCAACATCGATCTGACCCTGCTCGCCAAGATCCTCGAGCGGGGCATGGAGACCGACGGCCGTCTGGCACGGTTCAAGGTGATCGCGGCCGACCGCCCACGAAGTATTGCCAAACTCACCGCTTTGATCGCCGAGCAACATGCCGGCATCCTGCAGATGACCCAGAACCGATCCATCAGCAAGGTACGGCTGGAGGAGACTGAGGTTGAACTGCTGCTGGAGACCCGCGGACTCGATCATGTGGAAGCGATCAGCCAGCTGCTGCGGGATGAGGGTTTCGGGGTCAAATGATTCAACGAACCACCGGCAGCTTCAGACCTTTAATAGTTAATTTAATCTATAATTAAAAATTATAGCTATTTATTACTATAATTTGCATATATAGACTGATTTGAGTAGATCTTGAGGTGATGATGCGTTCCAGCGGAGAACAAGGCATGCAACGCAGTGGCGTGATCACCGGCGACATCGTCGGCTCGAGTCAGATCGATGACAGAAATACCCTGCTTGATGCATTGCATGGGGTGCTGGACGTGCTGGCACGGCAGTTTGCGGTACGTTCAGATGTCTATCGCGGCGATGAATTTCAGGCGCTGATCCCGAACCCTGCCCATACCACCCTGGCTGCGTTGCTGATCCGGGCCAGAATCATCGCCCTTTCCCCCTCAAAAAAACAGCCCTGGGATGCTCGGATCTCCATGGGAGTAGGCCGGGTGGACAGCCTGCGGGAGAGGCTCGGTGAATCGAGCGGCGAGGCCTTCACCCTGTCCGGACGGGGTTTGGAAGCGATCAAGAAAAGCGATGAGCGTCTGAGTCTGCTGGCCGGATCCGCAGATATTACCCGGCAACTGTCGCTATTGACCCGCATGGCCGATGATATCATTACTCACTGGTCGCACTACTCGGGTGAGGTCGCCTATTTCAGTCTACTCTATAACGAGTCGCAACAGGCCCTGGCAAAACGACTGGGGCGCTCGCAACCGACCATCAACACCAGGCTTGTGACGGCCAAACTGGCGTTGATCAGAGCCTACGTCGACTATACCGACGAAATATTGTCAAAGGATTGGTAATAAAGATGCCCCAAGAATTAACCCTGCTGCTCATCCTGATCCTGGTCCATCTGGTGGCCGATTTCTTCATGCAGACCCAGGCAGGGATCGTTGAGAAATGCACCCTGCACTATCGCTCGAAGTTCCTCTACCTGCATGCGGCGATCCACGGACTACTTTCCTTGGCCGTGTTATGGTTTGCGGTCGCCGGCCTTGCGTCGGTCCTGGGTATGGCCGCCTTGATCAGCGTCAGCCACCTGCTGTTCGACCTGGGCAAATCCTACACACCCAAAGGCCAATACAGTTGGTTCATCCTAGACCAGATTCTGCACGTCAGTGTGATCCTGTGCGTATGGCTCTATGTAACCAATCAGTGGCCTCTCGTTGAATTGGCGGTAGGCTGGCTGCTATCTCCCAAACCTCTGATCGTGCTGATCGCATATATCCTTGCCACCCGCCCCCTGTCATTCCTGATCGCCATCGCTATCGGTAAATGGAGCCGCGAGATCGACAACAGCGGATCCCTGGCTGAGGCCGGCGCGCGCATCGGACTGCTCGAACGATTCCTGATCCTGACCTTTATCCTGATCGATCAATTCGCTGCCATTGGCTTTCTGTTGGCGGCCAAATCGGTGCTGCGATTCGGGGATTTACGCGAGCCCCACCATAAAAAGCTGACCGAGTATGTCCTGTTTGGCACTATGCTCAGTTTTGCCACCACGATCAGCCTTGGCCTGCTGACTCGGGCTGTGCTTACCGCTCTCTGATGCGCATGGGATGCCTCTGATTAATTGAACGGATGGGCCTTAGGCTTATCCTCAACGCCGGGTCTGACTCTCCCCTGCCGCTTCAGCTTGATTTCAACCATGCCTCGGAGACGAGGCGCTGTG
>JASJBU010000088.1 GCA_030066355.1 Gammaproteobacteria bacterium | reverse complement strand
TTGCGAGGCATGTTACGATGGCCTGCACAGTACAAAATGAATCGCGGACTAAAAACCCATACCTTCGAAAAACTTCTTCACCCCATCCACCCAAGTGGTCGACTGGGGACTGTGCTTGCCGCCGCCCTTTTTCATGCTCTCGTCCAATTTGCGCAGAAGCTCCTCCTGTTCACCGGTCAGCTTGACCGGGGTCTCCACCAATACACGGCACATCAGATCACCGACTGGACCACCTCGCACCGGTTTCACCCCCTTGCCGCGCATGCGGAACAAACGCCCAGTCTGGGTGCCGGCGGGAATCTTCAACATGACCTTGCCATCCAGGGTCGGCACCTCGAGCTCGCCACCCAGTGCCGCAGTCGTGAAACTGATCGGCACCTCGCAGAATAGATGGCTGTCTTCACGGCTGAAGATATCGTGGGGCTGCACGTTGACCTGTACATAGAGATCCCCGGCGGGTCCGCCATGCTCGCCGGCCTCCCCTTCGCCGGCCAGGCGAATCCGGTCACCGGTATCCACGCCGGGCGGCACCTTGACCGACAGGGTCTTGTGCTCTTCGATGCGGCCGTGTCCCCGACAACTGGGGCAGGGATCGGTGATCACCGTACCTTTGCCATGACAACGTGGACAGGTCTGCTGCACAGAGAAGAAACCCTGTTGCATGCGGACCTGGCCATGCCCGCCACAGGTTTCACAGGTCTTCGGGCTGGTGCCCTTCTTGGCCCCCGAGCCTCCGCAGCTGTCGCATTGGACCAGGGTCGGCACACGAATCTTGACGGTGGTACCCGCCACCGCATCTTCCAGGGAGAGCTGCAGATTGTAGCGCAGGTCTGCGCCCCGATTTGCCCGGGTACCGCCACCACCTCGCCCACCGCCGAAGATATCACCGAACACATCGCCGAAGATATCCGAGAAGTTGGCACCACCGCCAAAGCCTCCGGGACCGCCGGCACCCATGCTGGGGTCAACCCCGGCATGCCCGAACTGATCGTAGGCGGCACGTTTTTGGGCATCTGAAAGGATTTCATAGGCGGCCTTGGCCTCCTTGAAACTCTTTTCGGCCTCGACCGCCTTGTCACCGGTGTTGCGATCCGGGTGATACTTCATGGCAAGCCGCCGGTAGGCCTTCTTGATCTCGGCTTCGCTGGCATTCTTGCTGACACCCAGTACTTCGTAGTAGTCGCGCTTTGACATAATTCTTCTAGCTTACCGTCTCCAGACTCCGGTCAGGCTCAAGGACGCCAGACGTGTGAAAACCCGTGGACACTAGGCATGCCCACAGGTTGTTCTTTAAACACCGACCGATCGTTACTGGCCTCGCATTGGCCTTACTTCTTGTCGTCCTTGACCTCTTCAAACTCGGCGTCCACCACATCGTCCTCCGACTTGCCGCTGGCGCCGCTATCCTGCGTACCGCTTTCACTACCCGGCGACTGATCGGCGCCCGCCTGCGCACCCTGTTGGGCATAGAGCCGCTCGGCCATCTTGGCGGATGCGTCGGTGAGAACCTTGGTCTTGGCCTCGATGGCCTCCTTGTCGTCGCCCTTCATGGTCTCTTCCAGGTCCTTGATAGCGCCCTCGATGGCCTCTTTTTCACCGGCCTCCAGTTTGTCGTCACCCAACTCCTGCATGGATTTGCGGGTCGCGTGGATCAGATTGTCGGCCTGGTTGCGCACCGACGCCACTTCCTGGAACTTGCGGTCCTCGTCCGCATGGGCCTCCGCATCCTTGACCATGCGCTCAACCTCATCATCACTCAGACCGGAGGAGGCCTTGATCACGATGGACTGCTCCTTGCCGGTGGCCTTGTCCTTTGCCGACACATTGAGGATGCCATTGGCATCAATATCAAAGCTCACCTCGATCTGCGGTACACCACGAGGCGCTGGCGGGATATCGGTCAGATCGAAGCGGCCCAGCGACTTGTTGGCCGAGGCCTGATCCCGTTCACCCTGCAGCACATGCACGGTGACCGCGGTCTGGTTGTCGTCGGCGGTGGAAAAGACCTGGGAGGCGCTGGTCGGGATGGTGGTGTTCTTTTCGATCAGCTTGGTCATCACCCCGCCCAGGGTCTCGATACCCAGGGAGAGCGGTGTCACATCCAGCAAGAGCACGTCCTTCACCTCGCCGCCCAGCACGCCGCCCTGGATCGCGGCGCCGATGGCCACTGCCTCGTCCGGATTGACGTCCTTGCGCGCCTCCTTACCGAAGAACTCCTTTACCGTCTCCTGCACCTTGGGCATGCGGCTCTGACCGCCCACCAGGATCACCTCGTCGATGTCGGAGGCCGAGACCCCCGCATCCTTGAGGGCCAGCCGGCAGGGCTCGATGGTACGGGTCACTAGGTCATCCACCAGGGATTCCAGCTTGGCCCGGGTCAACTTGATGTTCAGATGCTTGGGACCGGTCTGATCCGCCGTGATGTAGGGCAGATTGATATCGGTCTGTTGACTGGAGGAGAGCTCCACCTTGGCCTTCTCCGCCCCCTCTTTCAGGCGCTGCAGGGCCAGGGGATCGTTACGTAGATCCACGCCCTGATCCTTCTTGAACTCATCCACCAGGAAATCGATGATGCGCATATCGAAGTCTTCACCGCCGAGGAAGGTATCGCCGTTGGTGGAGAGCACCTCGAACTGGTGTTCGCCGTCGATCTCGGCGATCTCGATGATCGAGATGTCGAAGGTACCGCCGCCCAGATCGTACACCGCCAGGGTCTGATCGCCGCGCTTCTTGTCCATGCCGTAGGCCAAGGCCGCGGCGGTAGGCTCGTTGATGATACGCTTTACGTCCAGGCCGGCGATGCGTCCCGCATCCTTGGTGGCCTGGCGTTGGGAGTCGTTGAAGTAGGCCGGCACGGTGATGACCGCTTCTGTGACGGTCTCGCCCAGGTAGTCCTCGGCAGTCTTTTTCATCTTCTGCAGGACCTTGGCGGAGATCTCCGGTGGCGCCATCTTCTTGCCGTTGACCTCGACCCAGGCGTCGCCGTTGTCTGCCTTGACGATCTTGTAGGGCACCATGTCCACGTCGCGCTGCACCACGTCATCATTGAACATGCGGCCGATCAGACGCTTGATCGCGAACAGGGTGTGGTCGGGATTGGTCACCGCCTGGCGTTTGGCGCTCTGACCCACCAGGATTTCACCGTCGTTGGCATAGGCGATGATGGAGGGGGTCGTGCGATCGCCCTCGCTGTTCTCGATGACCTTGGTCTTGTCACCTTCCATCACTGCTACGCAGGAGTTGGTGGTGCCCAGATCGATACCGATGATCTTACCCATGATGTGCGTTCTCCAAATTCTTTATGTATATCGTGTCAAATCTTGCTAACTGACCCAGATGTGGGGTCGGTCCGGTAGAAGTTCAAGCCTGTTCGTCGACACTCGGCACCGGCGCCTTGGATACCATCACCATGGCCGGGCGCATCAACCGCCCGTTCAGGAGGTATCCCTTCTGCACAACCGCTACCACGGTATTCGGTTCAACATCGTCCCGTTCCTGCACCGACATGGCCTGATGGAACTCGGGATTGAATGATTCGTCCATGGGATCGATCTGTTCGATGCCGTTTTTCTGCATCACGCTCACAAGAAGTTTCAGGGTGAGCTCGGTGCCCTCACGCAGCTTGTCGATATCGGCGCTCTCATCCAGCGCCGCCTGATGGCCCAGTTCCAGGCTGTCCCAGACCTGCAACAGATCCTGAGAAAACTTCTCGGTGGAGAATTTATGGGCGTTCTCAAGATCCCGTTGACTGCGTTTACGCAGATTGTCCAGCTCCGCTTTGGTGCGCACCAGCTGGTTCCAATGCTCGTCGGCCTTGTTTCTGGCATCCTCCAGCAACTGGGTAAGATCCTCTGCAGGAGTCTCAGCCCCTTCTGTGGTGGTCTCTTCTGCAGAACTTTCCTCGGCTGCTGCTTCAGCAGCCTTGTCTTGGGGCTCTACCGGTTGTTCCGGTTGATCCTTATCCATCACTTCACTCACCTCAGATTGATGTTTACGAATGGTCTTGGCCCAGTGGGCGGAATCTTTCCCAAACTGGGGACAGTTAATGATTTTTCAAGGCCGCACTCAATATTTTTGCGGTGACATCGACAATCGGAATCACCCGCTCATAATGCATGCGGGTCGGACCTATGACGCCCAGCATACCGACCACCTGATCATCCACCTGGTATGGCGCGGTCACCACCGAGCAACCGTTCAATAATTGGTAACCGGATTCTTCGCCAATAAAGATCTGCACGCCCTGGGCATGTTGGAACTGATCGAGCAGATGCAGGATTTCCCGTTTCTCAGTGAAGGCATCAAAGAGTTTGCGCAGTTGCTCGAGACTGGCGAGATCGGCGAATTCCATCAGATTGGTCTGTCCGGCGATCACGCAATCCTCCTCGGATTCGCTGGCATTCACCAGCTCCCCCGCCATCTCCAGGGCGTTGGCCATAGTCTGATCGAAATGCTCGCGCGCCTCGTTCAGTTGTTCCAAAACGCGCTGACGTACTCTGTGCAGATCCTGCCCGGAGAAGGAGTGGTTGAGAAAATTGGCGGTCTGATCCAACTCGCTGCGGGAGAAGTCCCGATGGGTATGGAGAATCCGGTTATGCACCTCGCCGCTGTCCGTCACCAGGATTGCCAGCACCCGATGATTGGAGAGCGGCAGAAACTCGATCTGGCGAAAAGTGGAGCGTTCACGCCGCGGCACCGTGACAACGCCGGCCATGTGCGTGACCCCCGACAGCAACTGGGAGGCGGATTTGAGCATGATCGCGGGATCCGAGCTCTGCAAGAGATTACTGCGGATTTTCTCCACCTCCCGTGCCTTGAGATCCTCAATGGTCAGCAGCGAATCGATGAACATGCGAAAGCCCGTGACCGTAGGGATGCGGCCAGCCGAAGTGTGCGGGGAGGCGACCAGTCCCAAATCCTCGAGGTCGGCCATCACGTTGCGAATGGTGGCGGGGCTCAGATCCATCCCGGTGTCTTTGGCCAGGGTCCGGGAACCCACCGGTTGGCCGTCTCGGATGTAACGCTCTATCAGTGCCTTGAGGAAGTGTTGCGCCCGTTCACTGACACTGCTTTCGCTGATGTTTTTGCTGCTAGTCAACTCGTCTCCGGGTTAGATTATTAGCACTCTAGGCTGAAGAGTGATAAGAATAGGAAAATTAGCAACTGGACAGTCTCCCGTCAAGCAGCCCCAAATTCGACCGATGCGGATCAGCGTGCAGGATCATGCCTCAAGTTATGCACCGGTCGGCCGTGAAAGTTTGGCATCATCGTTGTTGCGTTTGTCTGAATTGGCTAAGCTAGCCTCACGACTGGGCACTCGCTTGAACCCGTTTTATCGGATCTACGGAGACACCAATCACCCCTTGCGGGTGATTCGACGGCGCCCATACTGCTCGAACAGAACCGAACCGAGAATCATTCGAGATAAGCTTGCTGGATACCTGATACATGCCCACAGCCTTTCAACGCGTCGGCCTCATCGGCAAGCACGGCGACCCCACTGTCAAGGAGACGATTGCGCAACTCTGTGAGTTCCTCGCTGAATTGGGCAAGGACGTTCTTCTGGAGGAAGCCACCTGTCGGCTGCTCGACGACCAGACTCATCCCAGTACTTCCGAACGAGATCTTCCCAGCCACAGTGACTTGGTCATCGTGGTCGGTGGAGACGGGACCATGCTGCACGCCGCACGCTCGCTGGCGCGATATGACATTCCCCTGCTCGGCATCAATTTGGGTCGTCTGGGTTTTCTCACCGACATTTCACCGGCGGAGATCCGGCCCAAACTGAGCCAGATTCTGACCGGTCACTACGAGGAGGAGGTGCGTTTTCTGTTGCGTCTGAACATGGGTGACGAGTCGAAAACCAACGGGGGCATCCGCGCCTTCAACGACATCGTTCTGCATAAGTGGAACATCGCCCGGATGATCGAGTTTGAGACGTATGTGAATGGTCAATTGGTCAATGACCAACGGGCTGATGGTCTCATCGTGTCCACCCCCACCGGCTCCACCGCCTACGCCCTGTCCGGGGGAGGTCCGCTCATGTATCCTTCCCTGAACGCCTTGCTCCTGGTGCCGATCTGTCCGCACACCCTGAGCAACCGGCCCATCGTGGTGGATGGGCAGAGCGAGATCGAGATCCGGCTGGCCAGCGGCCATGCGGAAGGGGTGCAACTGACCTGCGATGGCCAGGTGACCCTGCCGGTGATGGAAGGCGAGATCATCCGTATCCGCAAGGATGAGCATCGGATTCGACTAATACACCCCCAGGGCCACGACTATTACAATACCCTGCGCGCCAAACTGGGCTGGGGTAAATAATCAACCACAACATCGAGACTGGTTCGAGGGAGACAGTTTTACCGATGCTCACCCAACTGCACATTCGAGACCTGGCCATCGTCTCGTCCCAGGAGTTGGAACTCAGTCCGGGGCTGAGCGTGTTGACCGGTGAAACCGGGGCGGGTAAATCGATCCTGATCGATGCGCTGGGTCTGGCCCTCGGAGAGCGGGCGGACAATGGCATGATCCGTAGTGACGCCGAGCGCGCAGAGATCACCGCCGGCTTCGACATCAGCGACTACCCGGAAGCCCGGAGCTGGCTCGAGGAGCAGGCCCTGGACGAGGGTGATGATTGCCTGATTCGCCGCATTCTCTCCCGCACCGGGCGCTCACGGGCCTACATCAATGGCCGTCCCGTAGCACTTCAACAGGTACAGGAACTGGGCAACAGGTTGGTGGAGATCCATGGCCAGCACGCCCATCAATCCCTGTTGAGCCGCATTCACCAACGTCAATTGCTGGATGCCTATGGAGGACACCTCGAGCTGGCGGAGCAGGTCGCGGCCAGCTACTTGACTTATCGAGAAAACCGCAAGCAACTGGAAACCCTAAAACAGGCAGCGACAGAGCGTACCTCCCGCCTCGACCTGTTGAGATTTCAGCTCAATGAACTCCTGACCCTGAACTTGCAGTCGGATGAGCTGGAGAGCCTGAGTCAGGACCATAAACGACTCAGTCACCTGGAACAGTTGCAAAACGGCGCCGCAGAGGTCCTGCTTGCTCTGGATGAGGCTGAACCCTCGGTCCGCGGCATGCTCGTCAGACTCACCGACCAGCTCGGGGAGCTACAAGGGCTGGACGAGACCCTGGACGAACCCCGGGAGATGCTCGACAACGCCTTGATTCAGGTCGATGAAACCCTTTCGGTACTGCGAGACTACCTGACCGGCCTCGAACCCGACCCTGCCGGATTACAAGCGGTCGAACGGCGACTCGAACTGATTCACGACCTGGCCCGTAAATACCGGGTCAAACCTGCCGAACTGTCGGATCGGCAACAGCAGATCGAAACGGAACTCGATGAATTGGAAAATGCCGACCAGACCCTGGAGCTGTTGCAGGACCAGGTTACAAACCAATGGAATGCCTTTCAGGAACTGGCGCACCGGCTCAGCCAACGACGCAAGACGGCCGGACAGCGGCTCGCCAAGGAGATCACCCAGGCCATGCAGCAGCTCGGCATGCCCGGCGGGGTGTTCGACGTGGAACTGCGATCCTTGCCAGAAGCGGATGCCAACAAAGCAGGGTTGGAGTCGATCGAGTTCATGGTCTCAGCCAATCCCGGCATTGCCCTGGCGCCCCTGAGTAAGGTGGCGTCCGGCGGCGAGCTGTCACGCATCAGTCTGGCGATTCAGGTGGCAACGATCCGCTATGGCAAGACTCCCAGTCTGGTGTTCGACGAAGTGGACGTAGGCATCGGCGGCGGGGTTGCGGAAATCGTCGGTCAGATGTTGCGCCGCCTGGGGGCCAGTCGACAAATTCTCTGCGTCACCCATCTACCGCAGGTCGCGGCCCAGGCTGAGCATCATTTACTGGTCAGCAAACGCACTAATGATAAACAGACCCATACCCGAATCACCCGCCTGAGCAAGACCGAGCGGATCGATGAGATCGCCCGCATGCTGGGTGGTGTGGAGATCACTGACCAGACCCTGGCCCATGCCGCGGAGATGATCGGGATGGCCGTCGTGTCGGCTGAATAGGTCCTCAGCCCTTGGCCCTGCCGGGACATTTGGGATCCTGGCAACGTCCGTAGATGATGAGTGAGTGATCGTCCATCTCAAAACCGTGCTCTTCGGCGATCTCTCTCTGACGTTTCTCGATGGTCGCATCCATGAACTCTTCGACCTTACCACAGGTCATGCAAACGATATGGTCGTGATGCTCTCCTCGGTCGAGCTCGAAAACCGCATGTCCTCCCTCGAAATTGTGCCTAGTCACCAGTCCCGCCGCCTCAAACTGGGTCAATACCCGATACACTGTGGCCAGACCAATTTCCTCATCCTTATCCAACAACATCCTGTAGACGTCTTCGGCACTGACATGCCGCTGTTGACTCTTCTCCAGCAATTCAAGGATCTTGACCCGTGGCAGGGTAACCTTGAGTCCCGCTTTCCTTATCTCCTGATTATCCAATACCGTTCCCTCCGCTATGAATGAACCAACCTAGCGCAAAAACCTGGTTGAACCACGGCTGGTTGGGGTAGAATCCTCGAATGCTGCAGATTGTACTCAGAATAAAAAAGATTCTCATCACACTTGTTGCGGGCTTGGCCCTGGCCGGTTGTTCGGGTTGGAAGGACTTCACCATCGTTCACACACCGGAGATCCAACAGGGCAATATTGTCACCCCCGAAATGGTCGCCGAACTCAAGCCAGGCATGTCCAAACGACAGGTACGCTTTCTGCTCGGCACCCCGTTACTGGTGGACATCTTTCACCAGGAACGCTGGGACTATCTATTCACCATGAAAAAGCGCAATGAATCTCTCGAGATCAAACAGTTCAGTCTGTTCTTCGAAGACGATACCCTGATCAGCTTTCAGGGTGACATCGAGCCGGCGAAGGATATCGAGTCACTGCGCGATAAGCAGGAGATCGTGGTGAGCGTGCCCGATTATGATGGTGACAAGGGCATCATCGAGCGGCTCCTGAGCGCGATCGGTATCGATCTGGATGATTGATGTGGAGGAAAGACTTACCCCCGCCCGTTTCAACAGCGGTGCCAGTTTTTTTCTCAACCATTGTTGACATCTACCCCAATCCGGCTGCATGGCGCAGCGGCTACAATCGGAGAATCCTGCTTATCCTTCGCGGACTCGAGGCGTTTCTGAGCATTTCATACGATTTCGTGCCCAACGGACATTCGGTCATCTCGCGCCCTTTTTCATTTGCTTGCCCTCAGCAGCGCGTTTCTTGCGCTGTTCCTTGGGGTCGGCGATCAGCGGCCGATAGATTTCCACCCGGTCACCGGCATTGAGTTTGACGTCCAATTTAGCCGCCTTGCCAAAGATGCCGATCTTGTTCTTGCTCAGATCAATCTCGGGAAAATGCTGGAGGATGCCGGAACGTTCCACCGCCTCTTTCGCAGTGATGCCCGGCTCCGTAAGCACCTCCAGAATGAGCTGCTCGTCCAGTCGGCCGTAGGCGACTTCGACACGAATCTGTTGTTCAGTCACGGTATACCTCGTCCGCCCGCTTTACGAAAGCCTCCACCAGGGTGTTGGCGATATGTCCGAATACACTGCCGAAGGCCTTGTCGATCAGTTTGCTGGCAAACTCGAACTCGAGTACCAGTTCCACTTTGCTGGCATCTTCCTTGAGCGCAGTAAACCGCCAACCACCCTCCAGCTTACGGAACGGGCCGTCCCGCAGCACGATGTCCATGCGTTCATTCTTGACCAGGGTGTTGCACGTGGAAAATCGTTGTCTGATACCGATCCGCGAAACCTCCAGTTCGCCGCAGATCTCCGTAGCTTTGCTGGAAATCAGCTTGCTGTCACTGCACCAAGGCAGAAACTCCGGATAAGCCTCGAAGTCACACACCAGATCATACATTTCCCCTGCTGAATGGTGCACAAGCGCACTCTTACTGACAATCGGCATTGTTAGATGATTCCAACGGCATTCAGGAAGACCAGCACCACGGCCAACGGTGAGATGAAGCGGATCAGCACCCTCCACAGCTGATAAGCCACACCTCCCATGGCGAACTCGGCGCGGCTCGACTGGGAGCTCATCACCCAACCGGCGAAGAGGGCGATCAGCAGCCCACCCGCGGGCAACATGATGTTGGCGGCGAGATAATCCAACAGATCAAAGAACGTCATCTCGAACAGCTTGTATTCGTCTCCCGACCAGAGGTTGAAGGAGAAGATACTGCCCAATCCAAGTACCCAAGTCGTCAAGCCGATCCAGGCCGCTGCCCGGATTCGGCTCATACCACGGTTTTCCACCAGCCAGGCCACTGCGGGTTCGATCAGCGAGATCGCTGATGACCAGGCGGCAAACACCAGCAAGACGAAGAACAAAGTACCGAAGAACTGTCCCGCCGGCATGGCGCCGAAGGCGATGGGCAGAGTCTGGAAGATCAAGCCCGGACCGGCGCCGGGCTCGAGCCCGTTGGCAAAGACGATGGGAAAGATGGCCATACCCGCCACCAGCGCCACCAGGGTGTCGAGAAAGGCGATCAGTAGCGCGGAGCGGGCGATGGAGGTCTTCCTGGGCATGTAGGAGCCGTAGACCATGATTGCCCCCATACCCAGACTGAGGGTGAAGAAGGCGTGGCCCAGGGCGACCAGGACCGGTTTGCCGCTCAGTTCACACTGTTCCATGCCAGCCACGATCTCGCAACGCTCAAACACCCGTTTGATGTCGGGTTCAAAAAGAAACTCGAGGCCCTGGACGAAATAGCCGGTGTTCATGGCGTAGCCCACCATCACGATGAGCAGCAGAAACAACGCCGGCATCAAATAGGTGACCGCCTTCTCCAGACCGGCGCGCACCCCCCGCGCCACCACCGTCATACTCATCACCATGAACAGGGTATGCCAGGCCAACAGACGCTCCGGATCACCCACCAGATTATTAAAAACCTCCTGCACCCCCGTGGCGTCGATCCCTTCGAACACCCCGCTGGCGGCGCGCAGCACATAGGCCAGGGCCCAGCCTGCGATCACGCTGTAGTAAGAGAGGATGAAAAATCCGGCCAGCACACCGCTCCAACCCACCACCGACCAGACCAGGTTGGCATTTTCCTCCCGCGCCAGGGCCGTCATGGTGTTGATGGGGCTCTGGCGGCCGCGCCGCCCCAGCATGATCTCAGCCATCATGATAGGTACGCCGATGGCCGCGATACACAGCAGGTAGACCGCCACGAAGGCGCCGCCGCCGTTCTCGCCGGTGATGTAAGGAAACTTCCAGATATTGCCCAGACCCACCGCGGAGCCGGTGGCCGCGAGGATAAAGATCAGCCGGGATGACCACTGACCATGGATGGATAACTTTTCTGACATATCTTCTGTCCTGAGATCCCGTCCGATCCGCTAATCGACTAACTGGTATCCCGAAACACCCATCCATGAGGCGTTCCTGGAATGACGCATCGCTGCATCAAGTTAGATTCCGTCCTTTGTGGACGTAAACTCGCTATTCTCCAAAAATTTCCGCTTGTTAACAAGGCGGGTCTGGCCGCCCGGGCAACTGCCGATTAGAATGCGCCGATGGCAAAGAAAGCAAAAAAAGCGAAAAACACCGGCTCCACCATCGCGCTGAACAAAAAGGCCGGTCACGACTTCTTCATCGAGGAACGCTACGAGGCGGGCCTCGCCCTGCAGGGCTGGGAGGTCAAGAGCCTGCGGGAGGGCCGCGCCCAGCTCACGGAGAGCTATGTGCACATTCGCAATGGCGAGGCATGGCTGATCGGCGCCCATTTCTCGCCGCTGAATACGGCTTCCACGCATGTCAAAGCGGACCCGACGCGATCCCGCAAGCTGTT
>JASJBU010000087.1 GCA_030066355.1 Gammaproteobacteria bacterium | reverse complement strand
ATATCACTGTCAGGCCGCGGCAATCTGGTTGCGATTGATCCCGCTACTGGGGATGAGGTGGTGATCGAAGGCGAGGCGTATGCACCATGCAAACCGATCACCGGCAGTGGGATGGTGAAACCACTGTCATACGAGCGATCCGCCTCGCCTTCGATCACCACCTCATCCCCAGTAGCGGGATCAATCGCAACCAGATTGCCGCGGCCTGACAGTGATATGTTCATCCGTGTCACATGTAACCCGAGCAACATACCGAGTTCTTTCTTTCCATCGTTGATGAAAGAGTAACCATACGAGATACGGTAAACCTCACTGTCAAATGATCCAGACAGTTCGGTTCCGGCAACCCACTCGATATTCTCCGTAGTAACACCGGATCTTTCGAAGACCTTGGTTCCGCTGCGGGAAAGATTCACGTAGGAGAAATCAACCATATGTTTTGGGTTGAAACGATAGGTGATATCCAAAAGTGGTTGGGTTTCGCGGTCAGACAAACCGAGATCATCCTCAAAGGAAATCTCCTCCCCTACCACACCATCTTTTGAATTGACTTGAATATCTGTGGCAGTAGAGGCCTGAAAACCTGATAACCTCAGAGTGAAGCGCTTGTTGAAACTGTCACCCAGTGCCGCTTCACCGGCAAGAACCATACTGCTATTTCCTGCAAACACGACGGCAAGTAATCGAGTGATGTAAAAAGATCTTTGTTTTAAATTCATGTGTTAGACCTTGTAGTTTAAAGAATCATGATCAGTGTACCGGCGAAGGTCAGCATAACATTGGCAAAGGTATAGGTGCCCGCATAACCCAGTGCCGGTACGCCGCTCTTTGCCGCATTGGTCACGATGTTGAGCGACGGCGTACTGGTCATGGCGCCGGTGATCGAACCCAGCAGCAGTGCGGGATTGAGTTTTAACACCTTCACACCGAACAAATAACCGACGAACACCGGCGTCAGAGTCACAAGCAATCCACCCAACAGAATGATCGGTCCCACAGAGAGAAAGGCCTCAACCAGTCCACCACCGGCCCCCAGACCAACAGCTGCCATGAACAAGGTCAGACCGAGTTCCATCAGCATATAGCGTGCAGCAGTCGGCACACGCCCAAAAGTGGGATTGATTGAACTGACATAGCCGATCACAATGCCGACCAACAGCAGCCCGCCGGCTGTTCCCAGACCGATGGAGATGGTGCCGATCTTGATCATCGACATACCCAGGAGCAGTCCGCCCACCAGGCCAAAGGCAAAGGTCATAAGATCGGTCTCCTCGACCTCCTCTTCGATATGACCAAAGTCCTCAGCCAATCTATTGAGTTGCTCTTCCTCACCGGTGATCTGCAGGATATCACCCTTGTTCAGCAGTAGCCGCTTACTCAGTGGCAGCTGTATACCGGCTCTTTTGATGTTCGATGCGATACAGCCGTACTTATTGGTGATATCCAGTTCCTGGATCGATTTTCCAACGATATGACGATCGATGATGATGATTTCACGACTGGCGATCTGATAGTTGAGCAAGCCGGGATCCAATACCTCCTCGCCCAAGTTATCTTTCGCCCATTGATGATCCTTGAGACTGGCGATCAGGGAGATGACATCATCTTCCATGAGTTCGGTGTCGTCTTTGACCTCCAAAATCTTGGAGTCTCGTCGTAAACGCAGTGCCTTACCTTTCCGGTCGATCTCAGCACCCCTTTGCTTGACGGTTTTACCAACACCTTGTTCACCGACACGATAGGCCCTGATGATTGGCAGCATATCCGCCTCGTCGATAACGCGGTGTCGACGCCCGAGGATGCCTCTTTCCTTGGCGTAGTTTCTGGCGGCTACCGGTAGATCGATATGCAGCAAACGTGGCAGGAAATGGATGATCAGGATCAGGCTGACGGTCCCAACGATGTAGGTCAAGGCATAACCCACGCTGATCTGTTGCAGGACCATTTGTGGATCCATCTCTGTCGAGAGCTTTGCCAGTCCGCTGTTGACCGCATCCTGAGCACCCGCCAGGGTCGGGGTGCTGGTCAGTGCGCCGGCCAGCAACCCGGCAGTGAATCCGGCATCCAGCCCGATCAGTTTGGATACGCCTAAGGCCAAACTGAACCCAGTCACGGCGACGATGGCCGCCAGTACGATATAACGCAAGCCATCTTCCCGGAATGCCCCAAAGAAGGTGGGGCCCGCCTGGATACCGACAGAAAATATGAACAGGGCAAAGCCGAAGGTGGCAACCCCTTGGGGGACCGTATAGCCGAAATGGCCGAACAACAGACCCGCCAGTAGGACACCGATTGTGGAACCGACCGGAATACCGCCAATCCGGATATTACCCGCCACGTAACCGATGCCAATCACCAGAAACAGCAACAGCATCTTATTGGCTTCGAGCAGCTTTAGTATGTCAATTTCCATAGAAAGCGGAACTCATTCGGTGACGGTTTGTTCTGTCGTGCAAGCTAACATACTAAGCCGATCGAAACGGCCTTAGCGATCCGAGGCACTCAACCTTTCGACTGTTTCTCGTTTTCCAGACCCTTTTTGGTTATCTCATGATAAAGGTGAATGGCTTTGGCCACCAAATCCTCGTATTCCGGGTGTCTTGCCAGCAGGGGCTGAAGCTCCTTCGTGTCTTCGAGCACCCGGGATAGAAAAGAGATGTCGGTTTCAGTCAGGGTTTCTCCCCGGTCCACCTGCTCCTTGAGCGCGAGCGCCTTAGGCAGTCTGATTTTTTCAAAGCGTTCGAGCAACGCGGCTATCACACCTGCATCTTTCGTAGAGTCAGTCATGGTTGGTCCTAGGTCGTTGATCGTTTCTCGCTAACACAAGTTGGCGAGGTGAAATGTGCATCCCCTGCAAGTTTTACTAGAGTCATTGGTTGCGAATCCGTCTACTTGATCGGAAAGACATAATTCAGCCACCCCACCATGCGCAGAAGGATGCGCCGAATCAGGGAGACATGCAGGGGATCGCTTTCCGAGAAGATCGCCATCTTCCCTTGCACTCCTCTAGGCAGGCCATAGTCATCCAGATTCTCTTCCAGTTCGACAATGGCCAGGGCACGGCCATGGGCGGCCACTCGCTGCGCCGAGATGAGTGTTCCAGTAGCCTGCACATCCCCCTCAGCCATGGCTGGCAAGACACTTTTCAATTTGCCTTGAAAGACATGCCCCGGTACCGCATCGATGATCACTTCCGCCATTGCACCAGGCTGCATACGCAACAGAGAATTCTGCCAGAAGCTGCCTACCATGGTTCGCCGTTGATCCGGTATGAAGATCGCTGCAGGACGCAGCGGAAGGTTCGCGGCCATGACGCCGGGTCGAACAGCAAATTGGGTGACCAATCCATCGGACGGGGCACGTACCACCGATCGTTCCAGATCATATTCGGCCGATTCCAATTCAGCCCTCAGCTGGGCGACCTTGGTATTGACCCCGCCGATCTCCGACTCGAAAGCCAGGCGCGTCCGGCGCAGATCCGCTTCAGCCGCCTCGACGGCCGCCTGTGAGGCAAGATAGAGCTGCCGGCGGTTCTCGACCTCCTGTTCCGAGAAGATCTTCGCGCCACCCTTCTTGTTACCCTTGGCGTAGCGATCGAACGACTGTTTGGCCCTGTCACGATCTGCTTTGGCCTTTTTCAGGCGGGCTTGCGCAGCCTCGAGTTGGGCCTCAGTCTGTTTGACCTGTTGTTCCGCCTCGGCCAACTGCGCCTGTTTGCGTGAAACCTTCATCTCAAAAGGCTTGGGATCGATGCGAAACAACACATCTCCCTGCTGCAAAGGCGTATTCGCCTCCGCCTCGACCGAAGCCACAATACCTTTCACGGCGGGAACGATCGGCACACTGATAAAGGACTCCTTGGCGTATTTGCCATAGGGATGGTTGTAGTTCATCAGCATCAGGAGGGTTCCCAGGAGTACGATTCCACCAAGAATCGCCGTGGGTACGGTCCATTTGTTGAGAGGAATACGAAAGACCTTGAAGATAACGACACAGAGTCCCGTATAGGTCAGTATTAATAGAAGATCCATGAATCAGTCCTCCTGCCGCGGTTTATCATTCTTGATTTCGGCTTGCAACGCCTCCACCTGTTCCGATAGGGCCTCGACTTGTTTTACCAACTGGATGGTCTCGCCGTTATCGGGTACCGCCGCATCCTTCCTCGATCTGGAGTGATCGAAACCCCACCCTCTGTCTTCTCGATAAAACGTCGACCAAATCCATAGAAAGGGCCAAATCGCGTGCAGGGTGAATAGACTCACCCAGCCAGCGACATGGATGGCATCCTGGTGCGGGTGATTGCGATGCACCGCGATTTCGTATGGAATATCATGTATGACGATGATCGCGTAAAAGAAAAACACGACAACAAAAAACACGAGAAACAGGGCGAAATAGTCGAGAAACATCTACTGGTTTCCTAATAAACGATTTATGAGTTCGGTGGATAAGAAGTTAATTTTGGACTGAAGGGGCCTGCCTACTGAGCCTCAAAGTCATCACTTTCATGCCAATTGAAATGAATACATTCGTGATCGATAAGATGACATCAACCGCTCAATGTGGCACCTCGGATGATACCATCAGGCAATTCATCTGGCACCGGTGAAAACTCCATACGTTTCACGGCGCATAGAGGGATGACATGTAGACTTGCATCCGTCTCTATCAGAATGCGATCTGTCGTCATTGCCGTGTGTAGTTTCTTCATCAGATCAAATCGATCACTTGCTTGCTTGGGGAACACAAAGGTTTCACTGGTTCCATCGGTATAATGTATTGTCAAGTAACGGCTGATATCCATTGATGTCTCACGTCGGCATGGAGTGAATAGGGCATATCATATACAGTTGATTGATTTTGCCAAAACATTTTACCACTGACCTGGTCTGGCCATTCTGTAACGGTAAGCAATCCAACCATCTGTTCCCGGAGAGACCCCTCAGCCGTCTTGGCTGAATACTCACCAGTATTGAATGGGATTTTTCTTAGCGATGAACAGATGGCGTCACCGTTGTAATGAATTTATTTGTCTGATGAACGGGAATTCGATGTTTTCGGGATTATAGCGGGAACCGGGTCCTTACAATTATCCGAATTACGACAATAACATGATATCCACTCACTCACTGCTGCCCCAATAGCTTTCATTGTCAGACTGTACAGATTACACTCAAACATCATTCGATATCCCAGTGTGACTCTTACTCAGATCTTCAACTTACTATCAGTATCTTATGGAGTAAACTAATGAAGCGGATCATCATCATTGGATTATTTAGTATTTTATTTCTGGTAGGTCGAACAGGATATCCCACGGATTTACAAGT
The DNA here is from genome assembly GCA_030066355.1 of Gammaproteobacteria bacterium. Lineage (GTDB taxonomy): Bacteria > Pseudomonadota > Gammaproteobacteria > Chromatiales > Chromatiaceae > JASJBU01. The sequence continues at coordinate 6,527 of JASJBU010000087.1, read as the reverse complement.
GTTAAAATATTCTCCTGTCCGCTATTTCAGTGAGACAGACTGGGAACTGGCGAAATCGACCGCTCGAGAGGTCTTAAACAATCATGCCGACCATGAGGTGGGAAGCTGGGAAAATCCAGAGACAGGAAACTCCGGCAGCCTCGTGGTGATCCGTACGGGTAAAGTCGATGGCCAGACCTGTAAGAAACTGCAAATCCACAACAAGGCCAATAACCTCGAAGGCAATGCCGTCTACCTATTTTGTCAGCAAGCAGATGGGAAATGGAAATCTGCCGGCATGGCACCTCAGTAGGGCATGATCTGAACCATGAAAATGACACTGCAATATTCATTGATCTTATCCCCCCTCCTCATCTTCACTGCAGCGCTGGTTGCCGAAGAGCGTGGACAATCCATCATGTTTGGAGATACCCCGGGATACCGAACCAAGGCCCCTATCGAATCAATCAACCAGGCAGATGACGAGTGCAGGCGTCTGGCAGACGAGATAGAGCGTCTGAAGGGCAAACCGCAAAGACGCTATACCGCAAAACAACGGTATGATGCTGAGTGTCGACAACGGATTCAGAATGAGTAATCCGTAGACTGGGAATGGAGGTCAGGTCAGGCAAACCCATGTCCATTCACTGCAGTAAAATTGCGACAGGGTCACTGCTGCTGTGACTCATCCCGATGCATGAACAGGTTACGATTTTGCGCTTGATTACATCACGAAATCGGCGTATCGGATCATTCCGTTAAATGCAGTAGCTCCTGCTGTATCATTCTCTCTTCGTCAGGTGTGCTGATAGCGATCTTGAGTTGTTCATTTTCGACCTTTAGCAATGATACGGTGATTTGAGAATCACCTTCGCTAAGGATCAGCGATTCACCTTGATGGCGACTGAGTATGAGCATAGGAAAACTCCCTCGTTGATCACGTCCTGTCTGTAGCTGATAGCGATTCTCCAGTAAGGGAGGCGTGACATCCACTGCTTTCGTTCCCCACTTGAATGTCAAGGTGTGTAATTAGGACTTAAAGCGCGTAAGGCTCATGCGATCAGGAAGTTAAGGGTTCACTGCACCCACCAGAGCCGGGTGCGCAACCCCAGGCTGGTCGTGTAGCCGACCTCGGTGAAGCGGATCACACCCCCGGCATCGATAATGAACGTCGTCGGCACCCCTGCAACCCCCCAACGTGACGCCAACAGCCCCTGTGGATCGGAGATCACCGGAAAGCTTAGAGCGTTTTCATCCAGATAGGCCTGAATCGCTGTTTTGTGGCCCGATTGCATGGCGATGGTGATCACCGTGTAATCTTCCGCCAAGCTGTCGATGGTTCCGGACTCAAGCTCACAAATCGGACACCAAGTCGCCCAGAAATAGACCAATACGGGGCGTCCGCGTAGACTCTCCAACGCCAACACCTCTCCATTCAGGGTCCGTCCTGACAGCATCGGCGCCTCGCCTGTCACCGTATCTCGGGTTTGCCAGAGATGCAGCAGATAGAGCGCTCCGAACAGTAAAAAGAGCTCGAATGCCCAACCGAGCAGACGGCGTTTCATTGGCTTCGCGGGGCGATTGGGATGTTTCACGGCCTACTATGGTCAGATCGAAGGGATAGCCTCTTTGCACATGGATTCCCAGGATGGAATCCGGATACTATCAAGCGTACGCTTAGAGATGAAGCCTATCCAAGAGGGAGTTTGCTATCACACAAGGCCCTGACCCATGTCGATATTGCTGGTTCTTACAATTTCTCTCGTTTGCGCGGTGGTATGCCACTTCATCGCCAAGACCCGTGGCTTGCATCCTGTATTCTGGGGCATGATGGGCTTGTTGTTCGGTCCCTTGGCCCTGCCCTTTGTTTTCCTGACAGGGCGATCAGGGAAAGACCACTGAACGGATGACCAGTCTGAGAACGGGCCGATTGGATCACTATGCTTGCAAAGCTCATTGCCGACCTGCTCGTCATCCTTCACCTTCTCTTCATCCTGTTCGTGCTGCTTGGTGGTCTGTTGGTCCTCCAATGGCGCAAGATGGCCCTGCTGCATTTGCCCTGTGTGGCCTGGGGCGCCCTGGTCGAGTTTAGCGGTTGGATCTGCCCCTTGACCCCCCTTGAAAATCACTTCCGAAGCGCAGCGGGTGAACAGGGTTACCAGGGCGGATTTATCGATCACTACCTCATGCCTGTGATCTATCCAGCCGGGCTGGACCGTGACACACAGTTTGTTCTCGGTCTTATCGTGATTGGCATCAACCTGATCATCTATGCCGTCATCCTGTTTTCAAGACCCACCCCCCCGAGTAAACACCCGTGAATCTCTTCAATCTTGATCCGGAAATCATCTATCTGAACCATGCAGCAGTGGCACCTTGGCCCACCAGAACCGTCGATGCCGTCAAGGCATTCGCCATCGAGAATGGGCGGTGGGGCGCCACAGACTACTCTCGTTGGCTGGAAACAGAGCACCGGTTACGCAACCAATTGGCTCAGTTGATCAACGCACCCTCCGAGCAGGACATCGCGCTTTTGAAGAACACCTCCGAGGGCCTGTCGATCATCGCGTACGGTATCGACTGGAAAAAAGGAGACAATATCGTTTCCATTGCCCAGGAATTTCCATCCAACCGGATTGTCTGGGAGTCTCTGAGATCCCGGGGGGTGACCCTGAAACTGTTGGATTTGCCAAACAGCGTCTGTCCCGAAAAAGAACTGTTGAAGCTGTGTGACGAGCGTACCCGGCTCGTTTCGATCAGTTCCGTGCAATATGCGACGGGGTTGAGGCTGGATCTTCAGGCTGTGGGTCGTTACTGCCGGTCACATGGGGTGTTGTTTTGTGTGGATGCGATCCAAAGCCTGGGGGCCATCCCCTTCGATGTCGCTGAGAACCTGGCCGATTTCGTCGTGGCGGATGGACACAAGTGGATGCTCGGTCCGGAAGGACTTGCCCTATTCTATTGTCGTTCTGAGATCCGGGAACGTCTCCGGCTGCATCAGTACGGTTGGCACATGGTCGAACACGCCGGTGATTTCGACAGAAAATGCTGGCAACCGGCGGATTCGGCCAGCCGTTTCGAATGCGGCAGTCCCAACATGCTGGGGATTCACGCCCTGAGCGCGAGCCTGGACTTGTTGTTGGAGCAAGGTATCGACTCAGTTCAGCAGCGCATCGCGCACCTCACGGCATACATGGTGGAAGCTGTGGATCGTCTGGGATTCGAGCTGTTATCGCCGCGCCAACCCGAGCGACGTGGCGGCATCCTGACATTTCGCGTGCCGGAGCGGGACAACCAGGCACTTCAACGGCATCTGATGCAGCAACAGGTGATCTGCGCCTACCGGGGCGGCGGTCTCCGCTTCTCTCCCCACTTCCACCAGGCTTCCGATGGGATCGGACAGGCCTTCGAACGCCTATCCGGCATACTCTGAACCGTCGTAGTATATTACTATCTGGTTATTTTATGATTTAGATCAATCCGTCTACAGGCTGCTCGAATATATTATTAGGTAGGACATCGCCCAACTGGTGTAACGGGTTGTCGAGACACTTCAGTCGCTGACCAGACCTTATCAGAGCGATGCCTTGCATACCCTGTCTTGATCTTGAGGAGAATCGGAACGATGAAGAAGACTCTGCAAATTGTTGCTGTTGCTGCCGTCACCGGATCAGCTCTGCTGACTGCCACCTCTGCACAGGCTTTCTTTGGCCCCTTTGGTGGCGGCCCATGGAACTGGGGTAATGGCTACGGCCCATGGGGCGGCTATCCCTACTATGGCGGTTACCCGTATTACGGCGGCTATCCGTACTATGGTGGTTGGGGTGGTTATCCTTATGGTGGATACGGCTATCCCGCCTATGGTCTGCCTTATGCCTATCCTTACGCCGCACCCGCAGCTGCTGCCCCAGCTGCCGAAACACCCGCAAAAACAGAATAATCCCCTACCAGCCAGTACCGACACCCCGCCGCCTTGGCGGGGTTTTTATTCGCCTCGGCGAATTGCTATTCTGCGCCCAGGATTATCACAGCAGAACTCAACACCATGCAGGATACCCATATCTCTCTGGCCCACGGCAACGGCGGGCGCTATATGCGGGAACTGATCGAGGATCTCTTCTCCCGCCACTTGAAGAACCCCGGTCTGGATGTTCAGGCTGACGCGGTACCGCTGCATTTGGAGGAAGCAGGCGAGATCCTCTTCACGACCGACGGCTTCACCGTCCAGCCCCTCGAATTTCCCGGCGGCAATATCGGTTCCCTGGCGGTGCACGGCACCACCAACGATCTGGCGGTGGCCGGGGCCGTGCCTCGTTACCTGAGCCTCAACGCCTTTATCGAGGAGGGCTTCGAGGTCGATCAATTGGAACGCATCATCAAGGGTATCGCCGCGGCTGCTGAGCAGACCGGTTGTCGGGTGGTGGCCGGCGATACCAAAGTCGTGCGCCGAGGTGAAGGTGGCGGCGTCTACCTGGCGACCACCGGGGTCGGCATCCGCCGCCAAGGTCTGGCACTGAGTCTGCAACGTATTCGTCCCGGCGACAAGTTGTTGGTCAGCGGACCGATCGGCGATCATGGGATTGCGGTCATGCTGGCCAGAGAGCAGTTCGGTCTGCACGGGGACCTGCATTCAGATGCCGGCAGCGTTTTACAGCTTGCCCAATCACTGCTGAACCTGTCAGGTCTGCATTTCATGCGGGATCCGACTCGCGGCGGGCTGGCCACGGTCGCTCATGAGATCTGCCGCGCCACCGGCCACCAAGTCCGGCTGGAGCAGGATCGGATACCGGTGCGTGACTCAGTGCAATCGGTCTGTGAAATGCTCGGCTACGATCCCCTGTTTCTCGCCTGCGAAGGCAGAATCGTTGCTCTGGTTTCCGATTCAGACGCAGACGCGGCCCTGCGGGCCTGGCGGGCCTTGCCCGAGGGCCGGTCTGCGGGCATCATCGGTCAAATCACCGAAGGTGATCCTCATGTGATCCTGGAGACTGAACTCGGTGGTGCGCGCATCCTGGAAGAGCTGGAGGACGACCCGCTACCCAGGATCTGCTGAGTGCGAATACCACTTATCTTCAGCGCAACCGAACGCTGTCGGACAATCCGCTGATCCTTGCGATGCCCTGTGCGACACCGGCGCCCAATCGCTCCGCAAAGCGCTCCCAGACATCCTCCTCGGGGGTGAAATCGACGATATCCTCCACCCCGACGATCTCCCTGGCCACATAGCTGCTGCTACCGAAGGCATCGATGAGACCGATCCGTTTCGCCTCCTCTCCGCTCCAGAACAGGCCGCTGAAGATCTCCGGATACTCATCGGCCTTGAGCCGGTCACCACGCCCCTCCTTGACCCGGTTGATAAACTGCCCATGCAATTGATCCAACATGCGTTGCAGGTGCGCCTTGTCCTCCTCGCTCACCGGTGAAAAGGGATCCATGATGCCTTTGTTCTCTCCGGCGGTCATCAGGCGACGCTCGATACCCAGATTCTGCATGCCTTCGACGAATCCGAAGCCATTCATCAAGACCCCGATAGAGCCGACGATGCTGCCCCGATCCGCATAGATCTCGTCTGCTGCCGAGGCGATGTAATAACCGCCCGAGGCACACATATCCACCACCACTGCATAGAGTGGAATGTCCGGGTACTTCTTGCGTAAGCGGGTAATCTCATCATTGACATAACGAGACTGGACAGGACTCCCGCCGGGTGTATTGAGACGCAGAATCACTGCTTTGGTCTTCTTGTCCTTGAAGGCATTGCGTAGACCGGTAACGATCTTGTCGGCGCTGGCCTTGGTCTCCGGTGCGATAATCCCGTCCACTTCCACCAATGCCGTATGCTCCTTCAGGCTGGCCTGGGACATGTCCCATTCATCCGACCAGATCAGCATCGCCAACAGGAGAAACAGATAGGCGAAGGTCAATGACTTGAAAAAGATACCCCAACGCCGGCTTCGACGATTTTCCTTCAAGGTGGACATGAGCAGCTTGTCCAGTTGCCTGCGTTCCCAACTGTCCGGACTGTCGTGGGTATTCGGGTTCTTATCACTATCTCGATCTGACATACAATTTCCTTAATAAGTTACTGTTTATTTGTACTAAACAACTGCAATCAATGCTCGCTGCTCGAGCCACGCCGGGATGGCGCCAATTTCGTCGAGGCAATCCAAGGGATTGTGCTTGGCTAAACGTTCAGGTGCGTGCACGCCATACGTCACCCCCAGGGAGGCTACTCCGGCATTGGCCGCCATCTGCAGATCATACTCAGTGTCCCCGATCATCAGGGCCTCTTCGGGAAACACACCCAGCTCATCGAGGATCTCTTCCAACATTGCCGGGTGAGGCTTGGAAAAGGTCTCATCCGCACAGCGGGTGGCATGAAAAAATACTGATAAACCAGTATGTTCCAAAACCATATTCAGGCCAGTTCGACCTTTTCCGGTAGCTACGGCCAGCAGATACCCGGTTGCCGCCAGGTCCTGAATCACCTCACGGGCACCCCGAAACAAGGAGGACGGCGTGCACGCTTCGCTCAGATAGTGCACCCG
>JASJBU010000086.1 GCA_030066355.1 Gammaproteobacteria bacterium | reverse complement strand
GGCTCACCGATTTTGGCAATATCCGCTGCAGCCTTGCCGCCATAAGGATCGATGGAACCTTCAGGGGTGGTGCGGATCGGGAATTTGAAGCGCTTCATGGTGCCGTTGCGGAATTTGATGGTCCACATGATGGAATCGGTACCGCGCAGGGGCTGTACGGAACCACCCATCGGCACGATATCGGCGTAAGGACGTGCTTCAATAGCCTGCTGCGGGCAGATCTTGATGCAGGAGTAGCACTCCCAGCACTGCTCAGGCTCCTGGTTGAAAGACTTCATGGCATGGCCGGTCTCAGAACCGTCTTTGTCCAGCTTCATGAGGTCGTGAGGACAGATGTACATGCATGCGGTTCTGTCCTGGCCTTTGCAGCCATCGCACTTCTCAGTACGCACAAATGTTGGCATGGTTTTTTCTCCTAGGTTTCACTGCAGTGATTCAGCCGCCGCTCATGCTGCGGCATTACAGAAGATCGATCGGGTCAACTACCCGATATCATTCAGTTTTCTCTTTCCTGGCTCAGTTCCAATCGAGGGAAGCCTAACCATGAAATGGTCCCGACCTTTCCAGACCTGATTTGCCAGGAAGTAAGCTCCGCGCAAGCACGCAGCTTTCGATCAGGACGGCACACAATAAAGATTTCGTTCCTGATGTGCCAAACAATTTTTTAATGAGGGCACATAAAATGCACTTATTGATTTAATCCATTGTAAAACCTAGCTTTTTAGTATGTTTTGTAACCACTTATTTATCCGAACAAATTCACTAATCACCCATTAAAACAGGGTTTTATGCTGTACTTGGCGATCTGTACAGCATGGGTCCTTTCTATCTCTTTTGGTATATGTGGATCGACCGACAATCCCGTAAATTTTTTACTGACATTTCACAGACATAAGCCAGCCCATCAGCTGCATTTATTGCACCTTTTGATAGTTCCGGTAGAGTGACATAGCCTGAACCATAAGCCGGATATCGCATGCCCAAGCCCATTCCTGATGCCTATCTTCTCCTAGCTCCAGGTTGTACCTACTGCCCCAGCGTGCTCGAGGGACTCAGTCAGTTGATCAAGGCTGGCAAACTGGGCAAGCTGGAAATCGTCAATATCCACGCCCACCCGGAAGCCGCCGAACAGGTTTCCGTGCGCAGCGTACCCTGGTGTCGCATCGGTCCATTCGAGCTCGATGGCGCCCAGTCTCCGTCTGCATTGACCGACTGGACGAGGCACGCGACCGAAGGTACCGGCCTGGATCTTTATTTCAGACATCTACTCGAGACCCAGCGTCCTCACGCTGTAACCCATATCATTCAAAGCGACCCTGCCTCCCTGAGTGAACTACTGGTACTGCTGGAAGACACCAACTTACCCATGAGCGTCAGGATCGGCATCGGTGTAGTGCTGGAAGACCTGCATGGCGACCCGGTGCTGTTGCATGGTCAACCCAGCCTGCTACGGCTTGCTCGATCCAATGAGGCGAATATCCGAGCCGATAGTGCCCACTATCTCAGTCTGATTCACAGTGATGAAGCCGTTGCCCTGCTCCAGGATCTGCTGCAGGATGAACACCCGGACGTGCGGGAGATCGCCGCAGAATCCCTTGACCGGCTCAATGCACAATATTCACAGACATGAACAGACAAGCGCAGATCCTCTCCGTACATGCCGCCTTCATCCATGAAGTCGTTAGGTGCATCCACGACTCAGCAAGAGATGCTGATTTTGAACAGCTGATGATGTCTGCCGCAGATAATGGTTGGAATGATCTGGTGAACAGCATCCGACAAATCCGGGCCGGTCGTCGGGACATGGAGCTCCTGAACCCCCTGGATGAGGAGGATCGAGTGATAACCGAAGCGATCCTCAAAGGTCTTCAGGACCCTGCCACGCTACCCGACCCGAATGCCAAACCCGATCCTGCCATGGCCGCGCCGGGTCTGGCCTCGATGATACACGCCGCCGCCTCGGGTAACAGCCAGGCCCTGCAGATCATCGCCAACATGGCGGAACAGATGAGCAAAGTGGGCGGCCCCATGGCTCGTCTGGCTTCGGTGATTCGTCCTCTGATCAACGGGGAACGGGATCCGGATAAACTCTGTAAAAAACTGGACAGCCGCACAGAACAAATGGTGCTGGGGATTCTCCGAGAACTCGAACAACTGGAACAGGACTGATGGCCAGAACATTTCTCACGATCGGCGCCCTCAGCGGTCTGCTATGCGTCATGCTTGGTGCGTTTGGGGCACATGGTCTGCAAAACCAGTTGCCGGCCGATCACTTGGAATGGTGGCACAAGGCCGTCGACTACCAGGCTATCCACAGCCTGGCCCTGCTTGCCACTGGACTGCTCGCCCTGCAGTCGCGCTCGGCGTTCTTGACTTGGTCTGGCTGGTCATTCCTGTTCGGAATACTGATCTTCTCCGGCAGCCTCTATCTCCTGGCCCTGACCGGTTTTCGCCAGTTGGGCTTGCTGACCCCGTTGGGGGGTCTGGCCTTCATCTGCGGCTGGGGTTGTCTGACCCTGGCGGCCTGGCGGTTGCCAAAGACCCAGATTCCCGCGTAATGGTCAGCCCACAACCGACCGGCTCTCATGGACATCACTGCATTCGCCAATCGCCTGCGTAAGAATCAGCGGCATTGGAGCAAATGGGCACGTCGCCGGCACATAAGCTGTTATCGGATCTACGACCGGGATATTCCTGAGTTTCCCCTGGCGATCGACTGGTATGAAGGCCGGGTCCATGCCCAGTCATATGCGCACAAGGGTGTCGAGGCATTGAATACTGATCTGGAAACAAGGCTCGCCGAGGTCATCCGCGAGGTTCTGGAGATCAACACCCAGCATTTGTCCTTCAAGACCAGGCAACGCCAAAAAGGACTCCAGCAATACGCAAAGACCGGCAGTCCTGGTCAGCCCTTTATCGTGCAGGAGGCCGGTTTGGCCTTTCAAGTCGATCTGCACCGCTACCTGGACACCGGTCTGTTTCTGGATCACCGTGTCACCCGTTCCCTGGTACGGGACAAGGCCGCGGGCAAACAGGTGTTGAACCTGTTCGCCTATACCGGCAGTTTCAGTGTCTATGCCGCAGCCGGCCATGCTCAGGCCGTCACCAGCGTCGATCTGTCCAAGACCTATCTGGCCTGGGCTCAGCACAACCTGCAACTGAACAAGCTGGAAAACGAACGACACCGTTTTATCCGCTCCGATGTCCTAAGCTACCTCGAGCAGGCGAAACGTGAGTCCAGGCGATTCGGCCTGATCATCCTCGACCCACCGAGTTTCTCAAACTCGAAAATGACGCAAAGGACCCTGGATGTACAGCGGGATCAGGTTCGCTTGATTTCTGACTGTCTGTCACTCCTGAATCAGGGAGGTGAACTGATTTTCTCCACCAACCGGCGCAAGTTCAAGGCGGACCCAGAACTCATGGCCAGGCCATCTTGTTCGGAGATCACCGCACAAACCCTGCCCGAGGATTTTCACCGTCACCGCGCACATCGATGCTGGCTCTTCCAGAATTCCTGAGCGCACCCGCAGGACCGCTGGCCTTGTTGATCGGCAGCTTTCTCGCTTCCACCCTTTTACCGGGTGGGTCTGAGGCCATGCTGCTCTTTGCCGTCCATCAACAACCGGATAACCAAGTACCTTTGTGGCTCATCGCCACACTGGGGAATACCCTGGGTGGTCTGAGCAGCTGGTTCATCGGGTGGTGGCTAGCCAGGCAGTTTCCGGCCAAAGGTCTGCAGAACCCCAGACATCAGCGGGCACTGCAACACCTTTCAAGCTACGGCAGTCCGGTACTACTTTTGTCCTGGTTACCGGTGATTGGCGACCCACTCTGCCTGACAGCAGGTTGGGGCGGGGTCAGACTACTTCCTGCAGCGGTATACATGGGTTTGGGCAAGGCTGCGCGTTATGCTCTACTGCTTGGCTTGCTCGGGGCATAGACAACTCGGTTTCTGCCCCCTTGTTTGGCGTCATACAGTGACTGATCGGCGATCGCCAACATACCTTCGAACGAATCCGCCAGCTGAGTGGTAACGCCGATACTAACGGTCAGTTTCAGTCGACCTTTGTCTACCGGTAAGACCAATGCCTCTACCGACTTTCTAACCCTTTCAAAGGTGTCCGGGACGGCCTCTTCATCGGCACAGACAGCGAGACAGACAAATTCTTCCCCCCCGAACCGGGCGACCAGGTCGGTATCCCGTAGGCTGGATTGCAAAATCCGGGCAAGGGCCTTGAGGGCAGAATCACCCACTTCGTGTCCATGGATGTCATTGATTTTCTTGAAGTGATCCGCATCCACCATGGCCAGGGCCAAAGTGATGTTGCCCCGCTTGGCATTGTTGTAGTAACGATCACCCACCTCGAACAGATGGCGACGGTTACAGAGTCCGGTGAGAAAATCCCGCGTTGCGGCTTCGCGAATCTCTCGAATGCGCGAGATCGCCCCAACGTTTTGACTCACCCGACAGTAGAACTCCTCCACTTCGAACGGCTTGGTGATGAAATCGTTGGCCCCGGCCTTGAGCAGCCTCGCAGAAATCCGCCTGTTGTCTTGAGTGGAAAAGCCAATGATTGCCAGTTCATCCCTACCATGGTTCTGCCGAACTTGTTCGATGAACTCCACCCCATTCATCTCGGGCATGATGTAATCGGTAATGATCAACTGTATATCCGGATGAGACCGGAGTAGTTGCAACGCCTGCCGGCCGTTTTCTGCTTCGAGCAACTGATAGCGATGAACCATCAGCAGATTCCTTAGATAGAGTCGAAACGAGCGGGAATCATCGACCAACAGTACCTTGCGTAGATGGTTCGCCTGGATCAGCTTGACCAGGCCGGCCACATACTCGATTTCACTGGCATTGCGTTTGACCACATAGTCCACCAACGCATGCTGCAGCATCTGCTCCCGGGTGACCTCGTCCAATTTCCCAGTCAAAACGATGATCGGGATCTCATACTGCTTGACCAAATCCACGACTTCACCGTCGGGTGCGTCGGGCAGATTGAGATCTAATACAGCCACGAAAAAGCGTTGTGGTTTTTCAACCAGAAGTTGCCGCGTCTCTTGTAGACTCGTGGCGCTTTCGTATGGCACCCCTTCCTTGTCATGCAATTGGGCACAGAGCATGGACATGATCGCACGGCTATCATCGACCACCAAGGCCGTATGCCCAGCATGGCAGGTTACTTGATTCAAGTGATTCGTATTGGGTTTGATAGAGAAAAATTCGCTACGCCGCATTCACACGAAGGATTAGAAATCCCTCCCATCCATAACGACTTCCCCGTAAGCTTCTTTAGGAATCCACAAAATACCCAGGGTCATTTTCGCCAGAACGCCGGGGTCAAGAGCACCAGCAGGGTAAAAATTTCCAAGCGCCCCAGGAGCATCCCGAAGCAGAGTATCCATTTCGCCGGATCGTTTAGGCTGGCATAATTGGAACCCACTCCTGCCAGACCGGGCCCGAGATTGTTGATACTCGCCGCCACCGCAGAGAACGCTGTCATCAGATCGAGACCGGTCGATGCCAGCGCCAAATACATGAACGTGAAGCTCGCCACGTACAGGGCAAAGAAGCCCCAGACCGCCTCCACCACACGGCGGTGAATACTTTTATGGCCGATCAGGATGGGAATCTCGGCATTTGGATGAATCAAGCGGTTGATCTCCCGCAACCCCTGCTTGATCAGCAGCAGGAAGCGGATCACCTTGATCCCGCCCCCCGTCGAGCCGGCACAACCGCCGATGAAGCTGGTAAAGAGCAACAGGATTGAAATAAATCCCGGCCAGAGGGAATAGTCTGCGGTGGTGAATCCGGTAGTGGTGCCGATCGAGATCGCCTGGAATAACCCACGGGTGAAAGACTCACTCCAGTTTTTATAGACGCCCATCGTGTAGAGGGCTATCGAAACCACCAAAAAGACCACACTCAGGATAGTGATATACCCACGAAACTCTGAGTCATTGAAGTAAACCCACAGACTGCGCCGCCTGACGACCAGGAAATGCAATGCAAAATTGACCCCTGAAAGCAACATGAAGACCACTGCAATCATCTCGATCAGGGTGCTGTTGTAGTAACCCATACTGGCGTCATGGGTCGAGAAACCCCCGATTGCCACAGTGGAAAAGGCATGCCCCAGGGCATCAAAGGGCTCCATCCCAGCTGCCCAATAAGCCAGTCCACAGGCTGCTGTCAAGGTCAAATAGATCAGCCAAAGCGCTTTGGCCGTTTCGGTGATTCGCGGTGTCAGCTTGCTGTCTTTCATGGGACCAGGGGTCTCGGCACGATACAGCTGCATGCCGCCGATCCCCAGCATCGGCAGGACCGCCACCGCCAAGACGATGATACCCATGCCACCCAACCATTGCAGTTGCTGTCGATAGTAGAGCAGGGAGAGCGGCAGTTGATCGATACCGACGATGACCGTAGCTCCCGTCGTGGTCAGGCCGGAGATCGACTCAAAGACCGCATCGGTAATCGACATGGTGGAATTTTCCGCCAATAGAAACGGCAGGGCACCGGTCAGTCCCAGCACCGTCCAGAACATCACCACCACCAGGAACCCATCCCTGACTCGTAATTCCTGGCGCTTGTTGCGCACCGGCGCCCAGGTGAAAACACCCAGACCGAGAGTGAGGATAAAGCCATCGGTGAAACCGATGAGCGCCCCATCGTCATACCAGAGTGAGACCAGGATGGGAGGCAGCATGGTCAGGCTGAACACCATGAGCAGAACACCGAGGATCCGTTGTACGACAAAGAGGTGCATCGAGACTTACCCGGCGTTCATAGAAAGGTGACAGCGACCTGAAAGAGCTTCTCCACTTCCCGGATCTTGCGCTTGTTGACCAGAAACAGGATGACATGATCGCCGCTCTCGATCAGGGTATCGTGATGGGCGATCAGCACCTGATCGCCGCGCACGATGGCACCGATCGACGTACCAGCCGGCAGGGCGATCTCTTCGATTGTTTTACCTACGACCTTAGATGAGGTTTTGTCTCCATGGGCAACCGCCTCTATGGCCTCGGCCGCGCCCCGTCGCAGGGAGTGAACCTGCACGACATCACCCCGTCGCACATGGGTCAGCAGGCTGCCAATGGTCGCCTGTTGCGGTGAAATGGCGATATCGATGGTCTCGCTCTGTACCAGATCCACATAGGCCGAGCGGTTGATCAGCGCCATCACCCGGCCGGCACCGAGACGTTTGGCCAGCATGGCGGAGAGGATGTTCGCCTCATCATCGTTGGTCACCGCGCAGAACACATCGGTGTTTTCAATATTCTCTTCCAGCAGCAGGTTCTCATCGGCTGCATCACCATACAACACGATGGTCATGTCGAGACGCTTGGCGATATCCCGGGCCCGCGTCTGATTACTCTCGATCAGTTTCACCCGATACTTTTGTTCTAAGGCGTGAGCGAGACGCCGTCCGATGTTGCCCGCCCCGGCGATGATCAGTCGCCTGTAGGGCTTCTCCAGTTTGCGCAACTCACTCATGACCGCCCGGATGTGTCCGGTCGCAGCGATGAAGAATACCTCATCATCGACCTGGATCCTGGTATCTCCTTGTGGCCTGATCACTTCACCCTTTCGGTAGATCGCGGCAACCCGGGCATCCACATCGGGCATGTGATCATACAGCGTGCTGAGCGCATGTCCCACGAGCGGTCCGTTGTCGTAGGCCCTGACCGCCACCAAACGCACCAGTCCATCTGCAAAATCGAGTACTTGGAGCGCTCCCGGGTACTCAATCAAGCGCAGGATGTAGTCGGTGACCTCCTGTTCAGGACTGATCAGGACATCCACCGGAAAGGCTTGGGTATCGAATAGCTTCGGATAGTCCAGATAACCTTGCGACCGGACTCTGGCAATCTTGGTCGGCGTATGAAAGATGGTATAGGCAACCTGACAGGCTACCATGTTGGTCTCATCGCTGTTTGTCACGGCGAGGATCATGTCGGCATCCTCAGCGCCGGCGCGTTGCAGTACTCCCGGTTGCGCCGCATGTCCTTTGACGATTCCCAAGTCCAGCCGGTTCTGCATCTCATTCAGGAGCGCCTCGTTTTGATCGATTACGGTAATGTCATTGGCTTCGCTGGCCAAGGCGTTTGCGACCGACCGACCGACCTGACCCGCACCCAGGATGATTATTTTCATTAGATATCCAGCAAACAGACAGACGATGCAGAATCTTAACCGAGTTGTCGAGAAAAAGCCCCAGTCCGCTGGATATGGCAGGGAACACCAAAATTAGAACAATCTGGATGAGAGACGCAAACGCTCATGCTGCAGCTTCGCACCAGGAGTACCAGTGATTCGACGATGACTGACGCCGGACCTGACCGCTTTCTCCATCAGCTCAGGAATGAAATGGAACCTTTATCAAACTGACAACTGCCTGTCACATCGGCCACGCATGATAAGCGCCAATTTTTCAGCAAGTTGAATGTCTACGCCGTGCTCGATATTGAACAGATTCTGACCGACAGATATCCACAACTCTTCAATGAGCCAACGCGACTGTTGTCGCGACCGCTGATTGCCGCGTTTCGAATGCTTTTTCATGAACGCGAAATCAACCAGTTTCTCGAAACACATAATGATCTCCACGGCTTCGCCTTTCTTGAGCAGGTATTGGACCATTTTTCTTTCAGTTATTCGGTTTCAAACCGGGATAGACAGAATATACCGGCCAGCGGACGGGTAGTGATCGTGGCCAATCACCCGCTTGGCGCACTGGATGCCCTGGCCCTGATTCAATTGGTGAGTGAAATACGTACTGACGTCAAAGTGGTCGCGAATGAACTGCTCACACATCTCAAACCATTGAGCGATCTGTTCCTGCCCGTGGATAATCTGAGTGGCGCATCCCACAAGGAGCAGATCAAGGCTATACAAAACGCCTTGACGGATGAGCAGGCGGTGATCTTCTTTCCTGCTGGTGAGGTCTCCCGGATACGCCCCAATGGAGTCAGGGACGGCAAATGGAACAGCGGTTTCCTGCGCTTTGCCCGGCGCACCAACTCACCTGTACTTCCGGTCTACATCAAGGCCCACAACTCCTCGCTTTTTTACGGCACCTCGACTCTCTACAAGCCGCTCTCGGCCCTTCTCCTGGTCCAGGAGATGTTCGCTCAACGGGCCCGTACGATCAGTATGCGAATTGGTGAAACAATCCCCAATGAAAGCCTGCAGCGCCCTGAGTTCGCGAAGCGGACCCAAGTCAGGATGATTAAGAAACATGTCTACCGGGTCGGACGGGGCAAGAGCGGGGTGTTTACCACGGAGAAGGCCATCGCTCACCCACAACCCAGGCAACAAATCAAGGCCGAACTCAAGGGTGCAGAAATACTGGGTTCGACCCGGGACGACAAGGCTATCTACCTGGTTGACTCCACCCTAGACTCAGCCATCATGAAAGAGATCGGACGTCTTCGTGAACTCTCATTTCGTAAAGTGGGAGAAGGCACCGGCAATCACCGGGATCTGGATAGCTACGATCGCCACTATCGGCACATCGTCTTGTGGGACAACGACAAATTGGAAATCGTCGGTGCCTATCGGATCGGCGAGGTCGATCAGATCGTCACCAGCAAAGGACTCGAAGGTCTCTATGCCCAAAGTCTGTTCGAGCTGGGCAAGCAGTTTCGTCCAAAACTGGAGCATGCCCTGGAACTGGGCCGCAGCTTCGTCCAACCCAGCTACTGGGGAAGCCGCGCACTCGACTTTCTCTGGCAGGGGATAGGCGCTTATCTGCGTCACCATCCAGAAATCCAACGCCTGTACGGACCGGTCAGCATCAGCCAACATTATCCCAAACCGGCCAGGGACATGCTGGTTTATTACTACAGCCTGCATTATGGCAATTCCGGGGCAACGGCCACCCCCAGACAACCCTATTTACTGGAAAAATCCGCCCTAACGGAATGCCGGACAATCGTCCGGGGTCAGGATGCCAATGAGGACTTCAAGGTAATGCGGGAATACCTGCATGCCTTTGGATTGAGCATACCCACACTTTACAAGCAGTACACCGATGTCTATCAGACTGGTGGCGTCGAGTTCCTTGCCTTCAATGTGGATCCGGATTTTTCAAACTGCATCGATGGCTTGGTCTGCGCCGAACTTGACCAACTCAAACCCTCCAAACGTAAACGTTACATTGATATTAATTGATATATGAAGGTTATTGTCTATGGATCTCGCAGATATGGCTGACAAACAGATCGAAGATCGTCTGATGATGGCACTCGCCCATCAGTCCAAGCTCAACGCCTCTGGTGCCACCGCCGGCTACTCCACCACCTGCGATGAATGCGGTGAACCGATTCCGACAGAACGACTCAAAATTCTGCCAGGCTGCGCCACCTGCGTCGACTGTGCCAACCTCCTGGAACAAGCCAACCGCATCTGGGGCAAGGATGTGGGCACTTAGTGGGTATAATCCCCTTGCCGGCATATACAACCCGTATTACGGCTAACGTCGGTCCTTGAATTCGATTTCCAGGGAGCGTAGCTTGCGGTATAAATGAGTACGCTCCATCCCCACGGCCTTCGCCATCCGTGAGATGTTCCCCTCATGTTGCTTCAATTGGTATTCGAGATAAACCTTCTCGAACTGCTCACGGGCTTGTCTCAGCGGTTGGTCGAAGGAGACCATTCCCTCCAGGCCGCCAGGCGCCAAAGCCAGATCCGGTGACCCCAGCGCCGACTCCACCTCTTCCTGACTGATCTCGTCGCCGGCACCGAGGATCAGCAGACGCTGCACTAAATTCTTCAACTCCCTAACATTGCCATACCAGGGATAGTTGCGCAGGGTATTCTGAGCGCCCACGGTGAAATGGCGATAGGGCAGTTTCTCATGATTGACATACCAATCCACATAGAAACTCAGCAGTTCCGGCACATCCTGAGCGTGTTCCCGAAGTGCAGGCATGTGCAACGGCACCACGTTCAAATGATAAAACAGATCCTCGCGAAAGGCGCCTGCCTGCACAGCTTCCTCCAGATTGTGGCGCGTCGCGGCAATGATCCGCACATCCACACTCACCGGCTCGGTCCCACCAACCCGGAGAAATGAACCGGTATCCAGGGCACCCACCAGTTGGCTCTGTACTTCAAGGTCCATATCCGCCACTTCATCCAGGAACAGAGTGCCGCCGGCGGCCTGTTCCAGCCGACCATAGTGAATACGTCCGCCCTCCTCCTGACCGAACAGTTCGATCGCGGCATTCGTCTTGGCGATGGAACTGACCCCCCAGTCCACGAACGGACGGTCACGTCGAATGCTCTGCGAATGCAGATAGCGGGCCAAAGTCTCCCGTCCGCTACCCGGCTCACCCGTGATCAACACCCAGGTATCGTGCTGGGCGATGCGTTTCACCTGCTCCCGAAGACGCTGCATCACCGTACTGCGACCGGCAGGTTCGTGCACTGTCTGCCCGTGGCGGCGCAGCCCCACGTTTTCTTGTTTCAACTGCTCCGCTTCCAGGGCACGCTCCACGGTCAGCAGGAGTTTGGCCAATGAGAGGGGCTTTTCGAGAAAGTCATAAGCACCAAGACGGGTGGCCTCCACTGCCGTTTCGACCGTGCCGTGTCCTGACATCATGATCACCGGACAAGGCAGACCATCTTTGTCCTCGCTCCACTGCTTGAGCAGGGTGATACCGTCCACGTCGGGCATCCAGATATCGAGCAGAATAAGATCGGGGCGGCGTTCACGTAAAGCCTTCTTTGCGGAATTGCCGTCCTCAGCAGCCACCACCTCGTAAGCTTCATCCTCGAGAATCTCTTTCACCAGATTGCGGATATCCGGCTCGTCGTCCACAACCAATATGTTGG
>JASJBU010000096.1 GCA_030066355.1 Gammaproteobacteria bacterium | reverse complement strand
ATGCAGGAGTGGCACGACATCCACACCCAGCTGCGCATGCAGATGCACGATATGGGATTCAAGGAGAGCGAGGCCGAGGCGGGTTACGAGGAGATCCACCGGGCAGTGCTGTCGGGTTTGTTGAGCCACATCGGCCTGCGCAGCAAGGAACGGGACTATCTGGGCGCGCGTAACAGCCGTTTCCATGTCTTTCCCGGGTCCGGGTTGTTCAAGAAACAGCCCAAATGGGTCATGGCGGCGGAACTGGTGGAGACCACCAAACTCTACGCCCGCACCGTTGCCAACATACAGCCGGAATGGATCGAGGCGGCGGCCGGTCATCTGCTGCATCGCAGCTATTCCGAACCTCACTGGCAGAAGAAGCGCGGCCAGGTGGGGGGGTACGAAAAGGTCACCCTGTTCGGTCTGACCCTGGTGGCGCGGCGTAAGATCAACTTCGGGCCCATCGATCCGCCGGTGGCCCGGGAGATCTTCCTCCGCTCCGCCCTGGTGGATGGGGATTTTGACACCCGCGCGCCTTTCTGGCGACACAATCTGGAGCTGATCGAGGCGGTGCGGGACCTGGAGGCCAAGTCGCGCCGACGGGACATCCTGGTGGACGAGGAGCGGATCTACGAATTCTACGAGAAACGCATCCCCCAGGGGCTCTACAACACAGCCGATTTCGAGAAGTGGTTGAAGCAGGTCTCGAAGCAGCAACCCAAACTGCTTTATCTGGCGGAAGCTGACCTGCTGCGGGAGGAGGCGGAACGGGTCTCCGCCGAGCAGTTCCCCGACACGCTCGATATCAACGGTATGCAACTGCCCCTGGAATATCATTTTGACCCCGGCCAACAGGCGGATGGGGTCTGTCTGATCGTGCCGCGCAGCGTGCTGAACCAGGTTACCGAAGAGCGTCTGCAGTGGTTGGTGCCGGGTCTGCTGCGGGAGCGGGTCATCGGTCTGTTAAGGGGGCTGCCCAAGTCCCTGCGCAAGTCCCTGGTGCCGATTCCCGACACGGCGGACGCTTGTCTTAAAGGCCTGGAATCCTCCGAGCGGCCCCTGGTGCAGGTGCTGGGCGAGCGTCTGAAGCAAATGAAGGGGGTGCATATCCCTGAAGACGCCTGGAGTGAAGCGGATTTGCCCGAGCATCTGCGCATGCAGATCCGTGTACTGGACGAACAGGGCAAGCGGCTTGGGGAGGGACGGCGACTGGCCGATGTGAAACGCCTGGCCGCTCGACAGCCTCAGCGTCAGGCGTCCCGAGCGTTGGCGCCAGCAGGCCTGGAAAAGAACGGTCTCAAGCAGTGGGATGTCGGTAGTCTGCCCGCCGATGTCACCCTCGAGCAGGGTGGCATCCGCTTAAAGGGCTATCCAGCCCTGGTGGATGAGGGAGAAACGGTATCCCTGCGTGTGCTGGACTCCGAATCCGCGGCCAGGCTCAGTCACAAGGCTGGGGTGCGGCGTTTGATCATGCTCAAGCTCAACAAGGATATCCGCTACCTGCGCAAGAACCTGCCCAATCTGGAACGCATGCGGCTGCAATATGCCAAGGTTCCTGACGCACCCAAGGGCATGCGGGTGGCTCAGCGCCGCAGTTTAGAGGACGAACTGGTCTTCCACGTGGTCGATCAAGGCTTTCTGGATGGACAGCCTGTCGTCCGTGACGAGGCGAATTTTACGCAGAGACTGCAGGACAACAGCGGGCAACTGATGATCGTCGCCAATCGGGTCTGTGCACAGGTGGCCGACATCCTGCAGCGCTATCAACAAGTGAGAAAGCGCCTGGCGGAGACCACGCAGATCAACTGGATCAGCTCAATTGGTGATATGCGACAACAGCTCGACCGTCTGGTCTTCAAAGGATTTCTGCAACAGACCCCGGCGGACAAACTCATCGAGTTACCGCGTTATCTACAGGGTATGTTGATGCGTCTGGATAAACTCAAACACGCCGCGGCCCGGGATCAGCAGCGGTCACGGGAGATGGCTGCAGACTATGCCAAGTGGCAGGAGTGGGACCAGCGTTGTCGGGAGAACCATAGAATCGACGAGCGTATCGAAGAGATGCGCTGGCATTTCGAGGAGTTGAGGATCTCATTGTTCGCTCAGGAATTGGGTACCGCCTATCCTGTGTCTCTCAAGCGCATCGAGAAGCGCTGGCGGGAGTTAGGGCTCTAGCAACAGGTGGGAGGAAACCATTTAGACAAATAGCCGAGCAGGAGAAATATCAACTGCGCTTCAGGGGGTCTCATGCCCCCTGAACGTCTTTCTATACAGCGGTTTTGCGTTTACCGTCAGCCGAGAGGTACCAGCAACAGGCTGCCATCAGAAGACCTAGACAGGTTCCACCCTCTGTCGGCGACGGATTTTCTAAAATCGGCTAAGCCGTGCGGGCGGAATGGCATCCACATGTTGCCCGGTATTCTGGAAACCCGCGATTTATGGGATGCCAGCCTTGTGGGGTTCGTGCTCCGGTCGATAGGCGTGTGAGAAGTGAATGACGGCCGCCAAAATTTCAGAGCTCCGTGCGCAGTTCTTTGCGTCAGCCAACCGTTGTGCTGGAGCCGTGACGTGAGTTTATCCCAGCCGTTCCGGGTGTGGGCTTTGAGTGGTTGTTGCTTAATACTGTGTGTTGTCGACTGTTTGCCGGGCGGGTGTAAGCGTAGATTGCCGCCTCGGATGAAATGTGTCTGCCAGCCGAGTGACGCCAGTTGTTGTGAGAAGCGTACGAATCCCTTGTTTGGCTCTGATGTTGCCGGGTTCGCTTGGCGGGAGTGTTTCTGCAACAGGGGTGTGTGTTGTGCATTGCCTTGCGTTGGCGGTTTAGGCCATAGAAGCAGATTGCCGTTGGCGTCCCGGTTGCTGGTCCAACCTCGGTCGGCTAGGGCCCGGGCGAATCGATCATAAGTCGCAGGCGGAGATTGGGGGGTTGCGACAGACCGCTGGCCATCCCAGCGAACGATCAATGATCCGGCGCCATCGAATCGAGCATCCCAGCCTCTTTGGTTTAGCAGAGTTTGCAGTCTTGAGCTGTCACTGCCCGGCACGAAGACGTCTGAACCCGTGGAGCTGGATGCACACGCCGTGTTCAGCCCGACCAGACCGGTGAGCACGACGCCTATGACGATAGAAGCGGGTAGCTTTCTGCGGTTTGAATTCATGAATGGATCATCCTCTTGATTGAACTGGCTAGAGTCGACTGGCATAAAAACTGAGTGTTTTCTATTGTTATTGAGTAAATAAAGTAGTTGAGTGGGAAATAAAGTCAAGAGAAATAAGTGCCTAGCCAACATATCTTTATTTATTTCTGAACAGTCGAGATTGGCACTTCGCTGAATCTGTCTGTGGCGGGCAGGATGGATTGGTGGATTGAGAAAGGACTTCAGCAGAATCCGGAGCGGGTGGCAAACCCATGATTGATACAGGGTCTATCCACGGTTTCGAATTTAGAATTGTCAATAAATAGGCTGTTCGGGGGTTGCTATACTCCCCTGCGCTCGACTGACCGAATAACATTTACTGAGGAGCTTTAATATGTATACAAAGGCTATGACCCTGCTGTTGATATGCCTGCCCGTTCTGGCCTGGGCGGAGCAAGATACGGCGAAATTGACTGCTGAAGGCAAAGGCGTTATCAAATCTTTCTTCGGCGATCTCAAGGGAGAACTGGTCAAGGGGATGAAATCGGGTGGTCCGGTTCATACCATCAACGTCTGCAACAAGGTAGCACCCAATCTCAGCGAGGCCCATTCACAGATGAGCGGCTGGCAGGTGTCCCGTACCAGCCTGAAGACACGTAATCCCAAGAATAAGCCCGATGCCTGGGAGACCCAGGTACTCAATGAGTTCGAGACTCGCAAAGCCGCGGGTGAGGACCCCATGAAGATCGTCAAGACCGAGATTGTCGAAGAGAATGGTCGCAAAGTGTTCCGCATGATGAAAGCTATCCCGACCGCCGAGGTCTGTACCAAGTGTCACGGTAGCGATATCGCTGCACCGGTGGCGGAAAAATTGGACGAACTCTATCCGGAAGACAAGGCGCGTGGATACAGCGTGGGCGACCTGCGTGGCGCGTTTACCCTGAAGAAGATGCTGTAGTCGTAACAAAAGTCATAGATAAAGACTGGACTGTGTCAAGCGAGTTTCGCTGATTGTACCTTGGCCCTGAATCGGCGTTATAGATTCAGAAATTTCACAGGAAGCTCTGATCGATTCAGAGCTTCCTTATGTCGCCAGGTAAATGAAACTCAACAGAAAGATCCAACAATCTTTATATGCCTATGGACCCCACGTGGGGTCTGTCAGCCTTAGGAGAGAGGAGGAATAGAAAATCGATCGGTCAACAATACATCCTCTAAGCGGCCTGGTTCACCGATATGGTGACCCTGAATAAAATCGACACCAATCCGTTTCAGAGTTTCTGCTGTATCGGCATCCTCTACGAATTCGGCAACAACTTTCAAACCCATGAAATGTGCGATATCGGTAACGGATGTGACCATCGCTTTGCTCGTCTCATCGGTACGCAGGTCCAGGATGAATATCCCGGCAATCTTGACATAGTCTACCGGGAGTTTTTTTAGATAGGTGAGAGAAGAGAATCCCGATCCGAAATCATCCAGATAAAATCCGCAGTCCATCTTCCTTATTTCTTCAATAAAGCTGACTGCTTCATTAAAATCCTTGAGCATCGCCGTTTCAGTGATTTCGAAGTTGAGTTTATGGTTCGGAATCGGTGATGAGTAGATCTGATCTTTTAAGAATCCTTTGAAATCAGAATCAGCGATTGTCTGACTCGACAAGTTGATGGAAAAGCCTCCGATAGCATCGACTTTATCGATTTGTCTATGCACGATTTGGAAAAAGCGCTTAACAACCCAGCGGTCGACAGCCTTCATAAGATTCAGTTCTTCCGCGGCTTCAATAAAGCTCGAGGGGGTCGCTAATTCATTATCCTGATCGATAATTCTGAGTAGAATCTCATAGTAAGGCGATTCTTCCTCATGCTGTAGTGGTTCGATGATCTGAGCCATCAATTCGATGCGATTGTACTCTAACGCATGTTCAATATTTGCGGTGGAATACTGCATCTAATAACTCCATGAATACCAAATTGTCGTCTAATCTTTGGCTATTTTCATCATAGAAAACAGCACAATCATACATAGCAAAATTCACTACAATTGACTTGTAGTTTGATATCCATATGAAGCAACACGAGTTACGTAAATTCGGTTGTATTCCTGTATGTATATTAGTCATCAAGTATTTCTACATTGTTTCGCGCGACCGACAATATGTATCGGTATGTGTCACAAGCTATAGCAGAACTGATCGAACTGAGATGAAAACACGCGATCGATGCCTATCGGGTACTGGCTTGATAATGGGATAGTATGTCGAAACATAAAAAGTAGACGATTGGTAACAAGGCATGATCACATGCGTGTCGACTGGTATTCGGTAAGAGAGATTAAAGAAAACAATGCGTGTGAATTGGGAAAAGACTGATGCGGCAATATGGCGTCAGCAGAAAAATAAATTACGCTCAGTATCCATGATTGATCCAATCAGATTGGATACGTTGGTCGGAATAGATCGGCAAAAGAAGGCACTGGTGAACAACACTCAAAGGTTTCTCAAACACAAACCCGCCAATCATGCCTTGCTGTGGAGTTCCAGAGGTACCGGTAAGTCATCATTGATTAAGGCTTGTCTCAATGCATTCAAATTCCAGGGTCTGCGTTTGATCGAGGTGCTCAAGAACGACCTCATGAGTTTACCGTACATTGTCGACGATATTCGGGATCTACCGCAAAGATTCATAATCTACTGTGACGATTTCTCCTTCGAGGCTGATGATATTGCCTTTGTCGGGCTATAGACTATCCTGGAAGGTTCCATTGAACAGCCCCCGGACAACGTACTGCTGTACGTGACCTCGAACCGAAGACACCTGGTCGAAGAATTTCGACAGGATGATATCGGCACAGGCCTTGTCGATGGAGAGTTGCATTACTCCGATACGGTTGAAGAGAAGATTTCCCTGTCCGATCGCTTTGGGCTCTGGCTCTCTTTTTACCCGCCCAACCTGGAAGCGTATCTAAAGATTGTCGATAGCTATTTTCCTGACTATCACGGGGACCGGCGTACCCTGCATGAGGCGGCAAAACAGTTTGCCATCTCCCGTGGGTCCCGAAGTGGGAGAACGGCGAAGCAGTTCTACAATGCCTACATTGACCAGGAGTAGGGCGCCTTCGCACTGGTCGACCGTTTCTGTGGTCGGCCCCAGACCGGAGGTCAAACATCCTGTGTCATCCGACTTCGGGTTATTCCCAATTCGGATACTCCAAATGCTATTCATCGGGCATGACAAGCTGGTAATTACCATTAATAATCAGTAAGTTGAAACAATCTGTAACACTGCGTTGATTGCTGCTGAAAATCCCAACCAATAAAATTCAGCATGAGCTGACCTCCCTTCAATCGACCGGGTCAAGTCATGCTCAGGTAAGTCGTATGACTCTACACAGTGTTTCGTTCTATAGGACATTAACAGATGAATTTGAAGAAATCTTTGCAGCAAACCCTCCTGTACCTTCTGTTTGCCATGTTCACGATCGGCAGCTCCAGTCTGTTGGCCGATTCAGATGATGACCATGGCGGGGGTAATGAAGACCAGGGTGGCGGCGGTGGTGGTTCCCGTGACCGTGATGCTCTTACCGCTGATTTTGTCGCCATTCCACCCACCAAGGGGAAGGGCGATGGGCAGTATTTTGAACTGGGTGGGGGCAGTATCGACCAAGTCCTCAATGCGGATGTCCGTCTTGCCCTGGAGAAACTCGATGCGGACGGTAATACGTTAAAGGTGTTGAACACACACCTGGGGATTACCGTGGACAACTATAAAGAGGCAGTGATTACCGTGTTCATCGGCACGGATGAAGACGGTGACGGCACCTGCTTGACAGAAGGTCCCACTTCTATATGTGTTCTCGTAGGTGGCGGCGATGACCTCGAAGTCAATTCGGATGGCATCCTTCATGCTGCCTGGGCGATGGCACTGCGCGAAGAGGACGACAATCTGTTGGGCAGCGGTACATGCTATACCGATTTCGAAAGCACTGAGGTCATACCTCAGTTAGATGAAGACGGCAATATGACCAGCGTGGTGTTTGAGATCACGGGTGGGGAAGAGGCGATGCCGGAGATCGAGGAAGACGATGGCACCATGGTCGGTTTCAGTTGGCGGGATCCTGACGTTCCTAACAATGAATGCGGTGCAGATACCTCCTGTGAAGTCATCCCGATCATGATGGGTGTGTGGGACGATTAACAGCTATCCTTGAATAAAAAATACCTCCCGGCCGCGCTCTGCCCAGAGTTCAGGGCCCGGTCGGACACCCAGGCTATCCAACGACTACTTCTGAGACTTGATACCACGGGCACAATTACCCCGCTGTGACCTGTTGAGTCTAAGCTTTCAATCTAACCTGTCCTAGTCTATGCGCAGCTTTGCCTTTGCTGAGACTTGGGCTGATCCCGCCTTCATGGTATCTTTCCTGCCGTTTTTTCTGGGAGGTGTCCATGTCAGACTGTTATTGTGGTTCAGGAAAAGATTATGCAGCATGTTGTGGGCCGGTGCTCGATGGAACCGGTCCGGCGCAAACCGCCGAGGCTCTCATGCGGGCCCGTTATTCTGCATTCGCTACCCAACAGGCTGAATTTTTACACGAGTCCCTGCATCCCGAGCACCGGCATGATCATGATGTGGCAGCCACTCGAAGATGGGCGGAAAATTCCCAGTGGTTGGGGCTGGAGATCGTGAATGTTGAGGCAGGCGGTCTGCAGGATGACCAGGGCAGGGTAGAATTCATCGCCACCTACAAAGAACGTGGTCTGGTGCGACCCTACCATGAAATCAGCAATTTTAGTAAAGTGGACGGCAGTTGGTATTATGTGGATGGGAAGTTGGTGATGCCTGAGACCGAGGTTCGAGCGCAACCTAAGGTTGGGCGTAATGACCCCTGTCCCTGTGGAAGCGGAAAAAAATATAAAAAATGTTGCGGTCGATAGGCGGGGCTTGAGAACAACCAGCGTGCAGGCGCTCCCACTGGTTGATCTCAAGAAAACGGCCAGCGAGCCGTAACCGTTGGTATCATGAATACTCGGAAACTCAAGTCGTTTTATTCTGGTTACGGCCTGAACAGAATCCTGATTCTGCTCAGCCTGTTGTGCTTTACATCCCTGCCCGTCATGGCGGAGATCTATAAATACCAGGGACCGGACGGAACCATCCATTTCACCGATCGGCCCATGGCGGGTAACTACCGGTTGTTGTGGAAATCTGGAAAACCCTCATCTTCCAGTCCCTATTCGGGTACCAAATTCAGACAGAATAAAACCCGCATGACTCCGCTGATTGAGCGGACGGCGAAACAGCTACGCCTCCATCCGGGGCTGCTGCATGCCATCGTGATGGCGGAATCGGCTTACAATCCGCAGGCCAGATCTCATAAAGGCGCCCAGGGTCTGATGCAGTTGATGCCGGCGACCGCCAATCGCTATGGGGTCGATGACTCATATGATCCCTTGCAAAACCTCGAAGGCGGTGCCCGCTACATGAAGGATTTGTTGACGGAGTTCAAATTCGATCTGAAACTGGCCCTGGCCGCGTACAATGCCGGTGAAAATGCGGTGCGTAAATACGGCAATCAGATTCCTCCCTACCCGGAAACCCAGCGCTATGTGGAAAAGGTTCTGGGATACTATAAAAAGAACATCAATGGCATGGTGAATTAGCCTTAGCCGATCATCAGGTAATCCTCTCTCGGCCGATAGCTCATGGCCGCCAACGATTCACCTATGAGCTGCCTCGCCCCATGATTGTTCACATAGACCAGGACAAAAGGCCGCGGTGTCCGCCGCAACCAAGCGGGTGCCACTACGGGTACATGTATGATGACGTTGCCGATCTTTTTCGGGTCGATATCGATCCAGGCCTTGGTTTCGAAGCCCTGTACCAATAACAACTCACAGCGTTTTCGTGACTTCCTCCCGGCTCCCCAGACCACAAGATTGTTTTTTCGGTCAAGCAACAGGGGATCCCTCGCCAGATAGTGAGCTCGTATCCTGTCAAATGCCTGCCTACTGCACCGCGGATCGGTTCTCGAAGTCCTTGTCCGGGAGTCTCGCCATTCAAGCAACACCTCGGGAATTTTTTTCATCAGATGACCGGTTTGATAGAGCCGCAGCCACAAGTCGTAGTCTTCCGGAAAGGTGCCGTCTCGGTAGCCGCCGATCTCGATGACTGGGTCCCGCCGAAATGCAAGGCTTGGATGGGCAAATGGGGATTCGACATAGATATCACGGATGATGTCTTGATGCTCCAGGCACTGATTCTGCCAGGCAAGATACTCATTGAAACCGTCCTCAATCCTCCCCCTTGCAAAAGCCCTGACCTGGGTGCCCAAAAGTGATAGGTGGGGGTCGTCTCTCAAGCACTCGTATTGCTTTTGTAGACGCTCAGGCAGCATTCTGTCATCCGCATCCATCCGGACGATAAAGGGCGTGCATGACTGGGTTAAACCGAAGTTGAGGGCCGCGACGATCCCCTGTCCGGGATTGAGCAGATGGCGGATTCGCGGGTCAGTTCGCGCACGGGCGGCGACGCAGGCATATGATTGATCGGTGCTGTGGTCATCGATCGCCAGCAGTTCGTAGGCTTGTAGGGTTTGCTGGGCTATCGAAGTCAGGCATTCATCCAAAGTGTCTGCCGCATTTTTATAGGGCAGGAGAATACTGAGTTTTGGCGCCAATGCGCAGGGCTGGGCTTAATCAAGTACATGCCAGTCGAAGATCAATTCATCGACGGCTAGCACACAATCCTCGGATATATCGATCATTCGAAAGCCGGTCCAGAAACTGTCGGGCTGGGCAGCTTCGGACGACCATACGGCTTCCGCTCCAAACGCGATCTTGCTGTGATTTTTGATAAGACGCGGCAACTTCAGGTCGAGTTGATAGACGGATCCGACGTTGATCTGCTGTGTGCTCAGTAACATCAGACCTTCAGCACTGATATTGACGACTTGTCCCAGCAGTGTGCCTGTTATCTGATCAGACACTTCAAGCACTTCATTGGCAATCTTACGGGGGGATTTTCGTTGTTCATTCATTGATTGCTTCCCTTGCCGGGCAATTAGCGGGACTCTTTGCTGGTTTGTTGTGGGTTCAGGATGTCATCGGCGAGTTCTTCGGTCGTTTTCAATGAGCGCTGTAACATGCGTCGTATGGCATGCAGGGTACGTTCGACGAATGGATCGTTGCTGTCTTCCAGAATCTTGGATTCCCCGGAAATGACTTCCTGGGCCAGTGTGCGTAATGGTTTGATGGCAGTTTGCACACCCGCTCTGTCGACGAACATACAAGAAGCTGTCAGCGGGCTCAGCCAGGAAAGTTTGACCTTTTGCGGTTCCCCCTTGGGTCCGCTGGCAATTTCGAACCAGGTGCCAAACTGAATGTTTCTCAGCTTTTCCATCATGGCCTGTTCTTCGGGCGGAATGGTCTCGGGTTCTTCCTCCACGGGTTCCTGTTTGGCAGGGGCTGCTTTGATCGGTGTGGGCTCAACGGCGGCTTTTGCTTTGGGTTGAACCTCGGTCTCCTTGAGGGCGGATTCTGCGACACGCTGCGTGGTCTTCGCATTGGCCAGCAACTCGAAGAGGGTGTGGCTCTTCTCTTGATGAAATCCACCAAGGGAAGACAGGCCGGTTTCGATGGCCTTTTTCAGGTCAGGGAGATTATCTTCCAACTCCTGTTGTTCACTGTCGGTCTTTTTAGGCTCGAAGGCCCAGGCGATCTCATCGGCGATGTTCAGGGCTTCCTTCCATTCGTCACTCATCTCTCCATCCGGATGACGGAGTAGGATGAACACCAGCTTATCGACCCAGGTCTGTTCCAGAAAGTCCTTGGCGGCCTGTGGAAGATATTCACCGAAGGAGCGCGCCTTCATCTCCTGGGAAGCGCGCTGACGGGCGATATTGAGTTTTTCCTTACCTTTGATCGAGTCCTGGGCACGCTTTTCCAGGATATCCGATTTGCGGCGGAACTCATCCATCTTTTTCCGGAAGTTGGCGAGCAGATTGGCGAACAAATTCAGG
>JASJBU010000095.1 GCA_030066355.1 Gammaproteobacteria bacterium | reverse complement strand
ATGACGTGAAGCCCAAAGGTCACGCTGTCCAGGTACTGGATCTGGTAAAAGCATTCAGCTGAAGTTGGCCGACAGGACTCATAACGATTGAGACTGACGGTTTCGAGGAAGATGTTGCGTTTAAGCCCTCAAGGTTGAATTCGCTAGCGACGGTACAGGAGCCGGTTGAGTTTGCATGATTGTCATCATTGTTTTTTCACATCGCTCGAATAGCAGTTGAAGTTACGTACACAGATCCTGTTATTTCTCTTCCTGTTTGGTTTTGCACCACTGACGGCGATGGTGGCAACCAGCCTGCCATTTGTGCTCGATCGACTTGAGCTGTTTTACCATAAGGCTCATCTGCAAAATTTACGAGCGGATTTTCGAGATCTTGATGAGCACCTCGCGAGTCGTCATGAGGTGGTTCGCTTGTTGGCCAAACTGCCGGAACCCAGTCTGATCCTCGGAGAAGAACTGCAGACCACCGACGAGTCGATGGATCAGGCGCGGGTGCGTTATACCCGCTGGGTAAACCAGATCCTCATGGGACATATCGATATCATTCAGATCCTGTTTCTCGATCTGCAGGGAAATCCGCGATTTTGGCTCGAACTCAATCCGCGGTCCCAGCAGTGGGAACCTACCTTGCATAATCCGGATATGCCGTCCAAGGAGTTCTTTCAGAAGGCCGTTGGGCAGGAGGTTGGCGGGGTTTCTGTGAGCAAGATCAGCCTTGATCCTGAGGCCGGTTTAAAGGACATGCGGCGTTTCATGACCTTGCGTCTCATCAGCACCATCATTGGACGTGGAGACAACAATCGCATGACGCCGATTGGTGCTGTAGTGGTCAATGTGGATGTCGGAGGCATGGCGAATGCCTATCGAAACACATTATGGGTCACGCACGATGGTTCCTATCTGTCCGAACGCCTGGCCGGTGATGTGGAGCCGGCCGCGTTCGAAGACTTTGACGGGCTGGAACAGATCTTCTCGGAAGGAAAACTCTCTCTGTGGGAGGACAAAGGCAGGCAGGTGATCTGGGTGCCGCTGTTCATGACCGTAGATTCCGGGCCGTTATGGGTCGGCAGGGCTGTCGATCCATCACCTGTATCCCACTTCCGGAATAATCTGATCATCCGGGTTCTGACCATTGCCCTATTGGCGTTGGGTGTTTTGTTTCTGTCTGCGCGATGGATCGCCATGCGAATCTCGGTCTTTGGTGAATCTCTGACTGAGCAGATCGGGCGAGTGATGCAAAACAACGAAGTCGTTCGTTTCAACTGGCGAGGGCCTCATGAGATCCGTGATCTGGGACATAAGCTGACATCCTTGGCGGAGACTCACGCCAAGCATGCGCTGAACCAGAGAGAGCATGCAAGGCAATTGGAAGAGTCAAATCGGTATAAATCCGAATTTCTGGCGAATGTTAGTCATGAGCTCCGTACACCGTTGAATTCGATCTTATTGCTCTCGAAAATCATGCGAGAAGGGGTGAGTTCTCTCAGCGAGGAACAAAAAAAGCAGCTTTGGGTCATTCATGAGGCCGGTGTGGATCTGAAAGAGTTGATCGACAATATCTTGGATCTGTCGAAGATCGAGGCCGGTCAGACCAGCTTCAATCTTGAAGAAATCAATGTACGCCAATTGATTTCAGAGTTGATCGACCTGGTAAAGCCTCAGTTCGATGCCAAAGGATTGAGCCTGACAGTGGAATTCTCGAAGGACGTACCGGAAAAGGTCGTTTCTGATCTGGCGAAGATCCGGCAGATTCTCAAGAATTTTCTATCAAACGCTCTTAAATTCACCCATCAGGGTGGCGTTTCTATCCATGCATACCGGCAGGATTCGATCGATTCCTGCCCACTGGCCATCGCCGTCGTCGATACGGGGGTCGGTATCCCGGTAGAGAAGCAGGACCTGATCTTCGATGCTTTCAAGCAGGCGGACGGTTCTACGAGCAGGCTGTACGGGGGTACCGGTCTTGGCTTGAGTATCAGTCGTGAACTGGCCAAGCTGCTGGATGGGCGGATCGAGCTGGACAGTGAAGAAGGCGCCGGGGCCACCTTCACGCTTTGCTTGCCGCTGGCGTTGCGTAGAAAGCAGCTTGATGCGGGTGAACGATCGACAGTTTCGATGATTGACGTCAGTGCAGCAGAATCACTCCTGATGAAACATCAAGCGGAAAAAATCAAATCCGTATCACCCCCTATGCTCGATGAGTTCTCAGGTAAAAAAGTGCTCGTGGTTGATGACGATTTGCGTAATCTACTGTCGTTAACCCCATTATTGGAGAGCTGGGGATTGGAGGTCACGGCTGCTGGAGATGGTCAGGAGACCCTGGATACCTTGGCGGAAGACCACGATTTCTCCTTTGTCTTGTTGGATATCATGATGCCGGAGATGGATGGCTATGATACGATCAGAGCCATTCGTCGGGAACCTGGGCTGCAACATCTTGTCATCATTGCGTTGTCAGCCAAAGCTGGTCCAGAAGACCGGGAGCGATGCATCCGGGAAGGGGCGGATGCCTTCATCGCAAAACCGATTGATGCGAAAAAACTCAAAGAACTATTGAAGATTCAGCTGATATCATAGCCATACCAGATCGTATGAAACGCTTTACCGGGTTCAAACTGCTGATCGTCGACGATAACCAGCACAACCTGTTTACCCTGCGTACCTTGATCGAACGCTATATGGATCTGGAGATTCTGGAGGCCACATCAGGCCAGCAGGCACTCGACATCGCGATCAAAGAGTCCGATATCGATCTGATCATCCTGGATGTACAAATGCCCGAAATGGATGGTTTTCAGACCGCATCGATGCTGAAGATTCGCAAGAAAACCAAAGATATCCCCATCATATTCCTCACTGCTGCATTCAAGACCGAGGAGTTCCAGCAAAAAGGTTACGAGGTTGGGGGGGTCGATTATCTGCTCAAGCCGATCGATGACAACCAACTACTCAATAAGATAAGCACTTATTTCCGTCTGATCGAAAAAGAGCGGCAGATGAACTTGCTGCTGGAACAAAAGGTGGCGGAACGAACCGCTGAACTGGCGGCCGCCAAGCAGCACTTGGAGAATATCCTTACACACATGGGTGAGGCGCTCCTGGTACTGAATCCTGAAGGCAAGATTGATTCGGCTAATCCTGCTGCCTGCCAGATGTTGGACTACACTGAAGAAGACCTTCAAAAAATGTCTATTGGCGATGTCTTCGAAGAGGAAGAAGAAGAGCAGGCCGGGGCGTTTTTTGGTACCTGGCTTGAGGCCCTGATAAGGACAGGGGCGTTGAGTCGTATCGAAGCACGCTTCATTGCCAAAGACAATCGTCGTGTGCCGATCCTGTTTTCACGAACTGCCGTAACAGACAGTGACGGTGAGATCAGCCATATTATTTGTATCGCCAAGGATATGACCGGCTATACGCGCGCCATGGATGCCGCAACGACTGTTAGTTGATGTCCAAGATGTAAGCATGTCGCAGGCCTCAAGGATGACAGAACGCGACAAGAGGAGTGAAGTAATGAACGAACCCAATGATCCGCAAATATCAGAAGAGGAAGATACTGCGCTGACCGCCAATGCGCTAAAAGCAATGGCTCATCCTTTACGCTGGAAAATACTCTGTTCATTGGGAGAGAGTGAACTATCGGTCGGTGAGATCGTGGAGCGGACCGGTACCTCACAGAGCAACATATCCCAGCATCTGGAGCAGTTGCGAAACAAAAATATCGTGGTCTCACGAAAAGAGGCCAACCGTATCTTTTATCGGATCCGCAATCACCAGTTGTTGGACCTGATCGGGATCATGCGAAATGTGCTCTGCCCCGCCAACCTTGATGATCGTTACCCGAAATGAGCGAAGAGCGGCTCATCGAATTGGAGAGTCGCGTGACCTTTCAGGAGGAGGCGATCCAGTCTCTCAACCAAGCCCTGCAACAGCAGCAACTGACGATCGAAACCATGCAGCTTGCGATCGAGGAGCTTCGGCAGCGGCTCAAGGCGGTCAGCGCATCACCCCTGGCAGGAGAGGTCCGCGAGCCCCCTCCCCCTCATTACTGAAAATCTTTGTCTTCAATCTCCCAAATAGAGGTCGGGCCTGATTTCTGGCGGCATCTGTAGATGAAAACCCTGGGTCTGCAGATTGTTCACTACACTCTCCACATCCTCCCTGGCCAGTTGCCGTTGTGGGTGAAGTTCCAGTTCCATGACCAAGACGGGTGTGCCAAATCGCTTCAACAGAGGTTTGGGGACTACCTCGAATTGATTCTCTTCTCTTAGATAGAGGTACATCTCGGCCCGTCGCGGGCTGCGGTAGATCCAACAACGGGTCGTGCCAGCCAATCGTCTTAACTGCCGTTGCTGGGCTGTTCAATCGGCACGGCATCCAGATGCCAGATATCCCGATTGTACTCCTGCATAGTCCGATCAGTGGAGAAGCGACCGCTCTTGGCGGAGTTAACGATGCTCATGCGTACCCAAAGATCCTGGTCCAGATAGGCTAGCGCCGCCTCATGCTGGGCATTGACATAGCTGCGAAAATCAGCCGCGGTCATCCAAGGGTCGTAGGGATTGCGGATCGATTCGATGATCGGATCGAACAGGCCCGGTTCGAACTGGTTGAAGTAGCCGCTTTCCAGCAACAGCATGACTTTTTGGAAATCCGGGTTACTGTCGATGATGGTATTCGGGTTGTAGTGGGGGCGAAGCTCCGCCACCTCCAGGGTGGTAAGGCCGAACAGGAAGAAGTTGTCCGTTCCCACCTCCTCCAATATCTCGATATTGGCGCCATCGAGGGTGCCGATGGTCACTGCGCCATTCATCATGAATTTCATATTGCCGGTGCCCGATGCCTCTTTGCCGGCCGTAGAGATCTGCTCCGAAAGGTCGGTGCCGGGGGCGATGATCTCCATGGCAGACACCCGGTAATTGGGCAGGAATGCCACCTTCAGCAGATCCCCAACGTCGGGATCGTTGTTGACCACCTTGGCCACGTTGTTGATCAGTTTGATGATTAATTTCGCCATCTGGTAACCCGGCGCAGCCTTGCCGCCGATCAGCACGCAACGTTTCGTCCAGTTTTGCGTCTGTCCTCGTTTGATGCGGTTGTAGAGATGGATGACATGTAAGATATTTAGTAACTGGCGTTTGTATTCGTGGATGCGCTTGACTTGCACATCGAACATGGCGTTACAGTCGAAATCCACATAACAGTCTTGCTTGACCAATTTGGCGAGTCGGGCCTTATTCTCCTGCTTGATGCGTTGCCATTGCTCGCGAAATTCAGGATCGTCTACCCGCTGCTCGAGCTGGGCCAGGTCCGGCAGGTCAGAAATCCAGCTTTCACCGATGGAGGCATTGATCAGGGTGCGCAGACCCGGATTGCAGCCGGCGAGCCAACGACGTGGTGTGACCCCATTGGTCTTGTTGTTGAATTTATTCGGCCAGAGTTCGAAGAAATCGTGGAACAGGCCGTCCTTCAGCAGTTGGGTGTGCAGCTCGGCAACCCCGTTGACCGAAAAGCTGCCGACAATCGCCAGGTAAGCCATGCGGACCATCCGTTCGTGTCCTTCTTCGATGATCGACATACGGCGCATCCGATCGGTATCCCCAGGCCAATGGAGCGCTACCTGGCTGAGAAAGCGGGCATTGATCTCATAGATAATGTCCAGCAACCGAGGTAATAGGTTTTGAAAGAGTCGCACCGGCCAACGTTCGAGCGCTTCCGGCAACAGGGTATGATTGGTGTAGGCCATGGTCCGGTTGGTGATGGCCCAAGCGGCATCCCAGCTGAATCCATGTTCATCCATCAATTGGCGCATCAGTTCAGCCACCGACACGCTGGGATGGGTGTCATTGAGTTGAAAGCAATTCTTTTCGGCGAAATCTGCGAAATCAATATGAGATTCGCGCCATTCTCTCAGCACATCCTTGAGGCTGGCCGACGCCAGAAAGTACTGTTGACGCAAGCGCAGTTCCTTGCCGTTTTCACTGGCGTCATTCGGGTAGAGGACCATGGTGATGTGTTCGGCGTTGTTCTTGGCCTCCACCGATTCCGTATATCCACCGGCATTGAACTCATCCAGATCGAATTCGTCGGTGGCAGCTGCTTTCCAGAGTCGCAAGGTGTTGACCGTGCCGTTTCGGTAGCCGGGGATAGGGATGTCGTAAGGCACCGCGAGCACATCGTGGGTGTCGACCCAGCGCGGCGAACCGTCGACATATTCCACATGACCGCCAAAGTGGATACGCTGTGTGTATTCCGGACGTTCCAATTCCCAGGGATTTCCGTCGCGCAACCAGTGGTCAGGATCCTCGACCTGTCGGCCGTTCTCAATATGCTGACGAAACATGCCGTATTCATAGCGCAAGCCGTAACCCCTCACCGGGAGTTGTAAGGTGGCGCAGCTATCCAGAAAACAGGCGGCGAGCCTGCCTAAGCCGCCGTTGCCCAGGCCCGCATCGGGTTCGTTATCCTCGATTTCTTCGAGCTTGATGCCCAGATCGTACAGAGCCTGGGTAACCTGATCGGTGACCCCCAGATTCAACATGGTGTTGCTGAGCGCCCGTCCCATGAGAAACTCCAGCGACAGGTAAAAGGTGCGTCGGCAGTCAGTCTCTTCATAGGTGCGTGCACTATTCTTCCAGCGTTCGATCAAGCGGTCACGTAAAGCCATGGCCATCGCTTGGTATGGATAATGGCCTGATGTGCACTGATTGTCGCGCCCCAGAGTGTGGGAAAAATAGCGCTGAAAGTCATCCGAGATGGCTTGGGTATCCATCTTCAGCGGGGGCAGTTTGGTTAGAATTGTGATACAAGGGTCATTTTGTTGTGCTGGCATGGGTGGTAAATCCGGTAATTCCTACAGTTCAGTCTATTATGCCGGTTATCAGTAGCGCAAAGCCAGTTGGAGGGAGACTGTCGGTTCCGGAGTGATCCAGCGCCTGTTTAGAAACCCTCTTCTTTCATGCTCAGTCCCCCGGGAACCTCAAGGTCACCGCTGTCTGAAAGGCGGATCTTGAGCGATAGGTTGTTACGTGAATCTGCATGTTGCAAGGCCTCTTCAAGGGTGATCTTGCCCTCCTGGTAGAGCGAGTAGAGGGATTGGTCAAAGGTCTGCATGCCGCGTTCCGTCCCTTGTTCCATGACCTCTTTGATGGCATGGATATCCCCCTTCTGAATGAGTTCGGAGATGTAGGTCGTGAGCAGCATGATCTCTACCGCCGGCAATCGTTGTCCATTCTTACCCTTTACCAGGCGTTGTGAGATCACGGCCTTGAGGTTGAGTGACAGATCCATGTAGAGTTGATTTTGCGCACTGTCCGGAAAGAAATTGACAATCCGGTCAAGGGCCTGATTGGCGTTGTTGGCATGCAGGGTGGAAAGGCAGAGATGACCCGTCTCGGCATAGGCCACGGCATGTTGCATGGTAAACATATCGCGGATCTCACCTATCAGAATTACGTCAGGTGCTTCGCGCATGGCATTTTTCAAGGCATTTTCATATGAGAGGGTGTCAATGCCGACCTCCCTCTGATCCACCACCGATTTCTTGTGCGTATAGAGGTATTCGATGGGGTCCTCGATGGTCAAGATATGTCCCGCCTTGTGCTGGTTACGGTGTTCGATCATCGAAGCCAAGGTGGTCGATTTACCGGACCCGGTAGAGCCCACGACCAGGATCAGACCTCGAGGCTCCATGATCAGTTCTTTCAGGATGATCGGCAGGTTGAGCTTTTCGACTGGTGGGATCACGCCTTTGATATAGCGGATGACCATCGCAGCATCGCCCCGCTGCTTGAACACGTTGACTCGAAAGCGTCCCAGTTTTTGTATGGAGATCGCAAGATTGCATTCGAAGGTCGATTCGAACTCCTTGATCTGTTCATCGCTCATCACGCCATAAGCCAGTTTGCGCACCTGGCCGGGCTGCAGCGGTGATGAGCCGATCGGCCTGGTTTCGCCCTCAGCTTTCAGATTCGGTGGCGCACCGGTGCTGAAAAACAGATCCGATCCATTTTTTTGCACCATGAGTTTAAGATAGGGCACGATATCCATACTGTTTACCTCGTCTGCCACTGGCCTAAGAAAGTCGATGGGATTGTGTAATAAATTGCTTCCCAGGCTATCGGCAGGAACCGGGAGGAATGAAGTTTGCGTCGATATCGTGTGATACATCAGGGCTGGAGGATACGCTGAATGACTGATATCAAGCTCTCCGGATTGTTCATCTACCCGGTCAAGTCACTGCCGGGGATTTCATTACAAGATTCCGTCGTGGATTCCTTTGGCTTGACGTTCGACCGGCGCTGGATGCTCGTGGATGCTGATGGACTGTTTCTGAGTCAGCGCCAATTGCCAAGGATGGCGTTGATCGACCAACAGATTCACAATGCTGAACTGGTGTTGCAGGCAGCGGGACAGGATGCTCTTTCCCTTCCTCTGCGACCATCTGGCGGTGCTGAAACGAGGGTGAAGGTCTGGGATCATACCTGCGTGGCCTGGGACTGTGGAGCAGAGGCGATGGCTTGGTTTTCGGGCTTTCTGGAGCGTCCCTGTCGATTGGTCTACATGCCGGATGACCATTTCAGGCCGGTCGATCAAACCTTTGCAGAAGCGCAGGACCAGACCGCATTTTCAGATGGTTTCCCGCTCTTGTTGATTTCCGAGGGATCTCTGACTGACCTCAATCGGCGGTTGACTGAACCCATCACAATGGGTCGTTTTCGCCCCAACCTGGTCGTTACGGGGTGTGCACCTTATGCCGAGGACACTTGGTCCAGGATCAAGATCGGTACACTCGGCCTGCGACTGATTAAACCCTGTTCACGGTGCGTGATTACCACCATCGATCCGACTACGGGTGATAAAGGTATGGAACCGTTGAAAACCCTGTCCAGCTATCGGCGAAAGGGAAATAAGGTCTATTTCGGGCAAAATCTTAACCATGATGGGCAGGGTCATCTCTCGCTGGGCATGCCGGTGTGGGTTTCATAGAAACTCAATGGACACACAGCGTTATATCAAGGTAACGGAATTGTGGGTGCGTACGGTGGTGGTGGGTCTGAACCTCTGCCCCTTTGCCAGAGAGCCGTTGTTGCAGGGCCGCATCCGTTACCAGGTGTGTATGGACTCTGAACCTGAGGAGATTTATCGGGCGTTGTTACTTGAGTTGGATGCCCTGCTCGATGCGCCGGAACAGGCGGTAGAGACCAGTTTGTTGATCGTACCCTATGGTTTGAGGGCCTTTGAAACCTATCTTGGATTGCTCGATTCCGCAGAGCAGGCGGTCACGGATGTGGGGCTGGAGGGCATCCTGCAGCTTGCGAGTTTTCATCCCGACTACTGTTTTGCGGGGGTCGACCGGAACGACCCCGCCAATTACACCAACCGTTCGCCCTACCCCATGTTTCATTTGCTTCGGGAGGCATCACTGGAAAGGGTACTGGCGAACTACCCTGAACCCGAACGGATACCACTGGGAAATATTGAGAAATTACGCAAACTGGGATTGGCGGAGTTGCAGCGCCGCTTGCGTCTCTGTCGTTGAACCCGGCTCTATCATTCAATCGTATTCGGACGCGCGGCGTGCATCGCCCTGCACCTTATCTGCAGGGTAACGTGCTTCATTGATAACCATCTTCCGGTAAGCGGCGTCGATCAGGTCGATATCGAGACGCTCCGCACATCGGATCAGGAAGATCAGGATATCGGCCATTTCCAGGGCAACGGCCTCCCGCTTCTCGGTGGGCAGATTCAGGCTTTGCTCCTCGGTCAGCCACTGAAAATGCTCGACCAGTTCTGCACACTCCGCGATCAAGGCCATCGAGAGATTTTTCGGGCTATGGAACTGTTCCCAGTCTCGAATCTGGGCAAACTTCTTGAGTTTTTGGTTGAGGTCTTGCAAAGAGTCCTGGGGCATGTGGTTGGCCTTCGGTTAGATTGGGAATGGTTTTTTTATCATCAACCGCATGTCAGCTACAAAGTTTTGCCGTTTCCTAAAGGTATGGGTTGTTCAATACCACATGCCGTTGCGGTGCCAACCTGTGCGCAGCGGCCGCACCGAAACCAGGTGGTTGAGTTTGGGATGGGTGTTTATCGCCTGTTCGGTAATCGGGAGGCTCTCGGCAAGTTCTACCAAGCGCTTGATGCGTTCGTCACTGGGCGGGTGAGTGCGCAGTAATGATGGATCCGGGATGCGTGGCCCGGGGAGAATGATTTGTGAAAAGAGGCTGTAGTGTGGATATTCCATCTTTCGCAAGGCGGATGCCGGTGCCAGAGGGTCGCCGGTCAACTTGGCTGAGCCAAGGTCGGCGTCATACTCGCGATTGCGGGAGAGGGCCAATTGGACCAGAGCACTGAGGATGGGTGAAGCCAGAAGCAGCATAATCGGTGCCCAAGGTAATGACGCGCCGCTGAACAGTAAGAGAGGAAGATTGATGATGAGCAGGAGTTGCCCACCCAGTGAAAATAGGCTGGTTATCCGGCTTGTCAGATCAGCAAACGCCATCATCCGAGTATCCTGATTGACGATGTGTACGAGTTCATGGCCCAAT
The DNA here is from genome assembly GCA_030066355.1 of Gammaproteobacteria bacterium. Taxonomy (GTDB): domain Bacteria; phylum Pseudomonadota; class Gammaproteobacteria; order Chromatiales; family Chromatiaceae; genus JASJBU01. The sequence continues at coordinate 650 of JASJBU010000095.1, read as the reverse complement.
ACGCCGGCCAGTTCACGCATGTTCAAGCGTCTCAACACGCCGTCGGACAGACCAATGGCTGCGTTATCCGGTGAACCGGTGGTAAAGGCGTTCATCACGTTGGACGGCAGATAGAAGAGCATCGGCACCTTATGCAACCCGGCTTTCTCTGACAATCCATACAGCAAATGATAGAGCTCCGGTGCCTGAGAAGGACTCAAGGCCCGACCACGAAATAATCGAATGATCATCTCAGGTGATGCTACGGGATTTAATCGATACGCCAGCAGGATGAAGCATGCAGTCAGAACCGCTAGGGGAAGACCGCCTATGAACCAGGCCAGCCAGGCACACAGCCCCCCCAAGGTGATTACGAGTAGAATCGACTGGAGGGTATTACGGACTTGATGCTGAAACAGTTGATTATGATCCATCTATTTGAGTGCTTGCCTGGTGCTTTGGATTACAAGATTGACCCTGGTGGCAGTGAGGTATCGGTATAGCGGGAGGGGTCTAGACGATCGCCTCAATGCCCCGGTCCCGGAGCAGTAGCAACTGCACTCTCTGGGCCCTGACACTGTGGTTTCTCGACCTGCGTCAGGCCGCGGGTTTCATACAAATGCTCCGGGTTTGCTAGGTATGGATTTAAGCATCGAATTCATTTGCAGCAA
>JASJBU010000094.1 GCA_030066355.1 Gammaproteobacteria bacterium | reverse complement strand
TGGATCAGGGGCAGGGTGGGCTTGCCCTCGGCCAGATCGTCGCCGATGTTCTTGCCGATATCCTGATTCGATGAGTTGTAATCCAGTGCGTCGTCGACCAGCTGGAAGGCGATGCCCAAGTGCAGGCCGTACTCGGACATGGCTCGTTCTTGCTCCGCATTGGCACCCGAGATGACGCCACCGAGCCGTGCGCCGGCCTCGAATAGCGTGGCGGTCTTGCGCTTGATGACCTCCATATAGTCGCTCTCGGTGGTATCCGGGTTGTGCACGTTCAAGAGCTGCAACACCTCGCCTTCGGCAATTCGATTGGTGGCGTGAGAGAGGATGTCCATGACCCGCATCTGACCCACGTCCACCATCATCTCGAACGACCGTGAATAGAGGAAGTCTCCCACCAGCACGCTTGCCTCGTTGCCCCACACCGCATTGGCGGTCTCCCGGTTGCGGCGCAATTCTGAGGCATCGACCACGTCGTCATGTAGTAGGGTCGCGGTGTGGATGAACTCGATGATCGCCGCCAGGTCGATGTGCTGATCGCTGCGGTAACCACAGGCCCGGGCCGCCATCAATACGATCATGGGCCGCAGCCGCTTGCCGCCGCTGTTGACGATGTATGCACCGATCTGATTGATCAACACCACATCGGAGTGCAGGCGTTTGAGGATGAGCTGGTCGACACTCCGCATGTCATCCGCGATCAGCTCGCGTATATTGGAAATATCCATTGATTCACGGCACTTAAACAAACTCACGCATGCTAGGAGGGGCGGGCATGAGTGTCAAGGTGTATCGGCTTACCGCTGGCATCTGGGGCAGTAGAAACTGGAACGTTGACCAATTGTCTTCTGCTTGATCGGACTGCCGCATTGCAAGCAGGCTTGGTCGGCTCGTCCATACACCTGTAAGGACTGGGCGAAGTAACCCGGCCGGCCGTCTTCCTGCTGAAAATCACGTAAGGTGGTCCCTCCCTGCTCAATTGCGGTTTTCAGAACCTCGATGATCTGTTCGGCCAGCCTGGTGTAGCGGGGTAATGCAATCCGGTTGCTCGGTCGGGTGGGGTGGATGCCGGAACGAAACAGGGCTTCGTTGGCGTAAATGTTACCAACACCCACCACGACCTTGCTGTCCATGATCAGGTTTTTGATCGCCAGCTGGCGTGCGTGTCCGAGATGATGGAGATGCGCACCATGGAACTCGCCATCCAGGGGTTCGGGACCGAGGTTTTTCAACAGTGGATGCTCTTCCGCGGGATCGCCCGTCCAGAGTACGGCGCCGAAACGACGTGGATCACGCAGGCGGAGGATCGAGCCGTTGGCGAAACTCAGGTCGAAATGGTCGTGTTTGGTTGCAGGCGCCTCCCGGTCGAGGATGCGCAGGCTGCCGGACATGCCCAGATGCATGATCAGGGTGCCAGATGAGAATGCCAGGAGCAGATACTTGCCCCGTCTACCGACCTCCTGGAGGGGCTGGCCAGGCAGCAGGTCGATGATTTCCCTGGGAATGGGCCAGCGTAACCTGGGCTGGCGGATCGTCACCCCAGAGACCCTGGCCCGCAGGATATGCGGGGCGATGCCCCGACGGGTGGTTTCGACCTCAGGCAGTTCCGGCATTATTGCTCCGCCCGATACTCGCTGGGGGCCGCAGTCAGATGGTGGTGGAAGCCGTCACCGATGAGATGGATCTGATTGTCGATCCTCACATAACGCCATCCCTGGACGGGATCGGTCGAACCGAAGGCGAGGATCAGGTCATTCAGTTGCAGCAGGATCATCGGGGGGGCCAGTCCGAACTGCTGCAGATTGTCCGCCGGTGCGGGAAACCGTTTCAGGCTGGGTGTGTGACAGAGCCCCAGCAACTGGTCGATTCGTTCGGTATCGGCGGGGCTCCCGTTCACTAGCCATCCGCCGGACTGGCGGGTCAGCCGGATCTCCCGGCCTGCTCGATCCTTGATGACGATCTGTTTGATTTGCTCGGGATGCAATTCGGTCAGCGCAGGGAGAGGTTGGGGTTGCAGCCGCCAGGTCAGCAGCCCCAGCAGACCGACCGCCAGAAACAGCAGAAGATTGATCAGGGTGCGCCGGCTCATCTCAGGCCCGATTTCTCTGCCAGGTGATGATGCCCCCGGTGATCAACAGCAGACAGGGTGCGACGACCAGCCAGCCCAGGCCGATGATGGCCTGAAGCAGGGGGGAGAGGCGTAATTCCCGGTCTTTGGGGGCCTCGGCGGGGATACCGAGCATTTCATCATCCGTCGTCAACCAGCGGATCAGAGCCAGGCCCAGGTCCAGATTGCCGGCATTCATCAGATAGCTGTTGGAGAGGAAATCCCCGTCGCCGATCACCAGGGCTCTTTGCTGGCCGTCGCTGCGTTGTAACGCATAGCCGATGGTCAGGGGACCGGACTCTTCACCCAACCCAGGGTCCCGTTGGATCTCCCCCTTGAGTGGGCCGGTCTCGTTCCAGGAGCGGCTCAGGGTCTGCAGCAGTGGGGTGATCTGCCAGTCCGCCGCATCGCTGACTTGCAGCGCGGTAGCCTGCGGATAGAGGCTGATCAAGTCAAATTCACGGGTGGCCTCGTGCTCAGGGTAGTCCGAGACCAATGCCACTGCCGGATTGTCGATGCCCAGTTGCCTGACGTTGGCATCTACGATCGTACCGGGGAGCTGTCGGAGGTTCAGCAGATCGAGCAGTGGTTGATATACGCCAGGGCGGTCACTATCCACTAACAGCAGCAGGTTTTTACCCTGTTGCAGATAACCCTGTAGTTGTCTCAGCTCGCCCTCCAAGAGTGACTTGAGGGGAGAGGCGATGACCAACAGGCTGGTGTTTTCCGGTGGCGTCGGAGCTTCGGTCAGATCCAGCTCGACCACCTGGTAGCCCTGTTGGCTGAGCCGCTTGCCGAATTCTCCCAGGTCATGGTTGGCCTGGCCGATCAGGCTGCGCTCGCCATGTCCGCTGAGGCTGGCGATCCACCGGGTGTGGCGTTGTCGCAGGCGTTGTATGGCCTGGGTCAGGTGTTGTTCGTCGAGTCGTTGCAAACGCTCTTCGCGGCCTCGGTAGGCGATAATCAACTCACCGGCGAGACTGATGCCCTGGCGGCGCGCTGTGTCGGGCTGTCGTGCCGGGTCCACGAAGTGAAACGTCAGGTCAGGTTTGTGTTGCCGGTAACGCGCCAGGAAGCGCTCGATCCGGGCATGGATTCGAGGATTGTCTACCACAAATACGCGGATCTCGATGGGTCCTGTCGTGCTTTCCAGCACGGCAACGCTGGTGGCGCTCAATGAGTTGCTGCCCTGGCGGGTCCAGTCCCATTGCAGCGGAAACAGCCGGCTGAGCCAAAGTCCCAGAATCAGAATGGCGAGCAACAAGAGTGGGGAAGCGAGCTGGTTGAGGCGTTGCAGCAAGCGTGTGATCATGCCATGCGCCTCCGCTCCAGTTGATGCAATGCCAGGCCCAGGAAGACCAGGGTCAGCAGCAGGAAATAGCTCAAATCGATACTGCGCACCAATCCCAACTGTAGATGGAGGTAATGAGCGGGCCAGCCGAGCAGATGCAGGTTGCCGCCGAGTTCTCCCAGGCTGTCTTCACCCAGTAAGGTGAGCAGCAGCAGGCTGCCATAACTGCCGGCTGCAGCGAGTGCCGGGGTTTCGCTGAGGACCGAAAAATAGATGCCGATGGCCGCGAAGCAGGTGCCGAGCAGGGCCAGTCCCAGGGTGGCGGAGGCCAGTAACCCGAGGTCGAGGGAAGTGCCCGGGATCAAGGAGAGGCTGAGGGCCAGGGGCATCAGAATCAACAACACCTGAAATGCCATGATCCCGAGCAGCTTGCCGGACAGGATCTCTGACAGGCTGAGTGGTGCGCTGCTCAACAGGCTGTAGCTGCCGTTACGGAAGGCTTCACTGAATTGACGCATGGTCAACAGCGGCGTGACAAAGAGGATCAAGACCGCCGCGAAACCGTACAGCTGCAGGCTGAGGTGATGGGTCAGTCCCCGGTTGAGCGTGCCGATCGTCAGGCCACTGAAGGTTTCCAGGGTCTCCAGGAGACGCCAACTGAGCAGAAACAGCGCAAGCGCCAGGATCACCCAGGCGAGCGGAGTGCGCATCAGGCGGGAAAACTCCATGCGTGCCAAGCTCCAGGTCATGGATTGCCGGCCCCGCTGGTCGCCTGCATGAAGATCTGTTCCAGACTGAGGGATTGCGGTGTCAGCGCTTTCAGACCCCAGCCCCTTTCCACGATCTGGCTGGCCAACAGGCTGGGATCTGTCTGGGCCTCAAGGATGAGCTGAAAGTAGTCGCTGTGCAGCTGTTGCGCTTCGCTCACCATGGGCAGGGCGGCCAGCTGGTCCAGTTCAGGGGGGTGCGCCAGCCATAGCTTCAGACTCTGTGTCTCGGGTGGGGTGATAGCGCCTGCATAGACGGTAACGCCATCCTGCAGAATCAACACTTGCTGACACAGGTTCTGAATCTCCGGCAGAATATGACTCGAAATGATTACCCCGGCATTTTCGGCCAGCTTGCGGATCAGCTCCCGCACTTCCCTCAGTTGAGTGGGATCCAGACCGTCGGTGGGTTCGTCGAGGATGATCAAAGCAGGCTGGTGCAGGATCGCCTGGGCGATCCCGACCCGCTGCTGAAAACCTTTTGAGAGCTTGCGGATCAGACGGCGGCTGACCGTCTCCAACCCGCAGTACTGCATGGCGTTGTCAATCGCCGAGTCGAGGCGCTTGCGGGGTATGCGGTGGAGCCGGGCGGCATCCTGCAGGTACTCAATGACCCGTTGGTCGGGATGCAATGGCGGACGCTCCGGCAGATAGCCCAGCTGCCGTTTGGCCGCGATGGGTTCTGCCTGCAGATCGTGGCCACAGATCCGGATTGTCCCGCTGCTCGCTGCCAGGTCGCCACAGATCATGCGCAGTGCAGTGGATTTACCTGCGCCATTGGGTCCCAGCAGCCCGAGGATCTGGCCCCTGTGCAGCGAGAAATCCAGTCCGTCGACCACCTTGCGCCCGTGGAACGTCCGGCTGAGTCTCTCGGTTGTGATAAGCGGTTCCATCGAAGGGGCAAGATACCCTATCCAATCTTTTTTAAAAACCCATGATGGGTCAATCGTTGGATGGGCCTATGGCAATCAGCTAACGCTTCGCGGTATCTTTCCTGCTTTCTATCAGAAGGATTGCTTGCCTGTGAAGCTCATCGGCGTCGATACCGGCGGGACCTTTACCGACTTCGTGCTGTTCGACGGCGGCAGGTTGCGTATCCACAAGGTACTTTCCACTCCACAGTCGCCGGAGCGGGCGATCCTCCAAGGGATTCGTGAGATGGGTCTGGATGCACGGGGGCTGCGGGTGATTCACGGTTCCACCGTGGCCACCAACGCAGCGTTGGAGCGCAAGGGGGTGCGCACGGTTTATATCACCAACCGCGGACTGGGCGATTTGTTAACCATAGGCCGTCAGGCGCGCCGTGAGCTCTACAATCTGCAACCCACAGCGCTTGCGCCACCGGTGCCCCGGGAGCTCTGTGTGGAGACCGGTGGGCGGTTGGCCGCGGATGGTTCGGTGGTCGAGCCTTTGACGGAGGGCGACCTGGATCACCTGTTAGCGCGGTTGCATGAATTGCACCCCCGGGCGGTGGCGATCAATTTGCTGTATGCCTATCTCGATGATGAATTCGAGAGACGGATCGAAGCCCTGGTGCCGCACGGGGTCTTCTGTTCCCGTTCCTCAGCAGTGCTGCCCGAGATCGGAGAGTATGAACGGGGCATCGCCACCTGGCTGAACAGTTGGCTCGGTCCTCTGGTTGAGGGTTATATTCGATGTCTGTGTGAAGGATTGCCCGACGCCCGGGTGGCGGTGATGCAGAGCTCGGGGGAAGCGATCGCCGCAGAACAGGCGGCCCACCAGGCGGTGCGCATGTTGCTTTCCGGGCCCGCCGGCGGACTGGTCGGAGCGGGCTATGTGGGCGCTGCCGCAGGGCGGAGCAGGCTGCTGAGCTTCGATATGGGAGGTACCTCCTCGGATGTGGCATTGCTCGATGGCGCGCCACGTCTGACCCGCGAAGGACGTATCGGTCCCTGGCCGGTGGCGGTGCCGATGGTCGATATGCACACTATCGGTGCGGGAGGCGGTTCCATCGCCCGGCTGGATGCGGGGGGTATGTTGTTGGTTGGTCCTGAGTCAGCCGGTGCCGATCCGGGTCCCGCTTGTTACGCACGCGGCGGGATGCAAGCAACGGTCACCGATGCCAACCTGCTGTTGGGCAGACTGCAGGCCCATGCCTTTCTGGGAGGACGGATGACGCTCGATGTCGAGGCAGCCCGGCAGGCGGTGGGTCGCCTCGCGGATGCCATGGGTCAGACCCTGGAGCACACGGCAATGGGAATAATCCGGGTCGCCAACGAGCACATGGCCCGAGCCCTGCGGGTGATCTCGGTGCAGCGTGGCGTGGACCCGCGGGGCTTCACTTTGGCCTCCTTCGGCGGGGCGGGTGGCTTGCATGTCTGCGCCCTGGCGGACGCCCTGGGCATGCGTTCCGCCATGGTCCCGGTGCAGGCTGGGGTGCTGTCCGCGCTGGGCATGCTGGTCGCCCGTCCGGGCCGGCAACGGGTACGAACCCGCTTGGGGTTGCTGCGCGAGCTCGATGAACGGCAGCTCGAAGATGAGTTACGGCAGTTGGCCCAGGGTGGATTGACTGAATTGGTGAGCGAAGGGGTGGCGGTGGATCAGGTCGAGATTCGCTATGCGCTCGATCTACGTTATCGGGGGCAGTCCTATACCCTGAGTCTGCCCTGGACGGGTTGCCGGCAGACCGAGAGCGATTTCCATGACCGACACGTCCAGCGTTACGGTCATCGCATGGACACACCGGTGGAGTTGGTTAATCTACGGGCTGCCCTGGAGGGCCCTGGGCATCCTGTCGCACTGGAGGCCGTCGGTTCGCGGGTCGAGGGTAAGGCGCGGAGTCTGGTTGAGTTGTACGGGGTGGAGGGAGCGGTTCCCTGTTATGAAAGGGACGATCTGGCGTCCGGGCAGGGATTTGACGGCCCGGCCCTGATCACTGACACGGTAGCGACCACCTGGATAGCACCGGGATGGCAATGCCGGGTTCACCAAACTGGCAGTCTGCTGCTCGAAAGGGCGCCGTGAGATGCCGCGTGCGATAAAAAAACAAAACCCGCTATGTAGCGGGTTTTCGGCGTCCCAGGATCTGATAGGTGTTATTTGATCTTGGCCTCTTTGTAGATCACGTGCTTGCGGGCTTTGGGATCGAATTTCTTGATCTGCATCTTGCCCGGTTGATTGCGCTTGTTTTTGGTGGTGGTGTAGAAATGGCCGGTACCGGCGCTTGAAACGAGTCTGATTTTGTCACGCATGATGCTATCTCCTCTCAGACCTTCTCACCGCGTGCGCGGAGGTCGGTCAATACGCTGTCGATGCCTTTTTTGTCGATAATCCGCATGCCCTTGGATGAGACCCGCAGACGGACCCAGCGTTTCTCGCTCTCAACCCAAAACCGGTGGGTGTGCAGATTCGGTAAAAAGCGGCGTTTGGTTTTGTTGTGCGCATGAGAAACATTGTTTCCCGAGATTGGGCGTTTACCGGTTACCTGGCAGACTTTTGACATGGTCAAAACCTCTAAAAATGATCCCTGGGGCGAAAGGCGCGTATTTATACCAGAGTGGGGCGGTTCAGGCAAGTTTGTCTAAGGCTGTAGGGTACACCTGCTTAACCCAGGTTTATCAGGCTACAGCAGACCCAACGCCGCCATGGAGACCGGCGGTCCCTCACCGATGATGAAATGGTCGAGCACCCGGATATCCACCAGGGCGAGGGCGTCTTGCAGGCGTTGGGTGATGCGCCGGTCTGCGGCGCTGGGTTCGCAGACCCCCGAGGGGTGGTTATGGGCCAGGATCAGTGCGGCAGCATTGTGCAGCAGTGAACGCCGCAGGATCTCACGGGGGTGTACATTGGCGCCGTCGATGGTGCCTCGAAACAGTTCCTCGAATTCGATCACCCGATGCCGGTTATCGAGAAACAGGCAGGCGAAGACCTCGTAGGGGTAGTGGCGGAGTCTGGCCTGCAAGTATGCACCGCAGTCGCTGGGGTTGTGCAGTGTTACTTGGCGCTGCAGATCCTCTTGCAGGTAGCGGCGTCCTATCTCGAGAACCGCCTGGAGTTGGACGTATTTTGCGGGTCCCAGGCCTTTGCTGCTGGAAAAGCGCTGCAGATCGGCGGCCAGCAGGTGCCTGAGGTCGCCATACTCCAAAAGCAGATCGCGGGCCAGGTCGACCGCTGTCTTGCCGACGACACCGGTACGCAGAAAGATCGCCAGCAGCTCCGCGTCGGACAGGGCTTCCGCGCCTCTTTTCAGTAATTTTTCCCTGGGCCGTTCCTGGATCGGCCAGTCTGTGATGGGCATCGGTTGAGACTTTTCGTTTCCCTGTTGCGCTGCTGTCCTTGGCGGTCTCTGGGGCGGCTTCTTTAGCCACAGGCGCTGGACAGGGAGGCATGGCTGTCATGAAAGTCAAGAATTGAGTAAGTGTTCACTCGTTTTCCAACCCAAGTAGTTGAGAGACTGCTGTCTCATGAGGTACTCTAGTCGCCAAGAATCCGTCATTTTGACAAAATATGATGTCTGGCTTAGAGGCAAAAAAAATCTTGCTGGGAGTGACCGGTGGTATTGCGGCCTATAAGAGTGCTGTGTTGCTGCGGGAACTCCAGCGTTCCGGCGCCTCTGTGCGGGTCGTGATGACCGCTGCGGCACAGGCTTTTATTGCCCCCTTGACCTTTCAGGCGCTTACCGGACATGCGGTTTCCACCGAACTGCTGGATCCTGACCAGGAATCATCCATGAGCCACATAGAGCTGGCACGCTGGGCAGACCTGATTCTGGTGGCGCCTGCCAGTGCAGACTTTATGGCCCGTCTGGCGTGTGGGTTGGCCAACGATCTACTCTCGACCCTCTGTCTGGCGACACAGGCACCGATCAAACTGGCAGCCGCCATGAATCAGCACATGTGGTTCAATCCGGCGACCCGGGAGAATTGCCGGCGTCTCGAGGTACGGGGAGTAGAAATCTGGGGGCCGGATGCGGGTTTGCAGGCCTGTGGCGAGGTGGGCCCCGGTAGAATGCTGGAACCGGAGGATTTACTTCAGAAGGTCGTGTCGCTCTATGCGGACAGACCCCTGCAGGGTGTCAGGGTGTTGATGACCGCCGGGCCGACCCGGGAGCCGATAGATCCGGTGCGTTTTATCGGCAACCGGAGTTCGGGACACATGGGATATGCATTGGCCCAGGTGTTATGTGAACTAGGAGCGGAAATCTGTCTGGTTTCCGGGCCTGTCGTGCTGCCGACACCGGTCGGTGTGGAACGGGTGGATGTGGAAACGGCCACACAGATGCAGGGTGCCGTGATGGCCCGCGTCGAGACCTGCGACATTTTCATTGGTGTGGCGGCAGTGGCGGATTATCGTCCACTTGCTCCGGCGCCGCAGAAGATCAAAAAAACGTCGGCGAGTGTGAATCTGGAACTGGTTGCGAATCCCGACATACTTGCCGAGGTTGCCGCTCTGGAGCAAGGTCCCTTTACCGTCGGTTTCGCAGCCGAAACCGAGGGCTTAGAGGCCTACGCGGAGGCCAAGCGGATCAGCAAAGGTGTGGACCTGATCGCAGCCAATCATGTGGGGTCCGAAAAAGGCGGTTTTGAGAGCGATGAAAATGCCCTGCTCCTGCTTTGGGATGGAGGGCGTGAGGCCTTGCCCATGATGTCCAAGATCAAGTTGGCTGAGCAACTCGGGGCAGTGATCACCAAACGCTATCGTACCGTTCGGGGCTGATATAACTGTCACCATGGAACAGGCGGTGTTTTATGAATGAAATTCCTAACATTCGGCAGAATCAATCCCCTATGGCCATACTGGCTTAGAAATCACATTCTTGAGTAATCAGTAAATGAAAATGGAATCCAAACGCCAGACGGTAGAGAAAGGTCTGGAGAAAACCGGTCATGGACTAGGCTGGTACTGGCTGTTGGCGGTCGTTAGTCTGATAGTGATCACGATCGGCGTCTGGTCTGCCATCTACTATCAGTTTCAGCTGGCCGAAAGGTCATCAAACCTTGGGCAGATCCAGGCCGGGGTACAGGGCGTTGCAGGGAGGCTGTCTCAGGTCAACCTGATGAGGAAGAAAGTCCTCAATAGTCTTGCCAGCGAGCCCGCGCTTTCCGCACTCATGCAGAGGGGTGCTGCAGAGGAAATCGCGGCCAGAGAAAATCACCTGCGACATGCACTACCCGGGGTCCTGCGGGTTCGGCTCCTCCCGGTAGGCCTCAATGAACCCGATACCAGCGCTGTGCCCCACATGGGATTTGCTTCTATCGCCCAGTTGCGCTTGGCGGAGAAACGCACTGGGGTATTGGCCGCAGAGGTTCATCAGTTTAAAACGCCCCACCAGTACATCAGTTTCGTGGTCGGCGTGAGGGCACAAGGTACCGGTCCGCTCGCCGGCTTGATACATGCGGCCTTTCCGGTCGAAGAATTGCGCACGGCCCTGGAGAGTGTCAGCGATTACGGCGGGCGTGTTGCGATTCGTCAAAAGGCACCTGATGCCAATCCCTTCGTATTGGTGCAAACCATACCGGAGGGACCTCAGCAGTCGGCGCCTGATGGTAGTCTGCCCATCGATGGCAGTATCTGGCAAGTGGATTATTGGGCGTCACCCCCCCCGCTCATCAGTATGCACAATGGCTTGATCCTGATCGCTGCGGCGACGCTGGTCGTGCTGCTTTCGGTGTTGTGGGCGCTCCTGGTCAGGTCTGTCGCGAGCGCCTTGAAACGGGATCAACGCAATGTCCTTTCCCTGGTGGAATCACTGCTGGTCGGGCGACCGCCAAAGCGGCAATCCGCGAAGCTGGGAAACATGCAGCCGATGATCGATGTACTCTACCATCAGATAAAGGAGCATCGGGTGAATGTGGCCAAACTGAACAAGGCAACGACTTCGTTCGGTGTGCCGGACACCGGCGTGGTCGTCGCGCAGCAGGCGGGTTCGCCACTCACGATGCCCGCCGTTTCGGCGGAGTCCGTCGAACTCGCTGCGAGCATCTTCCGTGCCTATGATATTCGTGGTGTGGTGGGAGAGACCCTGAACAAGGATGTGATGAACCTGCTCGGCCAGAGTATCGGCAGTGAGATCTATGAACAGAATCTGCAGTCCGTTGTGGTGGGACGTGA
>JASJBU010000093.1 GCA_030066355.1 Gammaproteobacteria bacterium | reverse complement strand
CTCCATGATCGTTGATGGCAACCGCGCTCCTGAGCAAGCTCCAGCCATGCCTGCCACACTCCGTCAATGTGCAGAGGTTGTGCATCTTTTGGCCATCATATAAAAAGGCGACGCGTACTACATCATCGTTGGGCAGCTTGCTGCTGCCCACGACATGGCCATAATTATTGATTCCGTCTGCATAGGAGTCTTCACCCCCCAAGGTGCCGAGGTCCTGCATGACACCATCGGCATAGAGAAAGGCATGAGTGAATCCGTCTGCAGTATGGCTGTACCCGGCTACCTGACCCAGGTCATTGATATCATGACCAACTGAGAGATCGCCACCCAGGGTGCCGAGATCCTGCATGGTGCCGCCTGCATAGATGAAGGCATGCCTGACTGTCGCGAGGTCGCTTTCGCCCGTCACCTGTCCCAGGTTGTTGATGCCATAAGCATAGGAATCCTCCCCACCCAGTGTGCCAATATCCTGCATAGCGCCATCAATATAGAGAAAGGCATGATTGAATCCTTCTGCAGTCAGGCTGTGTCCCACGACTTGACCATGGTCATTGATCGCCCAAGCATACGAGCTCAAACCACCCAGCGTACCCAGATCCTGTAAGCTACCGTCGTAGAGAAAGGCATGGGTGGTGTAGTCTTCACTGATTTGTCCCCTTCCCGCCACCTGAGCGAACTTGTTGACACCTTCGGCCATAATATCCTTACCGTCAAGAGTACCGATATCCAGCATATTATTGCCATCATAAAGAAAGGCATGATAATCGTTATTTCCCGGGGCATCGAAATAACCTGCGACCTGACCGCTATCATTGAGGGCCTGGGCGCGCGAAAAGTCGCTACCCAACAAAGTACCCAGGTCGATGATGGTATAGCCGCCAGCATGCGCCAGATTATTGCAGGTGATAACTGAAATAACACAGGCACTGATTACATATGAGGTGGATTTGATGTTCATTCCCAGCCTCCGGTTGTCGTGACTACATTGAGTCCGCTTGCCTGGCAATTGGAGACAATGTTGATCAGCCCAGCATCCAACTTCGATACAAAATACCGATCCGTTGATAAAAAGCTGTGCCACCACCTGGCTAGTATGCGAAGACTTTTAGTAATTTCCTGGTGACATGGCTAGTAAGCCCATGGGTTTGTGATGACGCATTATCAGATAATGCCGAACATAATTAAGGACAGGAATAAAGTCATTGAAAATAGTCAAATACGGCGTTTGCTTGGCTTGACCATCGCCAGTGGAATGACAGTTATGGCATTGGGGACGTAGCCCTAACACTAGGATCAACAAGTAATTCTTGGTCTCAAGTTTCAGCCTGTCACAGGCAGATTGCTGTAGAACGCGCTGGCGCGGTAACTACCGAGACAATGATCAGATTTTGACGGTGGTCAATGTAAGTCAATGATGAATATGGTAATTTACTAATACTCACCGAGTCATTCCCGACAAGACAAAGGTATTCGAATGATGCGGTCTCTATTTTTAATTGGTTCATATTTTCGAAGCAGGCTTCTGTTAGTGGTCGGAAGCACCGTTTTTACGGCTGGATTTATTCTGATTGCGAGTGCACAACCCTCGTCAAGCCTGGTTGCCGAACTGATAAGCATCGGCATTGATGGCCAGGCCGGCGGTGGTGACAGTTATTATGTCGGCAGCGAAATCCGCGCCGGCGCGGTCAGTGCGGACGGGCGTTCTGTGGTGTTTTCGTCACTGGCCGGCAATCTCACCGACCACGATGTCAGCGGCTGGCATGTCTATTTACGCGACAGGGAAACCGCTACTACGACCTTGGTATCCGATATCGGCAGCGACACGACAATGTATGGCTCCACTGGCGAAGGCCACGCGGTGATCAGCGCCGATGGACGCTACATTGCGTTTCAGTCGACCAGCAGCCAGCTGGTAGCGGATGACACCAACGGCTCGGCGGATATTTTTGTTTACGATCGTATTGACGCGACCATCAATCGCGTCAGCGTTGCCAGTGATGGCACCGAGGCCTGTGGCTGCAGTTGCGCCTGGCCCGACACCTGCAATGGATGCGAATACCACTGGGTCAACTCACACCCTTCGATCAGTGCCGATGGCCGCTATATCGCCTTTACGTCCTATTCCTACAACCTGGCGGATGGCGATACGCCCGACACGCCCGATGTGTTCGTGCACGATCAGTGGGAAGCCACGACCACCATCGTCAGCCGCACCAGCGATGGCAATCTCGGCAATGCCGCCAGCGGCGAGCCCTCGATCAGCGCCGACGGCAATACGATTGCCTTCAGTTCGAAGGCCGACAATCTCATTGCCGGTGACTTCAACGACCAGCAGGACGTTTTCGTCTGGAGCCGTGATGAGGGCAGCATATCCCGCGTCAGTGTTGCCAGTGACGGCACTGAAGGCAATTCATACTCTACGGATCCGGTCATCAACGAAAACGGCAGCCTGATCGCGTTCACCTCGGGAGCGATCAACCTGGCCTCACAGGATACCAACGGCTATATCAATGACATTTTTCTGCGTGACCGAGGTTTAGGCACCACAACCATCCTCAGTTCGAACCTGGCGGGAGGTGGGAGTCGACCAGCGATCAGCCACGATAGCGAATACGTCGCCTTCACCAGCGGTACCGATGACATCTATCTGACAAGTCTACAGGACGGTACGAGGCAACTGATCAATAACAATATGCAGTTTTCCGCGTTAAACGAAGATGCGACTGAGGTGATCGTCAGCGGATATGCCAGTCTCGTTGCCGTGGATAACAACGGTGACAAGGATGTCTACGCGATTGCGCCTGGGGGTGCCGAGCCACCCACAGAGCCCGAAATCTGCGACGACGACATAGACAACGATGGCGATGGCCTCACGGACTGCGAAGACAAGGACTGCCGACGGGATCCGAGCTGCAAGACTGGAGGTGGCGGCGGCAAGAGAAGGTAATCCGAAACCGGGACGATTGCGATGAAGAATATCATGCCCAAAAAAATCAAGAACGTCTTGTGCGTACTCGCCAGCGGCATGCTCGCGACCGCTGCCTGTATTATATCGGCGCAGGCCACCGACTACACGATCATCGATCTGGGTACGCTGGGCGGAATCGATTCCCGGGGTGCTGACATCAACAGCAGCCGTCAGGTCACCGGCTCCAGTTGGACAGAGGATGGCGATCGCGCTTTTCTCTACGGCGGCACCACCATGCAGGATCTTGGTGTCCCGCCCGATGGTCTCGAATCGCGCGGCATAGGCATCAATGACAATGGTGAGGTGACCGGGTACAGCAAGATCCAGGGCTCTACCAGTTATTTCTTCTATAATCATGCGTTTCTCTATGACGGCGAAAGCATGCTGGACCTGGGCAAACCGGAGGGCAGCATTGGCTCCTTCGCGTATGCGATCAACAATGACACCTGGGTAGCAGGGCGCATTACCTACAGCAGCGCCGAGGACCCCTTCATCGATACCTCCCACGCCTTTCTCTACGACGGTGAAAGCATGCAAGACCTTGGCACCCTGGGTGGTCGGCATTCCCATGCCGATGGGATCAATAACAATGGCCACCTCACCGGTTGGAGCGATGTCACTGGCGACAGTGCCAGCATAACGGATGACAGCAGTATCACACATGCCTTTGTTTATGACGGCAACAGTATGCAGAGCATCGGCACCCTCGGCGGAACCGACTCTTACGGCAGAGACATCAACGACAACGGCTGGGTGGCCGGCTATAGCGAAATTCCACCCGACGACATCAAACACGCCTTTGTGTATGACGGCAACAGTATGCAGGACCTGGGCACACTCGGGGGCGTCAGTTCGTACGGCCATGGCATCAACAACGATGGCCATGTCGTGGGCTACAGCCAGCTCCCCGACGGAACTTTTGCAGCTTTTCTGTATGACGGCTACAGCATGCAAGACCTGTGCGTCCTAACGGACTGCACTCAGCATGGCTGGGACAGCCTGTACATCGCAACCAGCATCAATGAGCGCGGTGATATCAGCGGCTACGGCAAGGTCCACGATGAAGATCATGCATTCCTGATTCTCAACGACGGCACACCGCCACCCGTCCCCGAAATATGCGACGACGGCATCGACAATGATGGTGATGATCTCATCGACTGCGACGACAGCACAGACTGCAACAGCGACCCAGTCTGCGACCAACCGCCACCCATCGAACCCGAAATCTGCGATGATGGCATCGATAATGATGCTGATGGCCTGACCGACTGCTCTGACAAAGACTGCCGTAGGGATCCGGCCTGCAAGACTGGCGGCGGCAAGAAGCGTTAGGGGAGATCGTACACAGATTCATATCAATATAGTGACGAGTTTGGTTCGCATAAAAGTGATAACAATCTATCACGCTATGTTTTTAATACGGCTCGGCTGATCGAATAACCTGACTGTCTTCACGGTACGTTTCATACTGCCTCATAGGGGACGTAGCTGGGGTAGAACATCCTTTGCTTGACGTAGGTCAGGAGATCCGGGGGGCGCTTCATCGTTGTCAGGCCCTCGTTGAACGCGACCTCGCCCACGGCGACGGCAATTCTTGCCGAGAGCTCCCGAATGGCACCGAGGTCGGGGAGCAGCCGCCCTGCAGCGAGGCTTTCTTCCCCCACCTGGTCGGCCAGGGTTCGGGCTGCGGCGAGGAACATCTGGTCCGTGATCCTGCGGATACGGAAAGTGACCGCTCCCATCCCCACACCGGGAAAGATGTACAGGTTATTGCACTGGCCGGGGACGAAGATCCGTCCACCGACTGTAACAGGCTTAAACGGGCTACCACTGGCGAACAAGACGGCCCCGTTGGTCCAATGATAGGCCTGCTCTGCGGTACATTCGGCCTTGGCCGTGGGATTGGAGAGGGGGAAGATGATGGGATGGCGAGTATGCCTGTGCATCTCTCGAATCACCGGTTCGGAGAAGGCATCTGGCTGCTTGCTGACTCCAATCAGGACGGTGGGCTTGACGTGACCTATGACATCCAGCAGGTCTTGTGCCGGCGGCTCGTTATGGGCGTAATCGCGCTTATGAGGGGCCAGTCGATCGAGACGCTCTTGGGTGACGAGACCCTCTGAATCCATCATCCAGATAAGGTGTCGAGCCGCGTCCAGACTGAGTCCGTCTTGCGCCATCGCGGCGGCGACGATCGTATCCGCGATACCTCGGGCAGCGGAGCCGGCGCCGAAGAACAGGACACGCTGGGCGCTGAGCGGCTCACCGCAAACCCGTAGGGCGCTCAGCAAGCCGGCCAGGGTCACCGCCCCCGTCCCCTGTATGTCGTCATTGAAGCAAAGGACCATATCCCGATAGCGTTCGAGCAGCGGGAAGGCGTGGTTGTTGGAGAAGTCCTCGAACTGGATCAGGGCCTCGGGCCAGCGGGACTGCACCGCTGTGACAAAAGACTCCACAACCTCGAAGAAGGCATCGTCCGCTAGTCGCGGGATACGCTCGCCCAGGTACAAGGGGTCGTCACGCAGCGCGACATTGTCGGTCCCCACATCGAGCAGCACCGGGAGGGTCTTGCACGGGTAGACGCCAGCGCCAACCACGTACAAGGCCAGCTTGCCGATGGGGATGCCCATCCCGTTGGCGCCCAGGTCGCCCAGGCCCAGGATACGGCTGCCGTCGGTCACCACGATCACGTCCACCTCCGGTTCCGGCCAGTTGTGCACCATGTCAGTGAAATAGGGCAGTTCACCAGCGCTGAAGTACATACCACGGGCGCGACGGTAGATGTGCCCGAAGTGCTGGCAGGCCTTGCCGACGGTCGGTGTATAGACGATCGGGGTAAGCTCACGGATATATTGCAGCAAGACCCGATAGTAGAGGGTCTCATTGCGGTCGTGCAGGGCCTCCAGGTGGATGTATCGTTCGAGATCGCTGTCCTTGCGGTGGAAGTTCTCCATCACCCGTTGCACCTGGTCATCGATGCTTACCACCTGGGGCGGCACCAGGCCGCGGATCCCGAAGGCGTCACGTTCACTATCAGGAAAACCGGTTCCCTTGTTGAGCAGGGGATCGGATAGTAGTGCTTTGCCGCGTTTGCTGACAGGGAGGATCGGATCGTCCTGCAGATCAATGTGATGACGCCGTACGGGATCTTGCATGACTGCTCTCCAGGGGACTTCTGTTTAGTAACATAGAGAGGAGCAGGGCCCAGTTCAATTGACCCGGGTCAAGACTTGCACGACTAGTCCATGCGGCTTCAACGCGGTTGTAGGGCCGTCATCGACCCCATCACCTCTTCCTGCACCAGATCCCAGACCTCGCGTTTGAGTTCCAGGAAACGGTCGGTGATCTGCACGTCCATGCTGCGGGGCCGCTGCAGATCATTGTCATAGATCACCTTGACCCGGCCGGGGCGTGCCGACATCACCACCAGGCGGTCGCTGAGGATCAGGGCCTCATCAATGGAGTGGGTGATGAACAGCACCGTCTTGCCGGTCTCCGCCACCACGCGCAACAGCTCCTGCTGCAGGATCTGCCGGGTCATGGCGTCCAGCGCAGCGAAAGGTTCGTCGCACAGCAGCACCTGCGGATCATTGGCCAGGGCCCGGCTCAGGGCCACCCGTTGTTGCATGCCACCGGACAATTCTCCCGGATAGGCGTACTCGAAACCCTCCAGACCCACCAGGGAGATCCAGCGGCGGGCCTGTTCCAGCCGTTGAGCACGTGATACGCCCTTGAGGCGAGGCCCGAAACCGATGTTGTCCAACACCGTCATCCAGGGAAACAGGGCATAGTCCTGGAAGATCATACCGCAGCGTGGCTCTATCCCATTGATGGGCTGTCCACCCAACAGTACCTGACCACTGCTGGGGCGCAGAAAGCCGGCCATGATGTTGAGAAAGGTGCTCTTACCGCAGCCAGAGGCACCCACGATGCAGACCACCTCGCCGGGTTTCACCTCCAGATCAAATGCCTCCAGCGCCGTCAACGACCCCTTGCGGGTGGTGAAGGTCATGTTCACCTCGCGGGCCTGGATGATGGTCTCGCTCATCTTTATGCCTCCCGCTGCCAGGGCAGCAGCAACCACTCGAGGCCACGAAACAGGATGTCCAGCAACAACACGGTGATGCTGATGGAGAGCATGCCCACCAGTACCTGACCGGTATCGGACCACTCCTTGGCGGTCCAGATGCGAAAACCCAGGCCGCTGTTGGCCCCCACCATCTCCGCCGAAATCACGCAGGTCCAGGCGATAGCCAGCACTACCTTGAGGCCGCTGAGGATGTTCGGCAGGGCTCCGGGCAAGACTACGTGACGGATCACCTGCAGCCTGCCAGCCCCCAGATTACGTGCTGCGGCAATCAGGGTTTGATCGACCCGCAGGGTGGCGTCGGTGGTGTAGACCAGCACCGAGGCGAAGCTGCCCATGAATACGATGGCGTATTTCTGCTGCTCATCGATGCCCAGCCAGAGCATGGAGAGTGGAATCCAGCTCAGGGCCGGTAGGGGACGGATGATAGAGACGATGGGATTGAGCGCCGCGCGAACTCCTGGATTCATCCCCATCAATAGTCCAAAGGGTACCCCCACCAGGGCGCTGAGCAGGAAACCGGTCAACACCCGCCCGGCGCTCATACGGATGTCGTGCCACAGTACCGCCTCCGGTCCACCGGCCAGTTGCAGCATGCGTTCGAAAACCATGCTCGGCGCTGGCAGGAAGAAGGCATCGATGAAGTCGAAGCGCACCAGCAGCTCCCAGCCACCGAGAAACATGAGCAGCCCCATGGCACCGTAGACCAGGATCTTCCAGAGCCCGAGCTCCTTGCCGTTCATGGCGTGTAACCGGGCAATAGATCCAACCGCACCCAGTCGCGGAAGGCCGGCTTGCGCGGCAAGGCCCGCATCTGTTCCACCAGGATCTCCAGGATGTAATCGGCCTGGGCGAAGATGCCTCGGTCGCTCATGACCCGCTGATGGTCCGCCGCGTTTTGCCATTGGAACTTGTCCAGGTTGGCCCGGATCACGGCCGGTTCCTGCTGGATATAGCGCCCAGCTACCAACTCGACGGTTTCCTCTGGATGGGCCTTGACCCAGTCCAACGCCTCGAAATAGGCGGCCATGAAGCGAGTGGCCCGTTGCGGATCTGCATCTACCCAGGCCCTGCCGAGGACCAGCACGTCTGGACCGGTCATGGTGCCGAAGCGCCGATAGACCTCGGTGTCGGTATCCATGCCCAGCACTCTGGCCCCTGACACTGCCTTGAGCTGGGAAAAGCCCGGCTCCCAGATCAGGGCTGCATCCACATTGCCGGTGCGAAACACCGCCGGTACGTCCCCTACCTCTAGGTTCACCAGGCGGACATCTCTTTCCGGATCCAGGCCGTGCTGGCGCAGCAGCATGCGTGCAGTGAGCTCCACCGAGGAGCCGAAGGGGAAGCCGATGCGCTTGCCGCGCAGTTGCTCGAAGCGGTCGATTCCGGGCTGGGCCACCAGGCCCTCGAAGCCGGGAGCGATGTCCTGATTGCCGACCCAGTAGAATCGGCTGTTGCCCTGGGCCATGGCGGAGAGCATGGCGATCTCCCCCAGGCTGGCGAACTGGGCCTCACCGGAGGAGATGGCATTGAGCCGATCCATGCTCTTGCCGATGAATCGCCATGCCACCTCGAAGCCGTGATGCTCGAATATGCCCCGCTCGATGCCGACCCACACCGGGATATGGCCGTACCATTGGGAACCGACCGCCACCACTTGCTGCCTACCGCTTGCGTTATCTGGAGGGGCCTCACCTTCACTGCAGGCCATGAGCAATAGACCGAGCAAGGATGCTCCCATGCGGTAAATCAGTGATGGCAGAAAGGAACGGTAGCCAAACATCCGAGACCTCCAGTCGATACCCAGTATGTCTCTCGATTCTACCGGTTATCAAGGGGAAAAGGGCAATTCGAAAACCTATTGCTCGTCCACGACGAACCCGTGCATACGCAAACGGCCAAAGCTCGATCCGCTTCAGATCAGAAATTATACGATTGGTAACTTGGTATCCATGGTTTCAGTGTGTCCGGCGTCTACCTGGTAGGCAGACGATAAACGGCCAGACGGTCCAGGGTCAGGGGTACGTTAATCGAGCAGTGACCGGGGCTGAGGAAGCAGATGTCGGAGTCTCAGAATAGGCCTTGCTTGAAGCTGGTGGCAGGCGCAGCAGGAACATAGCCTTGCTGCTTCGATCCACTGGACTTCATCGTCCGGCTGGCGGTTCTGGCTCTAAAACTCCGAGTGAATCTGAGGCGATTTGTTTTTATCATCCCTGGTACTCACCCGCTTCGCAGGCCAGCTAATACTGTTCAATGAAAAGTTAAGGTGTAATGGGCGTGATGAATTTTAGTTTGAGGCTTTCTTGAACAGTTGAAAAATTTCAAGAGGATATGGATTTCTTGTTGCAAAAAAAAGTGTCTGGCGGTCGCGAAAGTTTCAAGCGATCTTGATTCTCACTACGTTCATCACCTCAAATTCGATTCCGGCAACCATTTTGATCGCTGGGTAGTAGGTCAGGTTGACTCGTTGGCCGGTAAGGTTTTTGTATTGCTTTTTGCGTTTGTAGTTGAAGGGGACCTCATACCCGTCGATCATCAGCGTGTTGATGATCCACTCCCCCTCATGCCGCTGTACATGAGAAGTCACCTTGAGCATATCGGAATGCACCAGTTTGGCGTGTTTTTTCAGTAGTTTTTTCGGGTCGGATTGCATCTGGATTGCTGTGCAGCGCTGAAGAGGATGACAGAATGCAGTTTGTTGAAGACTTTGCATCTGGTTCTTGGAAACAAGATTATATCACGGTAGACGCACGTTCTTTGTATGAAATCGAAATTTGTCGAGTTGCTCAGAGACGGGTCTTATGGAAGTAGGGGGCTTATATCCTAGGAGAAAAAACTGATGAAAAAAGAACCTTGTGGCGCCAAGTAAAATACCACCGAAATATAGCTTCATCTCCATCTCTCCTGAATAGGTAATAAACCCATGATTTGTTCACTGTGTGCAGATATGAAGATACAGTCATGCAACATTCACATCGGCTAAATATCTCAATGAATATTTATAAAAATATCTCGAAATTCTATCAGCAAAAGATTCAGCGATACGACTGCGACAGATCGGAAGTATTGAGTGTTGTAAGGCTCGTGGAAGTTGGTCAGTCTTATTCCTTCCAGGGTTGGTGCGAATAGTTCAGGTGCGAAGGGGATCACCGATTCTTGCTGAAGAGCTCATACGCAGTGATCCCCGTAGATCTACATCTAATAATACTGACTGCTATTGTCATTACACCTCATTTTAACTACCGATCGAATATCACTGATCGACATTGGATAGCGATTTGGCCAGAGTGAAAGCCCCTCGAAGATCACCTATTTTAAAACCGATGGCTTGGTCGTTGGGATAAAGTTGTTTGAGGATCCTGCTTATTCCAGGTTTGACGTTCTCTCCATGACAGTTCAGACACAGATCCATGACCTCAATGGCTTTCATATAACGGAAGATCTTCTTATCCTTTATCATAATCTCCTCGGAGTATTCCATTTCATTCAGCTCTTCTCCACCCGCTTTGCGCGATTCAAATTGCGCCAACACCTTATTCTCCCAGTCATCACCAGCATTGAAGGGGTTTCTCAGCTTGAGTGATGTTCTTGCCACATACCAACCGCTTAATGATGAAAACTCTTTGGTGATTCTTGGTGCTTTCAATTTACATATGCTTATTGCGGTGATGGGCCCACCCTCTTGCAAAGCGGACTGCAGTTCGTTCTTCAATGAACCGAAAAACTTCTGCACTAATTCACGGGCTTCGAGAATATTTGTATCGACGGTTTCCGCAGCCAGTTGATTTGTACCGATTATGAAGAATAGTGGAATAATGAGAATTGATTGTATCTTCATTAGTCTTTCTCCCTCCTCAAATGATGAATACCCTTTTTTAAAGGCATATCACTTTTTCGATGCCATTTATTTATTGACATCTCATTCAAGTATAGATGGAAAAGACATCTGATCGATTTCTCTATAACGGTATGTGCTTAGGTCCAAAGAGCGATTGACACAAAATACTCGTGAAAAATTTTCTGCCTAATACTTTAGATATACTGGAAGGAACTTGTGTGCTTCGGGAGTGGTACTTAAGGATCAGAGTGCCAGTTATTTAGTGAGCGACTAGCAAACCCCACCTACTTGAAATGCAGGAAGGGAGACAGGATCCAAACTAATCACAATTTGGTGGCAGATCCTTGATCTTAGCGGTAACAATA
>JASJBU010000092.1 GCA_030066355.1 Gammaproteobacteria bacterium | reverse complement strand
AAGTTTCTGACTCATCGCAGAAATTCCTACTCGATCTGTTCCAATGACCCCGGGTGTTGCAGGATCGGTTGCCAGACCGACATGGGATGACGATAGAGTACGCCCAGAGTCAGACCATCATCCGACTGGATGCAATTGGTGACCTGCAGTGGATCGTGCAGCTCGGGGTCACCGCTATGGACTTGCTCTTTCCAACCCTTCTGTTCGGGACGAAAGGTCCGGCAGGGGCTCAACACATGGACGAAAGCGAAACCCTTGTACTTGATCGCTTCGACCAAGAGTTTGGCCAGATCCGCCGGTTTGCCTGAAAAACCTCGGGCGATGAATCCGGCGCCGGCCGCCAGGGCGATCGCCGCCGGGCGGAAGCGAGGGATGCCGGTGCCGTGCGGAGTGAGTTTGCTCTGGGTCCATTCCGGTGCCGTCGTGGGGGAGGCCTGGCCCTTGGTCATGCCATAGACTTCATTGTCCATGACGATGTAGGTCAGGTCCATATTGCGCCGGCAGGCGTGTAGAAAATGGTTGCCACCGATGGAGAAGCCGTCACCGTCGCCGCCGGCGGCCACTACTGTCAGTTCTGGACGCGCCGCCTTCAGACCGCTGGCCAGTGGTAGAGCCCGTCCGTGTATCCCATGGAAACCATAGGTATTGAGGTAGGCGGGCAATCGGGAAGAGCAGCCGATGCCGGAGATCAACGCCACCTCCTCCCGCGCGAGGCCAAGATGAGCCAGGGCCTTGGTCAGGGCGTTGAACACTGCGTAATGACCGCAACCGGGACACCAGACCGGTTTGATGGAGGATTTGTAGTCTTTGGCCTGTAACGGAAGAGATGCGTTCATCGATCCTGGCTCTCCAATACCTGGTTGACGATCTCCCCCGGGCGCCAGGGGATGGGGCCCGGTCTGGCCAATGACCCGGCGTCCTCGGGCAGGACTTGCTGAGCATGCAGATAGTGGAAGCACTGGGCCTGGTGATTCAGTTCAACCACCAGTATCCGCATTGCTGGTCGCAGCAGATCCCGCAGCGCCTCACGCTGCAGGGGTGCCAACAGACGTAAGGCGATGACCCGGGTGTCGATCCGCTGAGTGCGCAAGCGCCGCGCCGCCTCGAACACGGCAGCTGCGGTAGAACCCCAGGTCAGCAGACAGACATCGCCCTCACCCTGGATCTCCAGCCAGTGTGGGCCATAGTCGAAGCAGGTCAGTTTGTGCAGTCGTTTAGCCAGTTGGGCCGGGTGGTCGCTGGTCAGGTTGGATGGGACACCCTGCTCGTCATGCTCCAGCCCGTCGGCGGTGTAGATACACTCGGGCATGCCGGGGATACCCATGCTCGACAGTCCATCCTCCGCGATGGCGTAACGCCGATAACCGTCCTCATTCTGGAGTCCGGTTTTACGTCGCAGCTCGAACTTGGCCGAGTGAGCGGGATCGGTGATGCCTCGGTTCTGTCCGAGAAACTGATCCGTCAGTACGATCGCAACGGTCTGCAGGGCCTCGGCCAGTCTCACCGCCCATTCGGTGGTGAAGGCGCAATCCCTGATCGACAGAGGGGCGAGCACCAGATGGGGGGCGTCGCCGTGCATTCCGAAGACTGCCAGGTTGAGGTCCGACTGCTCCGACTTAGTGGGGATGCCGGTGGAAGGACCGCCCCGGGTTACGTTGATCACCACCAGAGGGGTCTCGCTGGCGACCGCCAGGCCCAAACCCTCGGCCATCAGGCTGAGTCCGGGTCCGGAGGTGGCGGTCATGGCTGGCACCCCCCCGAAGGATGCGCCGATTAGCATGTTCACCGAGGCCAGCTCGTCCTCGGCCTGCAATAAGGATCCACCCACCTCCTCCAGCCTCGGGGAAAGCCACTCCAGCATGTCGCTGGCTGGCGTGATCGGGTAGGCGGCGACGAACCTGATGCCGCCGCGCAGGCCGCCGAGACCGCAGGCCTCGTTACCGCTGATGTTCCACAACGGTGGTTTGTCCTCGGCAGGATAGGGTCTGAACAGACGCGCTCTGTTCTGGACCGCTCGAAAGCCTCGTGCGACGCAAAGGGCCGAGGCCTCGCTGGTCTTCTCACCTTTATCGGCCAGCTGGCGCCGGGTGACAACCAGCAATGAGTTGAGGTCCAGGCCGCAGAGAAAGGCCGCGATACCCAGTGCGACCATGTTGCTGCGTCCACCGGTGATTTCGTCTGCGAGCTGTTTGACCGGCAGGGCCAGAACTTCTGCCCGGGACGCCAGCAGGCAGTCGGGCAGGCGCCCCTTACCGGTGTCGGTGACGATCAGGCTGTCGGGAACCAGTGGCAATTCGTCGGCGAAGCGTTCCAAGTTCAGCCAGTCGAGCCCGATCAACAGATCGAAGCGGTCATCCAGGCAGTCTATCGGTTCGCGTGCAATACGCAGCATGGCAGCGGATTCACCGCCGCGGATCTGTGGTCCCAGGGAACGGCTCATCAGGCCGTAAAGACCTGCAGCGGCGACGGCTTCGAGTAGGATCAGACCGCAGGTAATGGCGCCGCTGCCCCCTGATCCGGTGATCGCCACCGATAGACTGAGTGTCTCGGTTGATGAGTCAACAGTCATGAATGGTTAATGAGCCCCAAGGAACACGGGTTAGTATCTTGTCATACTAAGATGACAGATACGAACGATCAATCGGGTTTTCCTGGATTGCCATTGTTATCCTATGGCTGGCTCAAAAAAACAAGGGCCTGCATTGTGCAGGCCCTTGCTGATCGAGGCAGACTTGCGCTGCCATTCTGGTTTAGCGCAGTGACAATGCCTCGAGTGTTCAGCTGCGCCCGCCACGGCTGCCGTTGCCTCCGCCATTACCACCTCCGTTTGTGCTGCCAGATGCGTCACGGCGAGAATTACCATTGGTATCGTCAGCATAGCGATTGATGGAATCGGCACCTGCTCCGCGAGAGACGAACTCCATGAACTCCGTTCCGCTCAGGTCGTCTTCGACCACCGTGTTATGGATGTCGTTCTGCATGCCTGCCCAACCTGCACCGTGCATTCCATTGTGGTCCGCCAGGGCGCCGGTCGAGAAGGCGATGGATAGAATACCGGCAAGGACGCTGCGGTTAACAATTTTAAGTTTCATCTGTAGTACCTCTACTTGTGGTGTTCGTGTATTGAGTTTCTGTATCAGTCGCGACGGGTGCGCACTGTATGGGTCGGATATTTCTCGGTCATTTCCGAGTTGTTTCGTTATGTTTCCAAGCGCGGAGAGTGTGTGTTGTGCACCAGACAACTGGGACATGAGTCACATTGCCAGGCGATTAATCGCCTACCTGTCCGGCCGGTTTAGCCGACACTTACTGGTTTGCCGGAGCTTGTCGGAAATTTGATACTAATGCATGATCTTTGGTTCGACTGCTAAACCGAGCTGTCGCAGGCAGTTGACGGTTAGTTGCACCAAGATCTCCAGACGGAGTGAGAGGATGTCTGACAGCCCGATACCTGTCTTCAAGACAAGGGGCTCGATGCCGATCAGGGTTAATGCGGGGAGTCGTGCACCGGAGATTTGCAGGGCGGCCAGGATATCCGAGAGCGCCAATTGATGGGGCGAAACCTTGGTATGGAAATAGGCGGGCACCTCGTCATCTTCCAACTTGACAATCGTCCCCGGTTTATTGCCGGTCTTCACCGTATCGATCACGATCAAATGGGTGCGGTCGATGATGTGTTCATACAAGGCCATACCGGCAGTGCCGCCGTCCAAGATCTCCACCTCCTGAGGAAATAGATAGTCATGGACGAGTTGTTGGACGGCGCAGACTCCGACGCCTTCGTCATGCAACAGGATGTTGCCCAGCCCCAATACCAAAACGGGCGCCGCACAGTTTGTCTGAAGTAAAGGGTCGTTCTGGATCGAGGGTAGCAGTTGCATCAGAAAGGGACTCCACATTGTGAACCCACGGCATGTACCCGGACGACTTCTTCCTGGCGGCGCGTATCAACCATGTGAATGGCGCAGGCGAGACAGGGATCGAAGGAGTGTATCGTACGCATGACTTCCAGGGGCTTTGCTGGATCGGCGATAGGGTTGTCTATCAGTGATGCCTCATAGGGGCCCAATGCATCCCGGTCGTCCCGCGGGCCTGCATTCCAGGTGCTGGGTACTACCGCTTGATAGTTGCGGATCTTGCCGTCATTGATCACGACCCAGTGCGACAAGACACCCCGCGGGGCTTCGTGGCATCCATAACCCCGGACTTCATGATTGGGAAACTCGGGACGGTTGAAGGTGGCGTAATCGCCTGTGCCGATATTGTCCATCAGCAGCTGCCACTGGTTCTGCAAGGATTCGTAGAGCACTGCGGTGCGTACACAACGGGCGGCATGCCGGCCGATGGTGGAGTGCAGGGCCTTGATGGGTATGTTCGTACCGGCGATCCCGCTGGCCTTGATCAAGAATTTGTCGAGATTGCGGATGGTCGGTTCATGTCCGGCTGCGACCATACAGAGCACATTGGCCAGGGGACCGACTTGAGCGCGCTGATCATAGAATGTGGGGGCCTTGACCCAGGTATATTTGCCGTCATCCTGAAAATCGGTGTAGTCGGGGATCGTTTCCCCCTCATAAGGATGAAGTGGTCCTTTGTCTCCCTCATACCAGGCATGTTTGGTGCTCTCCTTGACCCCTTTTTCAAAGTATGCGTCCTTGTGACTCGGTATAGGCTTGAATCGGACCAGATTGGCATCGGGGATATAACCGCCGGGCAGTTCGTATGTTACCCCTTCGCTGTCTAAGGGTAGATCCGGCACACATAAATAGTTTTTCACCCCTGCCCCATACTGGGTCCAGTCTGCGTAGGAGGCGCCGATGGCGGCCACATCCACCATGTAGACCTCATGAATGAAATCGCCCAACTCGTCGATGAGGTTCTTGATGTAGAAGAGGCGTTCCAGAGTCAGGGTGGATTGACTGTCGAGATTGATCGGGTTGGCAACCCCGCCTACTGCAAGATTCTGTATGTGTGGCGTCTTGGATCCCAGGATCGATACGATCTTGTTGGCACGACGTTGATAGTCCAGTGCCTGAAAATAGTGGGCTACCGCCAGCAGATTGATCTCAGGGGGGAGTTGCATGGCCGGATGGTTCCAGTAACCGCTGGCGAATACACCGAGTTGACCGCTGTCGACAAAACTCTTCAGTTTGGCTTGTATCTCACGAAAGTGCTGCGGACTGTTCATCGACCAGTCGGAAAGATTCTGCGCGGTCTTTGCGGTTTGGAGCGGATCCGCTTTCAGGGCGGACAGGATATCGACCCAGTCCAATGCGGATAGATGATAGAAGTGGACGATATGATCGTGCACGGTATGTGCGGCGATGATCAGATTGCGGATGTACTGCGCATTCAGAGGTATCTCCAGGTCCAGAGCGTTTTCCACTGCCCGCACGGAGGCCAGGGCATGCACCGTGGTGCAAACGCCGCAGATACGCTGTGCGAACACCCAGGCGTCTCTGGGATCACGATCTTGCAGGATCAACTCGATCCCCCGCCACATCTGTCCGGATGACCAGGCCTTGGTGACCCTGCCGTCGTCGACTTCGCAATCGATACGCAGGTGACCTTCGATTCGCGTCATCGGGTCTACAACAATTCTTTTTGCCACGC
Organism: Gammaproteobacteria bacterium; assembly: GCA_030066355.1. Classification (GTDB taxonomy): domain Bacteria; phylum Pseudomonadota; class Gammaproteobacteria; order Chromatiales; family Chromatiaceae; genus JASJBU01. The sequence goes on along the minus strand of JASJBU010000092.1, from coordinate 5,654 downwards.
CAACTCTCCTTTATTGTTGTTACGATATGTCGGGTTAGAAATGCAGCAATTCAGGCCGCCTCGGCTTCTGCCCGATGTAAGACGGGTAGATGTTTAACAAAAATCAGATACAGAGCGATCTCCAGGGAGAACATGCCAATCGTGATCAGAATCTCCATGATCGAGGGAAAGTAGTTCCAATCCGGCCCGGGATGATAGCCGATGAGATAGGTGTTGAGTCGATATACCGTCCCGGCCAACAGCAGACACACCGAGAGTATGAAGATGATCTGGCGATTACTGCGGTTATCGCGTTTAAACAACAGAACGAATGGCACGATATACAAGGCCATTTCAATCCAGAACATCAAGGCATCCGTGGTCTGCTCGAAGGCATATCCCCAGGCGCTACGCAGGGTCAAATCGGCCAAGCGTATTAGGATAAAGCTGCCGAGCAGGAGAAATACATAGGTGGATAGTTTGCTGTACAGATGTGTCTCGGGCGGTCGGTTGAAGCCCAGAGAAGCGAAATTCCCCTCAAAGGGCACCAAGGCGGAGCCCATGAGGATCGCGCTCATCAGAAACAACAAGGGTAAAAGTTGAGTCTGCCACAAGGGCGACAGCTTGTGGCCCCAGAGTATCGCCATGGTCCCCAAAGAGGATTGGTGCATGGTGGGCAGCAATATCCCGATCGCGATAAAAAAGAACAGCAGTTTGGACAGTTTCCTGCGCACATTATGTAGACCGAACCGTTCCAGAAAGGCAGGAGCGAACTCGATCCAGACAACCACCGTGTATGCCAGCACACAAATGGCGACCTCGAACATGACGGAATTGGGTTGCATATACCAAGGCAGAAGCAGATTGTAGAACAGCCAGTAGCGGCCCAAGTCGACCATCACCGACATGCCGGCGAGGGTATAGCCGAACAGACCCGCCAGGATTGCCGGTCTTACCAAAGGATGGTATTCACCCCGGTTCATCACATAGACCGTCAAGGCCAGGGCGTAGCCGGCACAACCAAAACCGGTACTCACCACCACATCCATGACAATCCAGATACCCCATGGATAGCCGTCATTGAGATTGGAGGCGGCACCAATACCGAAGATGAATCGATAGGCGATCAGGCAGATGCCGATCAGCGCCAGCAGGGCAAACAGATTGAAGGGTTTGGTGAACAACTTGCCGCCGATGGGTTGATATCCACTCATGATGCATCCTCCTCATATGCAGTGCTGGATACATCCTTTTCACGTTCTTCCTTGGTACTCTTATGCACGGCAGCCAGGAGCCCGGTAAACAACACGAACGGTAAAGCGAACCACTGGTATAAGGTGTGTTGAATGCCTTCGGTAATCGCTGCATAGGCATAGTCGGGGACATTGGTCGGTAGGCCCAACTTGTCGTAGGGAACCGCCGAGAGGTAGATGACTTGCGCACCACCCAGTTCCTTTTCGCCATATACAGACTGCTGATATACAGGGATCTTCGCTTCATGGGGTGGCTGATCACCACCGAGCATGCCACGTGCAAAACTGTAGGTATCGCCCGGTTTGGCCTGCAGACGCCGTTTTGCCTCCTGCTGGATATCTTCCATCCTACCGAACAGGGAAGCACCCGTAGGGCAGACGTCACAACAGGCGGGTATCTTTCCCTGCGCCTGTAAATGCGAACAGAATTGACACTTCTGTATCTGTCCAAAAGCGTCATGATATTCGTATTTAGGGATTGAAAACGGACAACCCGCTACACAGTATCGGCAACCGATGCAGCGATCGGCATGGTGGTTGACGATGCCGGTCAACGGATCCTTGGTCATCGCCGATACGGGACAAGCCGACACGCATGAAGGATCGACACAGTGCAGGCAATGGGTCTTCATGAAGGCATAACCATCCTGCGCCCGGTCCTTTATCTCACGGGTCCCGTCCTTGTAGAGCTTGATAACATTCAATGTGGAACCGGAGGTGTCCAAGGGTGTGTCATACAACCGTTGTTCAGTCCCGGCAAATTCAGGTGGCATTTCGTTTGCTTGTTTGCAGGCCACCATACAGGCCTTACAGCCGATGCACAGGGTCGAGTCATACAGCATGCCTACTGCCTGAGGAGGCATCTTCAGGGGTTCGCGCATCAGTGCCTGTGAACTTCCGGTGTATCCGATTGATCCTACGCCTACCGTGGCAGCCTTGAGAAAGTCTCTTCTTTTCATAGCTGCTCCCTCGAATCAGTCAGTTTGTTGCGGTTCAGAAGTTCCCTCTTCGTGTTTACCCAAGCGACTGGCAATGACCGCGCTGGCGCCCAGAGCGGCTCCGACTGCGCCGGAGGCCAATGCGGCCGCACCGACCGACACACCTTGACCCTTTGTCTGAAAGATATCGGTAAAAGAGTTGGGCGGTGTCACCAGGCTCACGTCGGAGAGTTCGTGGATGGGTTTTGTAAAACCGACGCCCTGCTCGGTACAACCGAAACAGGGGTGTCCGGTGCCCACCGGCCATGCGCCGGAGCCTACTTCTCCGTAGAGTATGGATGGGCAGTTCGCATGGGTCTCCGGCCCCTTGCAACCCATCTTGTACAGGCACCAGCCTTGACGATGACCTTCATCCCCGAATTCGATCGCAAAGCGTCCTGCATCGTAGTGCGGTCGACGTTCACAGTTCTCGTGGATCAGTTGACCATAGGCAAACTTGGGTCTGCCTTTGTCGTCCAACTCCGGAAGTTTATTGAAGGTCAAGAAGTATAGAACGGTGGCCAGAAAATTATAGGGATTGGGAGGGCAGCCGGGTATGTTGACGATCTGTTTGTCCGTGACGATTTCTCCCAGTCCCTTGGCATCCGTTGGATTCGGTCCGCTGGATGGAATGCCGCCCCATGCCGCACAGGAACCGATGGCTATGATGGCCCCTGCATCGGTGACTGCTTCTCGAACATGTTGCAGAATAGTCTTGTCGGCGACTTTACAATAGATGCCGTCGTCCTTGGTCGGGATAGCACCGTCGACGACCAGGACATACCTTCCCTTGTTTTCATGCATCGATGAATGTTTATGTGCCTCGGCATGATCTCCCGCACCTGCAGCTAGCGCTTCATGGTAATCGAGCGAGATGTGCTCGAGGATCAACTGTTCCAGAGTGGGATGGGTCGACCTCAACAACGATTCCGTACAACCTGTACACTCCTGCGCCGAAATCCATATCACGGGTGGGCGTTGTGGTTTGGTTGCGGCTTCTGCAATTCGTAGGCTCATCGCCGGTGCCAAGCCCATGGTTGCAGCGACGCCGGTGCAGAACTTTATGAATTCACGTCGGTTGATACCGATCGGCGGGGTGGCGGCTTCATGGATATTACTGAGTGAGCTAATCCATTCGGACATAATACGTTGCCTCTGCAAGGGTAAAACCCACCTATCGCTGGCAATAGCTCAGATACAACTCCAACAAAACGCTACCGGCAAATAGGGTAATAACGACTCAATGATCCAGTTTGGAGGATTGAGTCGTTTCTGCAGAGAAGTATGTCCTTAAGATCTCAAACTCAATGCGGGACTATTGAGTGTTTAAAGAAAGTATGTAAGGCAAAACTTGGATGGACAATTCACTTCTTTGACTTTGGTCAATTTAACCATGAATTGATCGAAATAAATCGAGTCAATGTTGAGTGAAATCAATTAGTTTATAACCTATTAAGGATCAACCTTGACTTAGGTGCTAATGCGGTAGATTGAGCCAAGTACTTATTCTGTTTCTTGTGAAATCGGCGCCCTCACCAAAGGTATAAGGCAATTTCCTTAGTGAATCATGCTAAAGGCTTTGGATTGACTTGTTTGACTCGTTGTTGAGTTCAGTCCATTGGATTTTACAGGAAAAAGGTTACATCATTACTACATATCATTTGACAACCTTGTCAATGCAAGAGCAGAAAAAACCCAATAATTAGGTTGTTTCAATTAGGTTGTTTGTCATTCTACTCGCGCCAGGAAGAAGCAAATGACGTTATTGAGCAGACACTCGAACAGTGAAAAAACCATTGCAGGCTACTATCATAAGCTGCAATCAAACTTCAGACAGCATATAACGCAACGACACCGTCAAAAGATAAAAAGGATACGCGAACAACAAAGAGTACAAGGCGCAGTCGAAGCTATCATTGAAGGTACAGATGTTCGATTGCGAGGTCTCAGAAATTATCAGAAAGAATTGAGCAATTACGCTCGTGATCTGTTAGAGCATATCGAAGGCCTCGTGGCATCCATGCCGCCACCTTTATTGATCGACAGTCGCTCGCTTTACCAAGACCCATTGGCGCGCATCCTGCTGTCGGATATTCAGGTCGTGCAACGACTGTTGATCAGAAATCAGGATATTCAGGATTTTTTTTCTGCAGAAGATGATCGCACCAGGGATGAAGTGTTCGCCTTGATGTTTATTCGTCATAGGGAAAAGACTGCTTTGGGTTCGGAAATCCACGGAGACATGATACTTAGAGAAGTCAGACAAACTTGTTTGGGTTTATACGGGCATCGCTTGGTAGGACCCAGCAAGACAGAAGCTGAAGTCAGATTTGAAATGTTGGTTACGTTATTTGAGAGTGTAATCAGATATATCAAAGACAAATTCCTTCAGGAGAAGAAGACGCTCCTCAATGCCAATAGTATTTCGGCACTGCCCCCTTCTGAGACGCGCATCACCAATCCAAAGGTCTATCTCTCCCGACTCACAAATGAATTGAGCACCCCTACACAACTCATCAAACTCGAAGACAGTCAGGTAAGAGTGAGTAAGTTGGGAATTAAACTTGAGCTCGAATCGAGCATGCCATCAGACTTGTTGAAACTTCACACAATACAGGTTGGAGATGCAGATTCTTGCGTGGTGACTATGATTCGTTATCCACGGGATGGAATCACTGCTGTTGATGGTTTCGGAATGATCTAGAGCTAGACCGCATCAGCCTGACATCTTACTTAGCCTCGTAATCATTTTGTTGATGCCTGGTGTTATCAGTTCAATATCTGCCCGCGATAGGCCCCGGGCCTTGCTGCAGGGTTTGAGCCAGGAGAGATTAGACTGGTTGCTTTCGTAAATAACATACTTACTGAGATCGTCGGGATCGGGGGTGTCGGTGTTACCGATTCCGGTCTCTTCGGGATGACCGAAACCGACATCTTTGGTCTCTTCGTAAGCGACGATCGGTTTGCTCTGGCAGACATCTATCGATGTGTGCCGATCAGCTATTTGTTCTCTGCATCGCTCTTTTGGAGTAGCGTACCATCTGCCTTGATGGCGGGCGCATTAAACGGCATCAGATTTAGCTTCGTCTTGTTGCAGGCAAGCAGCAATGTCCTGGAGATGTGTTTCGGAGATGCCGCTGGTGCTGCCCACGTTGGGGATGATGTCCTGGGATTCCGGATCGTCTGGGTCGTAGTCCATGTTTAAGTGATCTTCCTGAACCTCTAATATGGCTCATGCAAGGTTTAAATAGTTGGGAGGTTTGTTCACAAGTTCGTGGGCCGTCTCACTGCATCATCAGCCGGAAACCGTGCAATAATTCACTTCACTATGAATGATGATGCCGAACTCAATCGACTGCGCTGGCAGTGCCGGCGGGGTATGCTGGAACTCGATCTGTTGTTGCTCGGGTTTCTGGAGACACGCTATCCACGACTCGATCCAAAG
>JASJBU010000091.1 GCA_030066355.1 Gammaproteobacteria bacterium | reverse complement strand
AGGCGAGATGAAACTGTCCAGCATTCGGGAACCACAACTGGTACGAACACCTGCAGTGCAAAAGATATCTTTGAGCACGATAGGGATGCCGGTCAGCGGGCCCGCATCTCCCGCCTTGATGCGGGCATCCGCAGCCTCGGCCGCCGTCAATGCCATTTCTGGAGTAACCGAAATATAGCTGTTGAGCCGTCCGTCCAGTGACTCGATCCGTTCGAGGAAATGGCCGGTCAGTTCCACACTGCTGTATTCACCGGCCCGCAGGGCAGCACCCAGCTGTTTGATACTCTTGTCATGCATAGTCTGAATCTAGCGAACCTCATTCGATTACCTTGGGAACCAGGAACAACCCAGCCTCGACCTTCGGTGCGACGGCCTGGTTTTCCTCACGGTGATCCTCTTCTGTCACCTCGTCGACCCGCAGGCGTTGTGCCATATGCAGCGGATGGGCCATGGGGGTGACTTGGGTGGTATCCACCGACTCCAATCGTTCTACCAGGCCGAGGATGTTCGACAGATCGGTTGCATAAGACTCGACCTGTTCCTCATCCAACGCCAGACGCGCCAGGTGGGCAATCTTCTCTACATCGGAACGATCTAACGACATCCCTTGAATTCCTCTGCTGCTAAACTTAGCGAGGCTATCACATTCACCTTCATACATACACGATGGCGGAACCTTAACGCCTGTTCGTTTTGGGTCTTATCGACTGCAGATCCCCGAAAACACGCCTCGTATGAGCCGCCAGCCTCTTCAGCAACGTATGAATAAGGCTTGATTTTACCTTTCATTGGGACTAAATTCCCAACTTAAGATAAACTTAACCTTGTCTTCAACCATCTTCTAAACACGGGCTGTTGATCTCAAGGAGGTCAATACTCGCCAGATGGGTATGTTTTTTGTGCCGATTTTCAGACTGCTGTCAGGGAAAAGACAGTGATATACACCACAGCCGGCAGTCATCCAGGACGGATCGGGATAGTTTAAGGCACGTTGAAGATGACCGTATTACTGACATGTGTTGTCAGCCAGAGGCACTCTGGAATAAACAATTAAAATACGGATGCAGCAATGACAGACGATATCAGGAAAACCCTCACCGCAGCCATCCTCAAGCTGTTGCGCCCTCTGGTAAGACTCCTGCTGCGCAACGGCATCACCTATGGGGATTTTGCCGATCTCAGCAAGTGGGTCTTCATGGATGTGGCCACCAAGGAATTTGGAATTCCGGGTCGAAAACAGACCGTTTCCCGCGTCTCGGTGATTACCGGCCTGACCCGCAAGGAGGTCAGCCGTCTGCAAAAAATCGACACCCCCGACGACTCCGCGATTGCCAATCAGTACAACCGGGCGGCGCGGGTCATTTCCGGCTGGCTCAGGGACACGCAGTTTCACGACAAGAAGGGGCAACCCGCGAATCTGCATTTTGACGAAGGAAAACATAGTTTTAGCGAACTGGTTAAGAAACACAGCGGCGACATCCCGCCCCGGGCGATTCTCGATGAACTGATTCGGGTAGGAACCGTTGCGCTGGACGAAAAGGAGAGGATCTATCTCATGGCCGATGGTTTCGTCCCCAGGACAGGGGAAAAAGACAAGTTGCATATATTGGGAACGGATGTGCAATCCCTGTTGTCAACAATCGATTACAATCTTCAACAGGACTCGCAGACCCCCCGGTTTCAGCGCAAGGTTTCCTACGACAACCTACCGGCTGAGGCGTTACCGGAATTCCGTGCGCTGAGTGCCGAGAAGGCACAGTCACTGCTCATCGAGCTGGACCGTCACCTTTCCACCCAGGACCGGGACCTCAACCCATCCGTTGCAGGGACCGGACGTAAACTGGCGGGGGTCGGCATATACTACTTTGAGCAGGATTTGAGCGAGGATCAATGAGATGAAGACTTTCAAACTGATCTTGACATCATGCATCGTACCGCTGCTGGTCAGTTGCGGCGGTGGCAGCAACGACACGGTCGCGGAGGGTGGTATTGGCGGCACCGGCGTCTCTCAGGGCAAAGTGAGCGGTTATGGCTCCATCTTCGTCAACGGTATCGAGTATGACACTGCGGACACCGACTTTGACATCGAGGAAGACACGGTAACGACCTATACCCAAGACGACATCAAACTGGGTATGGTGGTCCGGGTAACCGCCGAGTGGAATGACGATGGCGTCACGGGCACGGCCACCAAGGTGGAATACAGCGATCTACTGGAAGGCATCCTCACCGCCGCACCAGCTCTCGATGCCGATGGCGTCGGCACAATGACGGTCATGCAGCAGACCGTTCAGGTGGATCCGACAACGGTCTTTGACGATGCTACGAACTCGGGTCTGCTGATCACCGATCTTGAGGAGGAGGACGTCGTCGAGGTCAGCGGCTACAGCGACGGCTCGGGCACTATCTACGCCACACGGGTGGAGCTCAAAGCCCGCGGATGGACCGGACAGACCCTGGAAATTAAAGGGCTCGTCAGCAACCTCGACACAGGCGCTGCCACATTCACCATCGGCAGCCTGGTGGTCGATTACTCCAGCGCCACATCCACCCCCGAGAATCTGGCAGACGGCCTGTACGTGGAGGTCGAGGGTGACAGCTTCTCGGCCACCGGGCAGTTCGAGGCCGACGAGGTGGAAGTGGAGGGAGACGGCGACCTGCAGGTCTCGGCTGACGATGAGGAGGTCGAGCTGGAAGGGGTGGTAACCACCCCGCTCTCCGGCGACACCTTCAGCCTCAACGGTCAGCCGGTGAGCATTGCGGAAATCACTGTCGACGAAACCGCGATCTCGGTAGGCCGTGAACTGAAAGTCGAAGGCGTGATGGTCAACGGAGTCATCCAGGCCGAGGAGATCGAATTCGAAGCCGATGAATCGGAGCTGCAAGAGATGGCGTCGGTGGTAGAGATGATTTTTGCCGAGGATATCAATACCGGCAGCCTTACGTTAATGGGCCAAACCATAGCCGTCACCAGCTCGACCATCATGGAGGATGATCTGGGTGATGATCAAACCTTCAATCTCGCTTCACTTGAACCGGCTCAATACGTCGAAATCGATGTCTACCATGACGGCACCGGCTTGGTTGCCGTCAAACTGGAACGGGAAGCAGTGCCAGAACCCCTGGCCCATGAAATCGAAGGTGTGGTAGAAGAGATCAATGTCGACTCCGAGCCTGATCACATCCGTGTGCTTGGCATAGTGATTGACATGGCCGCTACAGGTCTGAGCCCAAGCCTGGACCAAAGGATCGAGGTTTCAGGGACCTACGACACCACCGACCAGATCCTCACGGCCACATCCGCCGAAATCGAAGGACTGGACGATTAGCTTCCGCTAATGAAAAAAGGCCGGACATCGAGTCCGGCCTTTTTTCATCAAAACCTGATCTTTAGTTTATTCGTTCGAGTTTTCTTGTTGTTCCTTCGACTGCTGGGCGTAGTACTCGGTCCCGCAATAGTGAAGGATGTAGTCATCGGCCTCGGAGACACCCAATTCTGATTTGGGTATCTCCCGCATACAGATATCCTGAGCCAGTTTTTCAACTTCATTCGGTTTCGGCATCGCCATAGCCACCTCCGTTGATGGTGTTGAGGTAAAAAAACTCCTATACCCCAGTAACACACTAGGGCTTTGACTGCAGTATAGACGAATTTTTGCCAATGATAAGGGAATTGAATAAAAAAAATTGCGGACTGTTTTCTTGCCGAACTCCTGTACCATTGCTAGATTACGCTTTTTTTGCGGTTTCTCCCTGGCGTTTGGAATCTGAGACGGATACTGAGTCCCCGCCATCCAACACCTGAAAAACCATAACCCACTCTATTTAGAACTGAAGATATCTATGCTGTTTCGACGCATCCGAGGCATGTTTTCCAACGATCTCTCGATCGACCTGGGCACCGCCAACACATTGATCTATGCACGGGGCCAAGGCATCGTGCTGAATGAACCGTCCGTCGTCGCAATCCGCCAGGACCGGGGGCCGGGAGGGGCGAAATCGGTCGTCGCCGTAGGCGAGGACGCGAAGAAGATGTTGGGCCGCACGCCGGCCAATATCACGGCCATTCGACCGATGAAAGAGGGGGTCATCGCCGATTTCACCGTCACCGAGAAGATGCTGCAGTACTTTATCCACAAGGTCCATGAGTCCCGCATCATCCGCCCCAGCCCCCGGGTCCTGGTTTGCGTGCCCTGCGGCTCTACCCAGGTGGAACGCCGGGCAATCAAGGAATCCGCAGCCGGCGCGGGCGCCCGCGAGGTCTATCTGATCGAAGAGCCCATGTCCGCGGCGATTGGTGCCGGCCTGCCGGTGGACGAGGCCCGCGGATCGATGGTGTTGGATATCGGCGGCGGCACCTCGGAGGTGGCGATCATCTCACTGAACGGCATCGTCTATGCCAACTCGGTACGCGTCGGCGGTGACCGCTTCGACGAGGCCATCGTCAACTACGTGCGCCGCAACTATGGCACCCTGATCGGTGAGGCGACTGCAGAGCGCATCAAGGAAGAGATCGGCTCCGCCTATCCGGGCAACGAGGTCAAGGAGATCGAGGTCAAGGGGCGCAACCTGGCGGAGGGCATTCCCCGCAGCTTCACCTTGAACAGCAACGAGATCCTCGAGGCCCTGCAAGAACCCCTCTCCGGCATCGTCGGGGCGGTCAAGACCGCCCTGGAGCAGACTCCGCCGGAACTGGGCGCAGACGTGGCGGAACGGGGCATCGTCCTGACCGGCGGCGGCGCCCTGCTAAAGGATCTGGACCGGCTGCTGCAGGAGGAGACCGGCCTGCCGGTTATCGTGGCTGAAGATCCATTGACCTGTGTCGCCCGGGGCGGCGGTCGAGCCCTGGAGTTGATCGACGAACGGGGTGGTGAGGTTTTCACCGTCGAATAAAATCATCTGCCGAGATATAGGCAGATCGCGGATTTCATAACTCGGGGGAGTGCTCGTGACTTCGGTATGGAGAGTTTGAACCATTAAGCTGATCTTCACACAGGGTCCCTCGATCACCTCCCGGCTGGTGGTCGCCGTGATACTCTCCATGCTCCTGATGGTTCTGGATCATCGGCAGAACCATCTCGAATCAGTGCGCTCCGCGCTCTCCGTCATCCTCTACCCGATTCAATATCTGGCCAGTCTGCCAGTGATCCTTGGTGGCGAGGCCAGTGATGCGCTCAGCTCGCGCAAGGAGATTCAATCGGACAACCAAAGACTCCACCTGGAGAACATCCAACTGCGTGCCCGCCTGCAGAAGTTCGAGGCCTTGGAGGCGGAAAACATGCGCCTGCGCGCCCTGCTTGACTCCTCCTTCAAGGTCGGTGACCGGGTATTGATTGCGGAGTTGATCTCTGTCGAACAGGATCCCTTTCGGCAACAGGTCCTGATCAATCAAGGCAAGAGCTCGGGGATCTACCAGGGTCAGCCGGTGCTGGACGCCAATGCAGTGGTGGGCCAGGTGACCCATGTCAATCCGTTCAGCGCCAGCGTGTTGCTGATCACCGATGCCAGTCATGCCCTGCCGGTTCAGGTCAGCCGCAACGGTCTGCGCACCATCGCCCTGGGGACCGGGCTGATCAACCAGCTTGAGTTGCCTCACTTGCCGAATAATGCGGACATCGAGCCGGGTGACCTGCTGATCACCTCCGGCTTGGGGGGGCTCTTTCCATCCGGCTATCCGGTGGCCCAGGTCACCGAGGTCAAGCGCGAGCAGGGGCAGCCCTTCGCCTCGGTCACGGCCGTCACCACCGCCCATCTGGACCGGATTCGCGAGGTCCTGCTGGTCTGGACCCTGAGCCCGGAGACAGCTTTGCAAGAACCTGAGGCCCTCGACCCATCCGCCAGCGAGAGTCCGGAGATCCAGGAATGATCGCCACTGCCGCTCCGGGCCGAATCTATGTGGCCTACCTTACTCTGATCTTGGGTTTCATCCTGAATATCATGCCGCTACCCGATTGGGCCCTGGACTATCGTCCCCAGTGGGTGGTGTTAATCCTTATTTATTGGTGCATGGCGCTACCGGAACGGATCGGTGTCGGCGTCGGTTGGACCTCCGGCCTGCTGCTCGATGTATTGAGCGGAACCCTGTTGGGCCAGCATGCACTTGGCCTGTCGGTGGTCGCCTTTCTGACCCTGAAACTTTATCGCCGGGTCCGGGTCCTGCCACTGCGCCAACAGATGTTCACCATCCTGATCCTGCTGTTGGTGGAGCGGCTGTTGACTCTCTGGTCCACAGGGGTCGCCGGGTACCCGACACCGAGCCTGATGTACTGGGTCACCCCGGTCATCAGCATGCTGCTCTGGCCCTGGGTCTACATAACCCTGCGCGATATCCGCCGCCGTTTTCATGTCAACTGACGACCGACACTCGACATGAACCAGCAAATCTCGATCAAGAACTACCTGCGTGAGAGCCAGCTCTTCCTGGGCCGTGCCATTGCAGCATCGGCCATCGTCATCATCCTACTGCTGATCCTGGCGGGGCGCTTGGTCTATCTGCAGGTGCAAAGTCATCATCACTACAAGACCCTGTCCCAGGACAACCGGGTCAAGATCGAGCCCCTGCCCCCCACCCGCGGACTGATCTTCGATCGTCATGGCCAGGTGCTGGCCCAGAACCTCCCGGCCTACAGTCTCGAGATCATACCGGAGAAGGCGGGCGACCTCGCCGTGACCATCCAGGCGCTCAGTAAAATCATCCGGATCGAAGCGGACGATGTGCAGCGTTTCCATAAGCTGCGCAAGCAACGCCGCCGTTTCGACAGCATTCCGCTGCGCGTGCGCCTGAGCGCAGAAGAGGTCGCACGTATCGCGGTCAACCGCCACCGCTTCCCTGGCGTCGACGTCAAGGCGAAGCTGTTACGCGAGTATCCTTACAAGGACAAAACCGCCCATCTACTCGGTTATGTGGCGCGCATCAGTGAGGAGGAGCTGCTGACCATCGATGCCTCCAACTACAGCGGTACCAGCTATATCGGCAAAAATGGTGTGGAAAAAACCTACGAAGAACTCCTGCACGGCCAAGTCGGCCTGCAACAGGTGGAGGTCAACGCCAAAGGGCGGGTATTACGTGTCTTGGAGGACCAGGACCCATTACCCGGTCACAATCTGCACCTGTTCCTGGACACTCAGATGCAAATGACCGCACTTGAGGCACTCGGCGAGTATAACGGTGCTGTCGCCGCCATCGATACGCAGACCGGCGGTGTGCTGACCCTGGTCAGCAAGCCCGGTTTTGATCCCAATCTATTCGTCGAGGGTATCAGCAGCAGCGCCTACCGGGTCCTCAATGAATCCATCGACAAGCCCTTGTTCAATCGGGCGATCCGCGGGCAGTACCCGCCGGGCTCCACGGTCAAGCCATTCATCGGGCTGGCCGGACTCGAACTAGGCATGGTGGAATTTCATCAGGAGACCTACTGCCCAGGTTACTATCAACTGCCCGGCAAGGAACACAAATACCGGGACTGGAAAAAATGGGGTCATGGGGAAGTGGGAATGGCCAAGGCGATCATCGAGTCCTGCGATGTGTATTATTACGAACTGGCGAGAACCCTGGGAATCGACCGCATGCACAGTTTTCTCACCGGCTTTGGTTTTGGCGAGCGCAGCGGGATCGATTTGAAGGGAGAGCTGCAGGGCCTGCTACCCAGTAGAGAATGGAAGCGGGCAAACAGGCGGGAACCCTGGTACCCGGGCGAAACCCTGATCGTCGGCATCGGCCAGGGTTACTTTCTCAGCACCCCCCTGCAATTGGCGGTTGCCACCGCCACCCTGGCCAATCAGGGCAGGCGGATCCGTCCACGAGTGGTCGCCTCCATCGAGAGGCCGGACGGTACACACGTGCCCACCAGCCTGAAGATCTCGGAACTTTCCCAGGCGGACCCGCTGCACTGGGAGGAAGTCAGAACTGCCATGATCGACGTGGTGGAGGACCTGCGCGGCACGGCCAAACGGATTCAAACCGATGCCTATCGAATTGCGGGAAAGACCGGCACGGCGCAGGTCTTTACCGTTAAACAGGAGGAGGAATACGACGAAGAGACCGTGGAAAAACATAAGCGTGATCACGCCCTGTTCATCGCCTTTGCCCCGGTCGATCAACCACGCATCGCAGTGGCGGTGATCGTGGAGAACGGAGGGCACGGGGGAGCGGTTGCCGCACCAATCGCCCGGAAAGTGTTGGATCAGTACCTGCTGGGAGACTCGTCTTGAACCAGATCCCCCGCTCCGGTCTCGCTTTTCAGGAGTCGCAACCGGCCCGCGCGACCGGCCTGCTCGCCTCTCTGCATCTGGATCTGCCGCTACTCACCGGATTGCTGTTGTTGGCGGGCGTCGGTCTGCTCATCCTGTATAGTGCGGGAGATCAGAACATGGAACTGATCCAGCGCCAAAGCGTACGCCTTGGTCTGGCCTTTTGCGCGATGGCGGTGCTCGCACAGATCCACCCCGACAATCTGCGGCGCTGGTCCCCCTGGTTGTTTCTGATCGGCCTTGCCATGTTGGTGGCGGTGATTCTGGTCGGAGAGACCGGCAAAGGCGCCCAGCGTTGGCTGGACTTGGGATTTTTCCGCTTTCAGCCTTCGGAGATGCTGAAGCTCGCTCTGCCGATGGTGATCGCCTGGTATCTGGCGGAAAAACGCCTGCCTCCCAAGAACAGCCGCCTGCTGGTAGCCGGGATGATCACCGTGGTGCCGGTCCTGCTGATCGCCAAACAGCCCGACCTGGGTACCGCCCTGCTGGTGGCCAGCGCCGGCATCTTCGCACTTTTTCTGGCCGGCATCAGCTGGCGGTTGATTGCCATGCTCGGGGTGTTGATGGCGGCCCTTGGTCCCGCAGTCTGGTATCTGATGCGGGATTATCAACGCCAACGGGTCCTGACCTTCCTCAATCCGGAAAACGATCCACTGGGCGCAGGCTATCACATCATCCAGTCAAAGATCGCCATCGGCTCCGGGGGCGTCAACGGCAAGGGCTGGTTGAACGGTACCCAGTCTCACCTGGAGTTCCTTCCGGAACGTCACACCGACTTCATCTTCGCGGTGATCTCCGAAGAGTTCGGCCTGGTGGGCGTACTGGCACTGCTCGGCCTCTATCTGTTCATTATCCTGCGCGGCCTGTTCATCGCCTCGCAGGCTCAGGACACCTACTCCCGACTCCTTTCCGGCAGCCTGACCCTGGTATTTTTCGTCTATCTGTTCGTCAACACCGGCATGGTGACCGGCCTGTTGCCGGTGGTCGGCGTACCGCTACCCCTGATCAGTTACGGCGGTACTTCCCTGGTGACCATTCTCGCCGGGTTCGGTATCCTCATGTCCATCCATACTCATAGAAAACTGCTACCCACCTGACATCATGAAGATTCTTTTACGCACACTGTTCGTCTCTCTGCTGATACTTTCCACTGCGGCCTGCGCCCACACGGCCCAGACCCAATCAGCCATCAAGGCCTTCGCGACGGAGATGGAGAGCAAACATGGTTTCGATAAGGCCGAGCTGGAATCCATGCTGACTGCCACGAAGTTCCGCGATGACATCATCAAGGCGATCACCCGGCCCGCAGAGGCCAAGCCATGGCACGAATACCGCCCGATATTCCTCAAACCGGGCCGCATCGACGGGGGCGTGAAATTCTGGCAGGAAAATGAAACGCTGTTGAATCAGGCTGAGCAGGAGTACGGCGTCCCGCCCGAGATCATCGTGGCAATCATCGGCGTGGAGACCCGTTACGGTAAACACACCGGACGATACCGGGTGCTCGACGCGCTCACCACCCTCGCGTTCGGATATCCCAAGCGGGCTAAATTCTTTCGCAAGGAACTCGAGGAGTTTCTTCTGCTGAGCCGGGAAGAGCAGGTAGACCCGAGTCAGGCCAAGGGCTCATATGCCGGCGCCATGGGCAAACCCCAGTTCATCTCCAGCAGCTACCGGGCCTATGCAGTAGACCAGGACAGAGACGGCCGCCGCGACCTGTGGAACAACAATGCCGACATCATCGGCAGCGTAGCCAACTATTTCAATCGCCATGGCTGGCGCCCCGGGGACATGATCACCCAACAGGTTAGCGGCGGGAAAGGTCTGGAGCGATTCGTGCAAGCAGGGATGAAACCCAGTTTCCAGGTCGCCGAACTGCTGTCCAGCGGTTTGCGCCCGTTGGTGGGGGAACCGCCGGCGGCGGATGCCCTGAGCAACCTGATCAAGCTCGATGCGGGTGAGAAGGACGAATACTGGCTGGGATTGCATAACTTTTATGTGATAACCCGCTACAATCACAGTAATCTGTATGCCATGGCAACCTATCAACTGAGTCAGGAGATCCTGGCGGCCAGGCAGGCCAACTGACAACCTTAAAAATACACAGCGACATGCCTTTGCCAACATTCCCGCTTCGCCTCTCGCTGCTCCCGGCCAGCCTGGGCTTGAGCCTGCTGGTCGGGGCATGCAGCACGACCTCCGTCATCGAAGAGCGAGACGGCATCGACCACTCCTTTCCGCCCCCGGCCGACATCGACCGCATCCCTGACGCCGTCCCGAAGGTCGAACCTCTGAGCCGTTACGGCAACCCTGAGCGCTATACAGTCTTCGGCAAGGAGTATCAGACGCTCAGCGAGCGCGGCAACTACCGCGAGCGAGGTATTGCATCCTGGTATGGAAGCAAGTTCCACGGACGGCGCACCAGCAGTGGCGAAGCCTACGACATGTATGCCATGACCGCGGCCCATAAGTCCCTGCCTCTGCCCACTTATGCCCGCGTCACAAATCTGCAAAATGGGCAAAGCGTGGTCGTCAAGATCAATGATCGCGGTCCCTTTCACGACAATCGCCTGATCGACCTCTCCTATACCGCGGCCTGGAAACTCGGTATTGCCGGACCAGGCACCGGCCTGGTTGAGGTGGAGGCCCTCGATCCCGCTGCCCCGGAACCCAAACCGGAACCGAAACCTGTGCAGATAGGGTCAGGGCTGCCGGAGATCTTTCTCCAGGTCGGCGCCTTCGGCAGCGCGCACAACGCCAACCGCCTGAAGACCAGGTTGCAATCCCAATTGGATACCGAGGTATGGATTCAGCAGACCCTGTCGGATGACCCCCCCCTGTTTCGCGTCCAGGTGGGCCCAATCGCCAGCATCGAACTTTGCGATAACCTGGCGGACAAGCTGAATGGTCTGGGTATTCCAGAAACCCGGCTCGTGATTCGATAGATCGATAGTGCACAACCCCGGCCCGCCATGAAACCTGATGAATTCGACTGCCCCTCGGGCTGATACATCAGTTAGAATACCCGCCTCGATGACTACCCTGTAGATCCA
>JASJBU010000090.1 GCA_030066355.1 Gammaproteobacteria bacterium | reverse complement strand
AAACAGCGGCTGTCCTGCCGATATCAACGTTCGAAGTGATCTGGGATAGGATTTCTCGCCAGTGGAAAGCAAGGAAGCCCTTTGAATTCCGCACTTACGAAATAGTGGCGAGCTGACTTATTGAGCAAACTCTAAATAATCACATGAAGAACATGCATTTCATAGCTCAAGTTCCTGCTGATCCTCATCGGTTTCGGCCTTTACAGATCTGCCTGGACTCCCCCGCCATGCACACCTATCAAGCATTACTGCAATCTCTTTCTGAAACCGCTCGGTTCCCAACACAAAACCGTCATTGGTTGCCGAGCGTATCTCTTCGACAAGCCCGGGATCGATCTCGTAGGGGAACAATTCTCGATAAGCCTCCTGTCGCTTTTTGATGCTGCGCCCAAGCCACTTGTACAAAGCATGTGGTTGTATGAGTGCATTGACGAAACCTTGGGCAATATGTCCATAACGGGGCCACGGATACTCCCCCGGGTGTTTCACCATGTCAGCCCGCACTGGATTCAGCTCGATGTATCGTTGACAACCCAAGAAATAATCTTCTTCACCTACCAGACAGGTCCGAAACCTTCCCTCCCAGAGGGTACCGGAGCGTCGATGGGTACGTTTGACATGCTGCACATAGCGCTGGCCCAGGTGCTTCATCACTTGAGAGGGCCCCTCACCCGTATTCGGTGTCATCAACAAGTGAACGTGGTTGGTCATCAACACATAGGCATGAAGATCGACTGCGTGCTTTTTACAGGCCTCACCGAGATGATCAAGATAGAACTGGTAATCGTCTTCTGCGAAGAAACAAGCTTCCCGATTGTTACCCCGCTGGATGAGATGTACTGGGATTCCCGCGAGCTTGAACCGTGGGCGTCTGGGCATTCAAATTCCTTTATAGATTGACGAATGCAAATCTCAGTAAACTTAATTAGCAATCGCATTGTAATGGAATTTATCAGGCACCCATTGTCCTATATTCAGAAACTCGCCACCAACAGGTCAATCCTTCCGTAATTCCTCCAGCAGTTTCTGCTGCACAAGCTCCGCAGTGTTTGTGCCCAGGCTCTTGAGAAGATGGTTCATAGTGGCCACCTCCACCAGGGTGCCGACGTTGCGTCCGGGGCGAAGTGGTATGCTCACATGAGGGATCTCCACATCCAGGATCTCCAATGTCTCATTCTCCAGCCCTGTGCGGTCGTAGTTGGTCTCTAGATCCCAATCGACCAAAGAGATGGCCAAATCGATCTGCTTGGATTGGCGTATCGCAGTCACCCCATATAGACGGCGGATATCGATGATGCCGAGCCCGCGCGCCTCCATATGATAAGGCAGCATGTCGGTAACTCGGCCGACCAATTCGGAATCACCCAAGCACTTGACCTGTACCATGTCATCCGCCACTAGCCGAAACCCTCGGCGTATCAGCTCCAAGGCGCACTCGCTCTTACCCACAGCACTGTCACCCAGCAGCAGCACACCGGTGTCGTGAATATCGAGCAATACCCCATGTACGGTTGTTTCAGGAGCGAATTCCACATCCAGATGTTCCCACAGGCGCTTGTACAACCTTGTGGTACTGTGGGGACAAACCAACAATGGCGTATTGGACTCTTCCGCTTGAAGCAACAGACATTTCGGAGGGGCGCAGCCGTTGCTGACGATCACACAGGGCACGGGGTCGTCGACGACTCTCGCTAGACTGTCAAGCATGACCGGTCGTCCCTGGTGATTCTCCATGTATGTAATTTCACCGGCACCGAAGATCTGTACGCGTTCGGCTTGAAAGGCATCGAAAAACCCTGTCAATTCCAGAGCCGGCCGATTGAGTTCTGCAGTACTCAAACGCCGCTGAAGCCCGCCACCACCGGCTGCGAGGCTCAATGACAGGTCGGACACTTGCAATAGTTCGGCAACCGTCGTCATGGTACTGCTCAAGCTCCTCTGAGTAATCCGGGACAGACCAGAATGGCACTAAGTTAAACCTATTTTGCATGATATCTGCCCCGGTGTGGAATTTCGATCATTTCGTGTCGTGGGGCGGTTAAAAGGGCATAGGGTTTCGGTCGTCGTTTGAGGCATCGTGGTTCTCGTCTGCTCCGGACGTTGAGTGACCACATTGGCAGCGATTGCGCAAAGGATAAGGTGTCAAGGATAAGGTGTCAGGTCTTGCAATCATACAAACGTACTCTCATACGCTTTTACTGCTCGACTCACCGTAGCGTAATGTACCCCAAAAAAATCGGCAATCTCCTTCATCGAATAATCACCCGTTAAATAGGCCTCCGCCATCGCTTCCTTTGGTGTGTCAGCGCTTTTTTTATACCATTGAAGCGGTTTCGCCAATGATCTCCGCTGTATCCGGGTTACTTCCTTCAATTCCTCTTTTCCCGATACATTAACATGCTTCTGCATCTTCTCTACAAAGTCGTCACTACCTATGAATATCTGGTTCCTCAGATTGTCCCAGATCGGCGGCAGGCCTATACCCTCCCGAACAAAATTCTTGTATTTGGCAATGCAACTACTCCGCCTTTTTCCAAAACAGCCAAGCAGCCAATCAGTCTCCAGCCATTCAGGTGCTTCCCTATCTCCCGTCATGGAACCATAACTACTCCAATTCCATTCATGAACGTCATTGACCAGTCCGGCACGAACTGGATTCAATATGACATAACGGGAAAGTTCCATAAGGTAACTCTCTTTTTGAACCAAAATAGACTTATATCTTCCCTGGAATACATGTCCGTATAGGCCATGTCTACGATTGCTCCTTTGCGTATAGACGCCATTTAGCTGTCGCATGCCGAGTGAAAGGTTGCCCTCCACAGTTTCCACTACTATGTGGTAATGGTTGTCCATCTGGCACCAGGCATGACAACGCCAGTTAAAGCGAGTGCAGGTTTGGGCAAATACCTCCAGCCATATCTCTCTATCTTCATCATCGCGATAGATATCCTCGCGCCTGTCACCTCGTGACGTCACATGATAAAGTGCTCCCGCATATTCAATTCTTAAAGGCCTGGTCATATAGGAAAGCTAGTCCATGGGTTGCTGGATTGCAAGACCTGACACCTTTCCTCATGAACTACTACAATTTATCCTACCGCTAGATGCGGTCAGCCAAATTGATGTCCGTGCAGGTTTGATTTGTCTTATCAATAAAACAAACTTCGAGAACCTTTTTATTTGAACTAAGCAATTCCCTGAGTCTATCAAAATTATCCGGCACAATTTCAACGCCATTGATACTTGTCACTAGATTTCCTTCCCTTATGCCCTTTTCAAACGCGTGTGATGATGGGCTAACGCGCCTAACAATACCACCTTGTTTATGCGGTTCAATTTGCAGCCCACTACGATCCGCCAAAGAAAGATTCGTCGATAAGTCATTTGGCTTTAGCGCCACAATACTCTTGCTATAGTCAAACATGACTTCGAAAGTTCGGAGCAATCGACTCCCAATCAGCCCCACGCCAATGGGATCTTGAAAGTGAGACATATCATGTGATACGAGTTCAGGAAAGTGAAAGCCTGCTAAGGAAACATGGGGTATCTTCCCAGTTTTTAGAACATGCTCACCTTCAAAATTACTCAGCAGAGTTTCGTAGTACTCAGCCGGAAACGTGTAGTTTTCGGTTAGCTCAGAGTTCAGATAAAGGTAGTCAGGTGCGCCTGTATCGATTACAAACTGATATTCAGAAGCGCTCTCTGGCGTGTCACCCAATGAAACGGAAATATACGGAATTCGACCCGAGACATCCAATGTCAACACTTGCCAGCCTTGCTCTTCGGTCCAATTAAACCCTTCTTTATAAAAGCGAAGTTTGTTTTGTGAATAGTCGATCTTGATAACATATTCACTAAGCAAATCATAACCTATTGCGCCATCAAAATAAGCTTGTTCAATATCGTCAAATATCGGAGACTGGTCTATTGGTACATGCAGTACCGTTAGACCAGAAAATTGGATATATTCCAGTTGCAATTCAACGTCATTAATCACATCTATTTTGTGGCCATGTAACGAAATCTGACTAGAGCCACTTAGGTTTAGCCGTTGGGTTCTCTCTGAATCAAACAAAACTGTCGCAGCCGCACCAGAATCAAAGGCAAGCCGAATCCCTTTTTGACCATTTATGTTTGCTTCGATAATGATGTGTCCGTCGTGCCACACAAATGGTATTTCAAACGACGATTGCTCCGAGGCCCAATTCTTTTTGGCTAGCAAATTACCACTTTGTAAATTGATCAGACCACGATCGGTGCAGCCCATAAAAAAGAGGGACGTTAGTACAACCAGAAAACTATTAAACTTCATGACATCTCGTCCTTCTTAGTTCTGTGGCATTTTTGTTTGCTAGCTTTCATATCCTAAACCCCAAATTCATCCACCTATTAGTGTGTGCATTATTATTTGGGCTGAGAATAAAGCCAACACAATATGTATAAAAATAACTCCAACATCTAAACAGGATAATCTAAACGCTTTCTCATTAATCCTTTGTTTTTGATGAAGTGGCTGTTTTCACTTCTGCAGCTTCATCTTCAAGCCCTTAATAAAAATATTTCTACTCCTATTTCTATTCTCTGTATTTCGTCAGTGCACAACTATATGTCGACCCCAGATTCGGGTTGTTATAAAACCCTAAATCCAGGGTATAACTCCGCACCCTTGAATATGAGTAATTGAAAAGCCGAAATGCGGCTGCAGATATATGACATATATTCGATACGTGGATTACTCCATGGTACAGAAACCGAAACTGTGGGGTCCGGCAAGGTAAGCGATGCGGGTTCGCCTTAACTCGATCCGGACCGGATGCACTTACAATCTGAGGGTTCGTCAATACATCCTGTTCCATGACAAAAAAGCATCCACATGATATGAGTAAGCGGGAGGTGGTTCTTTTCTATCCTATTTGACCCATCAATGCAATATCGCGGGTATCGACAGACTTATCGGACTCGATACAGATTGCGTATGGCGATCGGCATAGGACTCAAGGCACTGCAGCGTATATTGCGACCTTGACAAAGAAACCGAGGGGCCTCTGATATACAGAGGCCCCTCACGGAGTTACATAGATTAGTTATTCGACGGAAAGGACCGGCGACGGGGAAACGGTCTCACTATCCAATTCGCTTGTAGCTTCTTCGGTTGTTTTCAATACCAGCTTATCCCTCGTCGTTTCCATAATAGGCTCAACCGTGTAGTCCGGTACCTTGAACCAATAGTCGAGATCCGAACGTTTGAGCACGTAATAGCTCTCCCCTTCCGGTTTGGAGATTCGGTAGCTGAGGGCATCGCCTCCGTTGAGTGCCAGTTCGATCTCCAGCTCCGGTGCGTCCTGCTGGTACTCCGGCTTGGTCTCGGTGCCCAGCAGGGACTGAACGCGCAGGGTAGCCAGTTTATCCACCAGCTCATCGATCGCATCCTTATCGGCCTCTTGTCCGTCTGTAAGACCTGTCAGGGTCAGCCAGTCGCCTTCCCGCTCAAATACCAGATCGGACATCTCGATGCGCTCTATCATTTCTTTGTCGAGTTCGAGTATCGCCTTGTCGATCCAATCATCGGCCTTGGCGTTCGCCTCCCAGGTGTTGAACTCTACCGCATAGACCGCCTCGTCATTGGCGGGTCGCACATGTACCTTGCGGAAGCCCGGCGAGGTACCGACATAGAGTTCTGCCAGGGTGTCGTCACCCCCCAGCAAGGCCAGCTTGCGCTGGAACTCATCCTCGGCCACCTCAAAACGACTGGCCGCACCGCTGGTGGTGGCCACCGGCCAGCCCTTCTCAAGGCCATCCAGCTTGTCCAGCAGACGTTTCACGCTCTCCTGATCCGCGGGGAAATCGCCCTGCTCGGGCAGCAGCCATCGATCGTCCTGTCGTTTCAACAGAACAGACTGCTCATCTCCTTCGATACGCAGACCGTCCACCTGTTCGGCCTGGAAGGTCAACAGCTTCTCTTCCGCCTGGAAGGCACCATAGTCCTCCCCCGTCAGATTGACGGTGACGGCCAATACCAACTGGGCGATCAGCAGACCGCTGAGAATACTTATCCACTTGTTCATCATCTCACCTCCCGCTTATTTCGTGGTCCCCAGCACCGCCGCGTAGCGCAGCCGGGTCTGCTTCTGGGACTGGCGTCGGACCAGCCAGACCGCCAGCAAGCCGAGCAATGCCAGAGCATAGTTGAGATACTCCCAGAGCACCTGAGCCCCTTGATCCAAAGGTGCCAGAGTGCGCGAGAAGTGGGCTCGGCCACGGATGGAGAGCAGACCGCGATCCTCCAGGGACCAGTCCACCGCGTTCTCCACCAACTGTACCGGGTTGAGATAGCGGGTACCCAGACCGGAGGCGGCCAGGTCCAGCATCTCGTCGGAGAGGAAGCTGTTGGAGGCGAACAGGATAATGCGCGCCGACTCGGGTGAGCGGTCGATCACCCGGCTGATGAGCGGATCCTGCTGTTCCTCCTCGGCGGCCTCGGCAGCCTCGATATTTTCGGCAGACTCAGCATCTTCTTCTGTCTCCGGCTCCACCGCCAGGGGCGAGGGCTTGTCTTTGAAGAAGGAGTCGAAACGTCCTTCCACCACCACCGCGAGCAGCTGCGCGCCGCGCTCCTCGCCGGCCGGGAAACCGAGCTGGCCGTGGGCGTTGTAATCGGGCTGGATGTTCAGGCTCTCCGAGGTCCAGGCCTGGTCCGTGCTGTGCAGCAGACGGATGATGTTGCGCCCCTGATGCTTCTCCTGGTCCAGCAGGATGGGCGAAGGCCAGGTCAGGGTCACCTGATCGAGTCCGGCAGCCAGGCCGCTCTCCCCCTCCAGGCCGTCACCGCGGATGTCCGCGAAGTAGGGATAGTCCACCATGCGGGTCTCCTGGATGACGAAGCCGCCGATGCGCCGGTCCACCGGAATCGGAAAGGCGGCGTTCTGCGGATCGAGCACCAGTTGCTCATGGATCTCGATGCCCTGGTGCTTGAGCCACTCACCGAGGCCCGAGTCGTGCTTTTTCGCCGACAACGCCCCCTGGCTCTGGAAATCGAAGGGCGAGGTAGCCGCCAACACCGTACCGCCGCGCATCAGGAACTGATCCACCGCGAAGAGCTGTTTCTCGTCCAGCTTGTCCGGCGAGGCGAGCAGCAGCAGGTCCGCATCCGCGGGCACCTGGCCGTTCTTCAGATCGGTGGTGATCAGATTGTGCTCCTCCTCCAGGGTCTCCTTCAGCAGGCTGTACTGTTTGCCCTGGGCGGGGATGCCGAATTGGGCCATGCCCGGGGTCGCCGGCGGGGCATGCAAGGCCAGACTCTTGAGGAAGCCGCGGGAGAAGCGCTTGAGCGCGGCCTGGATGCTGCGTTCCAGCGCGGCCTTTTCGAAGTCCTCCGGCAGGGGTACCTGGACGATGCGCCCATCCCCCTCCAGGGTCATGTAGAACCAGAAGGTGTTGGTGTCGAACAGGCTGGTGGTCATAGGGCGGAAGCCGTATTCGTCCTCGATCAGCCTGGCCAGGTCACCCTTACCCGCATCGGGATCACGGATTTCGATCGCCAACTTGCCGCCGGAGCGTTCGCCCAGTTCCTGCAACAACGTATCCAGATCCTGGCGCAGGGTGGCGAGGATCTCGGGCAGCTTCTCGTCGGCGGTGATATAACCCTTGAAGCTGATCGGATGGGGAATGTTCTCGAACAGCTCACCGGCGCCCTGATAGGCGTAGAGCACCTTCTTGATCGCCTGGGTCAGGTCGTATTCCGGATTGCGCAGCTCCACATCCAGGTCGGTCTCGCTCTGCACCTTGACCTCGATCAGGTCGCGGAAGCCCAGCACCTCGTGCTGATCGCCGTATTGGATCAGGATGTTGAAATAGGAGTTGACCACCGAGGCCTGGTACTTGCTGGCGAACTGGAAGGGCACCGGCTTGATGGCGTATTTCTCGTTGGCCTCCTGTTCCAGCTCCGGATGGGCCTGGGGATCGACGAACTCCACCCGCACCCGGCCCTCGCCGGCGATCGAATACTCCTCCAGCAGGTCACGCAGTCGCGGCACCAGGGGCGCCAGCAGGGGATGGGTCTGGGCGCTGAAGTAGCCGCGGACCAGCAGCGGTTCGCGCAGCTGCGCCAGATAGCCGCGGGTGGCATCGGAGATGGAGTAGACATTGCCCTGGGTCATATCGGCGCGCACCCAACCCACCGGCGCCAGCCATAGGTTCGCAGCCAGGAAATTGGCCGCGAACAGGCCGGTGAACAGCGCCCAGCGGCGGTGGCTCTGATTGGCCGGATTACCGGACCAGCGCAGCCACTCCAGGGTGAAGACGTTGAGGGTCAGGAACACCCCGACCAGGCTCAGGTAGTAGTAGATGTCGCGCAGATCGATGACCCCGCGGGTGATCGACTCGAAGCGCGAGCCCGAGCCCAGCAGCTTGAGGAACTCCGAGGCCTGGTTGCCGAACAGCCCGGTCAGCGCATTGGAACCCAGCAGATAGAAGATGCCGCAGACCACCGCAGTCATGATCAGGCTGACGATCTGGTTGGCCGAGCGGGCGCTGACGAACAGGCCGATAGCGGCATAGGCCGCGGCCAGGAACAGGGTGGCCAGATAGCCGCCGAACACCGGCCCCCAGTCCAGCGGGCCGAGCAGACTGACGCTCACCACCAGGGGCAGGGTCAGCAGCAAGGCTATCGCCACCAGGCCCAGGCAGGCGAGAAACTTGCCCAGTACCAGCTCGAGGCTCTTCACCGGCAGGGTCAGCAGGAACTCCAGGGTGCCGGCGCGCCGCTCCTCAGACCACATGCGCATGGTAATCGCCGCCACCAGGAAGATCAGCAGCAGAGGCATCCATTCGAACAGGGGCCGCACGTCGGCGATGTTGCGGGCGAAGAAGGTCTCCACCCAGAAAAAGGTGAACAGGGTCACCGCCAGGAAGGCGCCGAGAAAGATGAAGGCAATAGGCGAGGAGAAAAACCCGGCGAACTCCTTGCGCGCGATTCTCAGGGCGTTGCTCATACCGCGACCCTCCCCTCCTGGGCCGAGATCTCACCGAAGATGGTCTCCAGGTCACGGCTCTCGGGCTGCAGGGCATAGAGCTTGAGCCCTGCGGTGGCGATGCGGCTGGCCACCAGGGGCGCGGCGTCGCTCAGTTCATCCTGGCTGCCCAGATCGAGGGCGTAGCGATGACCCGGGCCCTTGTCCTGCAGGGACTCCACCGCCTGCACACCTTCGACGGACTTGAACAGATCGACCGCCCGCGTCGGTTCCGCATCCACCGCTACCAGCAGGCGCTTACCGGCCTGCAACTCCTGCATGGTGGCGTCCAGCGCCTTCTGACCGTTGCGGACGATGATCACCCGGTCGCAGATCGCCTGGACCTCCTGCAGGATATGGGTGGAGATGATCACCGTGGCCTGCTGCGCCAGGGAGCGGATCAGCTCCCGCATGTGCTGCACCTGGGTGGGATCGAGACCATTGGTGGGTTCGTCCAGGATCAGCACCTTGGGATTGTGCAGAATCGCCTGGGCCACACCGACCCGTTGGCGATAGCCGCGGGACAGGGTGGCGATGGGCTCGGCCGCCTTGGACCAGAGTTCCGTCTTGGCAATGGCCTCGCGGATGCACTCCAGGCGCTCGGTCTCGGGTACCCCGTGCAGCTCGGCGGCGTAATCGAGATAGTCGATGACGGTCATCTCCGGATAGAGCGGATCGTTCTCCGGCAGATAGCCGATACGGCTCTGCACCGCCCGGCGCTGCTGCTCGATGTCCAGGCCGTCTATCTCGATGGAACCTCCCGTTGGCTCCAGATAGCCGGTCAGCATCTTCATGACTGTGGTCTTGCCCGCGCCGTTGTGGCCGAGCAGGCCGACGATCTCACCCTGGCCGATCTCGAACGAGACCTGGTCGACTGCGGTTAGATCGCCGTAAATTCGGGTCAATGCATCAACTCGAATCATCAAAACACTCCTCTTTTTGATTGCTTGAATGTTGTCTCAAAAAACAACTAAACGTCGTGATGGACCTTGGCCTGATCTAAAAGTTCATGAGTAGCGCACCCTTCCAAACAGACTCCGTCAGCGACGCGGAATCGCCAGGTCCTCAATGCCCAGAAACCAGTACACCGGCCGAATGGCCGGTGCAATTCATTGACCTGATTGTGAAGCTTCGAAGTCCGTTTAACCGACGCGCACCTCGATCTTGCGGGGTTGAAACTTCTCCCGTTTGGGGATACGCAGCGTCAGTACACCGTCCCTCAGACTGGCGTCCACCTTGTCCCCATCCAACTCGCTGCTGAGGGAGAAACTGCGTTCGTAGCGGGTAGCGCGTACATCCGCATAGAGTGCCTCCATGCCCTCAGGCATCGGTATATCCGCCACGCCTTCGATCGACAGGGTTTCATTGTCCATCTTCACATCCAGCCGGTCTTTCGAGACGCCAGGCATGTCCGCCTGCAAGGTGATGCCCGTTTCATCTTCGAAGATATCCACCGGAGGTCGGATCGGACGATCGGTCTCTTTCGATTCAGTGACTGCCTTTTGTTCTTGAGTCGTCATGTCTTTGCCTTCGTTCATCGTCTGCATCTCCCATGGTCAATTGACTTTGATTTGTCGCGGCTTGGCCGCTTCACGTCGTTGAATGGTGATGTGCAATACGCCTTCACTGTAACTGGCATCCACCTTATCCGGGTTAACGTCATCGGGCAGGGTTACGACTCGATGAAAGGCGCCGTCAAAACGCTCCTTACGATAGTAATTGGCGCCCTCTTCGGTGATCAGCCTGCGCTCGCCGTCGATGGTCAACAGATTCTGCTGGATGGTGATATTCAAACTATCGGGATTGATGCCGGCCGTGAATAGATAGACATCCACCTGCTCCGGAGTGCTGCCCACATTGATCGGTGGATAACTGCCTCTGGCGACCGAACGGATACCCGATGGCCAGGGACCGGCACCGAACAACTGGTCCATCTCCCGTTCCATACGCCTGAATTCATCGAACAGGCTGCCGTCAAAACTGCTCAGACTTCCGAACATTTCAGTACCTCCTATCTGGTTTGATTCATTCAGCTGACTGGTAATTCGCTTAGTATGTAGGGTTCACGTATTCAATTTTCAAGTGGCAGGAGGCATCAATCTCATCTAAGTCACCAGCTCAAGACCAGATACTGCTGTACATCTCCCTTGCGAACCAGCAGGAGCACTCGCTTGTCTCGTCTGCTTTTCCCAAGCACCCGCTTGAAATCATTCGCAGTCTTTACCGGCTGGCGATTGACCTGCATGATGAGGGTACCGGGCTGGATACCCCCCATTGCGGCGATCGAACCGGG
>JASJBU010000089.1 GCA_030066355.1 Gammaproteobacteria bacterium | reverse complement strand
GTATCTGGGGCCGGGCAGTAACATTCCGCAGCGGGTGCACGGAGCGTTCGTGGACGACAATGAGGTGCACCGAGTGGTGAAACACCTCAAGGCCACCGACTCGATGGCCTCCTGCACGATCTCTTCCAGATAGGCCGGCTCGCCGGTGGCCTTGAGGTGTTTCACCACTCGGTGCACCTCATTGTCGTCCACGAACGCTCCGTGCACCCGCTGCGGAATGTTACTGCCCGGCCCCAGATACAGCATGTCGCCGTGTCCCAGCAGATGCTCGGCGCCCATCTGATCGAGGATGGTTCGAGAATCGATGCGGGAGCTGACCTGGAAGGCCACCCGGGTCGGGATATTGGCCTTGATCAGACCGGTGATCACGTCCACCGAGGGGCGCTGGGTGGCGAGGATCAGATGGATGCCGGAGGCGCGGGCCTTCTGGGCCAGGCGGGCGATCAGCTCCTCCACCTTCTTGCGGGCCACCATCATCA
This sequence comes from Gammaproteobacteria bacterium, assembly GCA_030066355.1. GTDB lineage: Bacteria > Pseudomonadota > Gammaproteobacteria > Chromatiales > Chromatiaceae > JASJBU01. Next base: position 10,850 of record JASJBU010000089.1, on the reverse strand, counting down.
TGTCCGCCAACTCGTCGATAATGACCACGATATAGGGCAGAGGTTCCAGGGTCGGGTGGGCCATGGCCTCGATGATCGCATCTGATTCCGGCTGAAAGGTCGGGTCCTTGAGGGGCTCGCCCTGCTTGATCGCCTCCTTCACCTTGCGATTGTACCCCGTGATGTTGCGCACCCCCAGGGCGGCCATCAATTTGTAACGGCGTTCCATCTCACCGACACACCAGCGCAGGGCGTTGCCCGCCTCCTGCATGTCGGTGACCACCGGGGTGAGCAGATGGGGAATCCCCTCGTAGACCGACAGCTCGAGCATCTTTGGGTCGACCATGATCATGCGGACTTCGTCCGGCTTGGCCTTGTAGAGCAAACTGAGGATCATCGCGTTGATCGCCACCGACTTGCCCGAACCGGTGGTGCCAGCGATCAGCGCATGGGGCATGCGCCCCAGATCGGCACACATGGGATTACCGGCGATATCCTTGCCCAAGGCCAGGGTAAGGACCGACTTGGCGGCTTCGTAGACCTCGGACTGCAACACCTCGCTGAGAAACACCATCTCCCGATATTCGTTGGGGATCTCCAGACCGATCACCGATTTGCCGGGGATCACCTCAACCACCCGCACCGCGATGGTGGACAGGGCCCGGGCCAGATCCTTGGCCAGACTGGTGATCTTGCTCACCTTGGTGCCGGCCGCCAGTTGCAGCTCGAACAGGGTCACCACCGGCCCCGGGTGCACCGCCACCACCTGTACCTCGATACCGAAATCGGCGAACTTCAGCTCCACCTGGCGTGACATGGCCTGCAGGGCCTCTTCTGAATAGCGTTGGACCGTCTGCTTGGCCGGATCCAGCAGTGCCAACGGCGGCAGAATGCTGTTGGGATCCGCATCGAACAGGGGCACCTGCCGCTCCTTGTCCGCCCGGGCGCTGAGTTTCGGGGCATTGATCACCGGCTCGATCTTGGGCTGCTTGCGCCTTTTGGTACGCTTCTGCTCCCGCTTCACCAGTTTGATGCGCTCCTCGCGGGCCTTTTTCGCCGCCAACCGTTCCCGCACCTGGCTGATCAGAGAGACCATCCAGCGGTAACCGCCCAGCACCAGGCCGCCGATTACATCCATCACGGTAAACCAGGAGACCCCGGTGAACAGGGTGAAACCACTCAGAAACAGGGCGAGCAGAAACAGACTGCTGCCGGAGCGATTGAAACCGGACTCTAAAAAGTCACCCAGTGAGTTGCCGAGAATACCCCCCGCGCCGGCCGGTAGACCCTGTCTGGCCTGATAGGTATAGAGCGCGGCCAGGGCACAACCGGATGCCAGGGTGATGAAGAACCCCAGCCAGCGCACCAGTACCAGATTGATGTTCACCGTATCGTCCGGATTGCGCCGCCTGAAGACCAACAGGGCGCTCCAGCTCAACATGACCGGAAACAGATAGGCGAAAAAGCCGAACAGGTTGAAGAACACATCCGAGAACCAGGCGCCGACCGGCCCTCCCGAGTTGACCACCTCTCGGGTCGGTCCCAGATAGGAGAAACCCGGGTCGTCCGGATAGTAGGTGTAGAGAGACAGCAACAGGTAGCCGCTCAAACAGAACAGGCTCCACATGATGCCTTCCCGCATGGCATGGGTGACGTGGGCCTGAAAGGCGCTCTGTTCTGTGGAGGTCTGTGATTTCGCCTGCAAGAGACTAGCCATTACTACAATATAATTAGTTTGTTAGGATAATTTATTATTGTAGTTTCAAGAATACTGTTCACGCAAGGCAGGATAGACGATTTGGCCGTCTGCGACATTGACCGCCTGTGCAAGCTGCGGATGTTCCCGCCAACCCCCGGCGCTCAGGGCATGCAGATAGGGTATCATCGCCGCCGACAGGGCCTGTGAAGCACTGCGTGGCACCGCCCCTGGCATGTTGGTGACCGCGAAGTGAATCACTCCCTCTTCCTCATAGGTGGGCGTACTGTAGTCGGTGGGACGGGTGGTTTCGATACATCCGCCTTGATCCACAGAGATATCGACAATCACGCTACCCGGCTGCATTCTGGCCACCAGATCCCGCGAGACCAGCTTGGGCGCCTTGGCGCCCCGAATCAGGACCGCCCCGACCAACAGGTCCGCCTTCGCCACCGCCTTGGCCAGGCTCTCAGCATAAGGATAAAGCGCTGTGACATGGCTGCCCAGCTCCCGTAACTGCAACATACTATCGCGCTGGCGGTCGAACACGGTGACCTGCGCACCCAAGGCGGCGGCGACCCGCGCTGCATTGCCGCCGGCCTGCCCTCCGCCGAGAATCACCACCTTGCCCCGCGGTGCCGCAGGCAAACCGCCGAGCAGGATGCCCTTGCCGCCGGCCGGTCGGTGCAGCAGATTGGCGCCGATCATCACCGATAGCCGGCCCGCGATATCACTCATGGGCGCAAGGATCGGTAATCCGGACGCATCGGCCAGGGTCTCGAAGGCGATGCCGGTCGCGCCGGATGCCAACAGCTGCCGGGTCAGGGTCTCATTGGCCGCCAGGTGCAGAAAACAAAACAACAGCTGATCGCGGGACAGCATCTCCGGTTCCGGACCATAAGGTTCTTTGACCTTGACGACCAGCTCCGCCCGCTCATAGACCGCAGCTGCGTCCGGTAACAACTCCACCCCCAACTGCCGATAACGCTCATCCGAATAGCCGCTGGCGACGCCTGCGCCGGTCTCGAGCATGACCTGGTGTCCGGCCCGCACGAAATCGGCACAGGCCTCGGGCACCAGTCCAACCCGACCCTCCAACGGCTTGATCTCTTTAGGAATACCTATCCGCATCTGTGTTTACCTTTACCCCCGACCTTGCATTCCGTACTATCTCCGCGTTTAGTGTGCGGCTTGAATATTAGCGATTCGTCACCATCTTCGACAAAATTCGAATACCAGGCCCGTTCTGCCGGATTGGCGTTTCAGGCCATATCCCACACGGGGACCCAACACTCTGGAGTAAGTATACATGAGCGAAACCAAGCATTGCCGTCTGTTGATACTGGGCTCAGGTCCGGCAGGCTATACCGCCGCTGTTTATGCGGCCCGTGCGAACCTGCAACCCGTACTGGTCACCGGCATGGAACAGGGGGGACAGCTGATGACCACCACCGATGTGGACAACTGGCCGGGGGATAATGAGGGTGTGCAGGGCCCTGATCTGATGGAGCGAATGCGCAAACACGCGGAACGCTTCGATACCGAAATCATCTTCGACCATATCAGCCAGGCGGACTTGAGTGAACGGCCCTTCAAGCTGATTGGTGACCAGTTTGAATACACCTGTGATGCACTGATCATCTGCACCGGGGCATCGGCACGCTATCTGGGCATGGACTCGGAGCAGGCCTACCGGGGCCGCGGCGTCTCAGCCTGCGCGACCTGTGACGGCTTTTTCTATAAGAATCAGAAGGTCGCGGTCATCGGCGGTGGCAACACCGCCGTGGAAGAGGCGCTGTACCTGTCGAACATCGCCTCTGAGGTGGTGGTGGTTCACCGTCGCGATGAGTTTCGTTCAGAGAAGATCCTCTCCGATCAACTGAGAAAGAAGGCCGCCGAAGGCAACATCACCCTGGAGCTCGACCAGGTGTTGGATGAAGTGTTGGGAGATGAATCCGGCGTGACCGGCATCCGCATCAAGAACGTCAAGGACGACAGCACCCAGGAAATCGACCTGATGGGGGTATTCATCGCCATCGGCCACAGTCCCAATACCGGTCTGTTCGAGGACCAACTGGAGATGACCAACGGCTACTTGAAGGTCCAGGGCGGTCTCGAAGGCAACGCCACCCAGACCAGCCTTCCCGGCGTGTTTGCGGCGGGCGACGTGATGGATCATGTCTACCGGCAGGCCATCACCTCGGCCGGTACCGGCTGTCAGGCCGCGTTGGACGCCGAGCGGTTTCTCGATGCCTTGGAGGATCAGGCCGGTTAAACCATTTGCGGCTGACCGGGACCCGCCCGGTCAGCCCCGCTCTTTGGCTATCTGCCCCAGCACATAGGCGCAAAGCAGCAGTTGGTGAAACCGGTTCAGTCCCTTGAATTGGATGCCATGGATGTAACTCTTCTGCTTCCCCTCAGCCGTTGATTCGCGAATATTGCGAATCGCACCGAGCACCTGCAACTGATCGTTACTCCCACAGACTTCCAGGGTGAGACTTATCTGCAGGGTGGCCTCGACCGCTCCCAAGGCCGTGTCGGACACCAGTTGACAGCCGGTGCTACTGAGATCGTTGAGGTCGAGGCTGAGCCTGTGTCTTTGCGCTTCCGGCACGCTGAGGTTGCTGACCTGGGCCCTGAGCCTGGTGGGCACACGTGGGGCATTCCGCACTACCGCGCTCGCCACTTCTTCCGGATAACTTAGGTGCAGGTGGGGATAGGGTTTGGAGAAGACCGCCAGGACCTTGGCCACGAAACCAAAGATATTACTGCCCTGAAGCAGCCGGACAGTGAATGCGTGTCCCTCTCTGACCAGAATGGCCTTGCCTTGTTTGCCGGGCGTGGTGATGACCAGGCTCTGGCCAGGCACATAACCCACCAATTTGACGGCATAACGTTCCGGATTTTCACTGGGTGGCGCATGCTGCAACTGCAACACATCGCCGATCAACAGTTTTTTGACGGGATCGGGCACTGGCAGCCTCCATTGACAACGATCAGCACTCTGGCTCGTGACAGACCCGCATCGTACGAACCAAATGAACTGCAACCCGGGTCTGAACAGGATAGAATTTTAAATACGATCTCAGGATAACTCTACAACCCATGATTTTCAGGCTCAATGAGGATCCCTACTCCCCATTTCCGGACGTAGCCTTAGCGGAAACCGAACCCAACGGCCTGCTCGCGCTGGGTGGTGACCTCTCCCCAGAGCGCCTGATCAATGCCTACCGACACGGCATTTTCCCCTGGTTCAGTGAAAACGAACCCATCCTCTGGTGGTCACCCGATCCGAGAACCGTGCTCTATCCAACGAAGATCCGGATCTCTCGCAGTCTGCGCAAGACGTTGCGTAAGGGTATCTTCCGGGTCTCGTTCGACAATGCCTTCGCACAGGTCATCACGGCCTGCTCCCAACCCCGCAAAGACGCTCCGGGTACCTGGCTGGTACCGGAGATGATCGAGGCCTACCTGCAGCTCCATGCCCTCGACCTGGCCCATTCGGTAGAGGTCTGGCAGGAAAACCGGCTCATCGGCGGCCTCTATGGGGTGGCGATCGGTGGGGTGTTCTATGGTGAATCCATGTTCAGCCGGGTCTCCGACAGCTCGAAGGTGGCCTTGGTTCAGCTTTGCTCTCATCTGCTCGAACGCGGTTTCCGCCTGATTGACTGCCAGGTGTATACCGAGCATTTGATCAGTCTGGGCGCCGAAGAGATACCCAGAGAACGGTTTTGCGGGCATCTGGACGACTGGTGTACCCTTCCCGTAAACCCAGGATCATGGTCGGTCGATAGGGCTGAGACAATCACTCGTGGATAATTCTGGATTCGAAAGGGCTTCTTCTTATGCGCTCTACATGAGCCAGGAGCACGACTGTTCCTATCTTACCGAACAAGCGGCACGCACCCTGTTCCTCGACCCCGCCGTCAGGGTCAATCCACAACTCTATCAACTGCTCATCGACAGGGGCTTTCGACGCAGCGGTCGGTATCTCTACCAACCCGCCTGTCCGTATTGTGAGGCCTGTATCTCATTGCGGATCCCGGTCGTGGATTTCACGCCCAATCGCAGCCAGCGCAGAAACTGGAAGGCGAACCGGGAAAACCTAGAAATCATCTCTCAGCCGGCGGTCTTTTCCCCAGCTCATTTCGAGCTCTATAAGCAATACCAGTCAGCCCGCCATACGGATGGCGCCATGGCCTGCAGCGAACCCGAACAATATATGCAGTTTCTGAGCTGCGACTGGGCGGATACCCGTTTCTACGAATTTCATCTGAACCATAAGTTGGTTGCCGTGGTGGTTACCGACTATCTGCCCCGGGGCCTCTCTTCCATCTATACCTTCTTCGATCCTGACTTGTCGAGCCGCGGACTGGGGGTGTATGCCCTCCTGTGGCAGATACAGCATGCCCTGGAACTGGGTAAGCAATGGGTCTACCCTGGCTTCTGGGTCGAAGGTTCCAACAAGATGAACTACAAGTCCGCTTACCGCCCTCTGGAAGCCTGGAACGGTAAGGGCTGGCAAAGATTCGAACGAAACGAACCGCTCCACCTGTAAAACTCTCCTACCAGCCTCTCCCACCATGCCTGGTGACTGTTGGTACTGTCACCGATATCGCACCCTGACAAAACACCCCCGGTAATCAGATCCCGCTGGCCATCTTCGCCGGCAGTAAAACTTTGTCCGGCATTCGAGTATAATCCGTCGACTTTTTTCCGGTGGGATCATCCGTTGGGTTGAAGATGCCATCCGGGGCGGTTACCGGCATGGCCGCCGACATTCACCCGGGGTGAGACGGCTTGAGTTTGATGAAGATAAAGGTCAGTGAATTAATCGTCAGATACCTGGAACTCCTGGGCATCGAGTGCATCTTCGGGATGCCGGGTGCGCATATCCTGCCGGTCTATGACGCCCTCTACGCTTCGGATATTCAGGCAGTCCTCGCCAAACACGAACAGGGTGCAGCGTTCATGGCAGGGGGATACAGCAAGGCCTCAGGCAAGATCGCCGCCTGTATCGCAACCGCCGGACCGGGGGCGACCAATCTGATCACCGGTATCGCCAATGCGTACGCCGACAAGCAACCCGTCGTCGTCATCACCGGCGAGGCCCCCACCTATATCTTCGGCAAAGGCGGCCTGCAGGAGAGTTCGGGAGAGGGCGGCAGCTTCGATCAGGTCGACCTGTTCAGGCACATTACCCGCTACAGCAAGACCCTGGAGAGAACCGACTACCTGCCGCAGGTACTGATTCAGGCGAGTAAGGCCTTGCTCGCCAGCGAACCGGGCCCGGTGCTGTTGAGCATCCCGTTCAATGTGCAGAAGGAACTGGTGGATGAACAGGTGCTCGATGAGATTCGGCGCGCTCAACGCCCGCTCCCTGCGTACCAACATGACACCGAGGCAGACAGGCTTGCCAAACTCATTCTCGATGCCAACCAGCCGGTGATCATCGCCGGTTACGGCTGTATTCGTTCCGGCGCCCAGGCAGAGATCAGCGAATTGAGTGAATTGCTGCAGATACCGGTGGCCACCAGCCTCAAGGGCAAGGGGGTGCTCAGCGAGCATTCCCCGCTGTCGCTGGGCAGCATCGGGGTCACCTCCAGCGGTCAGGCCTACAAATACATCACCGAAAAATCGGATCTGCTGATCGTGCTGGGGGCCGGGTTCAACGAACGCACCAGCTATCTGTGGGACCAGACGCTGCTGAGCGGGCGGAAAATCGTCCAGGTGGACCTGGATGCGCAGCAGCTGGATAAGGTCTACGGAACCGATCTGGCCATCAGTGGTGATATCAAATCCCTCCTCACCGGTTTGCTGAAGCGACTGCGCCCGCTCGCCGGTAAACGGAGACCTCTACCGGGATCGGCAACGACCCTCAGCGCAGTGGAGGATAACTCGAATGGCGACTATTCTATCTTCAAGTCGGGTTTTGCGGTCGCAGCGGCCTTCTTCAGCAGATTGTCGGAGGCCTTTCCGAATGATACCGTTGTATTCGACGACAACATCATCTTTGCGCAAAACTTCTATCTGGTCGCCAGCGGCAACCGCTACTACCCCAATTCTGGGATCTCCTCTCTGGGCCATGCGATTCCCGCAGCCATCGGCGCCCAGTTCGCTGAGCCGCGGCCGACCTTCGCGATTCTGGGTGACGGCGGTTTTCAGATGTGCTGTATGGAGATCATGACCGCGGTCAACTACACCAAGCCACTGAACATCGTCGTGTTCAACAATGGCACCATGGGGCTGATCCGTAAGAATCAACATCAGCTCTATCAACAACGCTTCATCAACTGCGACTTCATCAATCCGGACTACGGCCATCTCGCCCGCGCTTTCGGTATCCACTACAAAAAGGTCAGGTCCGTCAGCGATCTCGATGATCTGTTCGAGCACTATGACCTGCGGGATTCGATCAATCTCATCGATATCGCGATCGATAAGGATGCCTTTCCGAACTACTCATCCAAACGGTAAATCGAGAGCTCCTGCATCCATGACAGGCACCCGGCACACGGCTCTCGAGCAATTCTTCGCAGCATACGGACAGCACCCAGGCGTCCCGCAACTGCAATCCTGTTGGTCGAAACTGCAGGCCGGACCTGCTCGAAACGGTCCCGCTGGAGACCCTATCGAACTCTATGCATCAGCCACCGAGCTCCTCGAAGCAGCCTTGTGGCAAGCGGGCTGCCCGGATTCCGCACTCGCACTCAGCCAGCGCCTCTACCGCGAGATGGAGGCCCTGATCTCGCAAAACGGCGATGATAGGCGTTTCAGTTTCATCGTCGTCATACCGCTGGCCGATCGACCACAACACCTGAAGAGCTGCCTGAACAGCCTGCTGGAACTCTGTCGAACCTATCGGTATGGCGGATGGACCGACGGCCATTGCCCAAAGCTCAAGGTGTTGGTTGCTGATGACAGCCAGGCTGCCGAAAACATCGAACGCCATCGGCAGCTCCTGGAAGACTTCAGCGATCGGGGTATCGAGACCCACTATTTCGGACAGGCCGAGCAGCTACAGCAGCTCGGCCGCCTGCCTAGGGAGCGGAAACAGGGCCTCTCGCGGATCATCGGTGATCACCCGTCCTCGGCCTTTCATCACAAGGGCGCCTCGATCACCCGTAACATCACCTTGTTGAAATTGCTGGAAATGGCGCAAAACGCCGACCACTGTCTCTTCTGGTTTCTGGACAGCGACCAGGAATTCCAGGTCAACACCGCCGCGACGAACAGAAGCGTGCAGGCCATCAACTATTTTCATCATCTCGATCGAATCTTCTCGACAACCGATTGCCGGATTCTGACCGGTAAAGTGGTCGGAGACCCACCGGTGTCTCCGGCAGTGATGGCCGGCAATTTTCTCCAAGACGTGACGGAATTTCTGGCCGAGATGGCCCGACAGGATCCGCAGCAGACATGCCGATTTCACGCTCAGGCAGACCGACAGGAAGCTGAAGCCGCTTATCACGATCTGGCCACCCTGTTCGGATTCCAACCGACCGCCAAGCCGTTTGAGTACCCATGCAGACTCGCCCTGGAGCATGATCATGCCCGGTGCTTCGCTGATTTCGCAGACAAACTGAATCGCTTTTTCGATGGGGAGCACCCGACCCGCCGAACCTGGTATGAGCATCGGGATCTGATGGCCAGTGTGAGGCCGGCGAGGACGGTCTATACCGGTAACTATGTCCTGAGGGCCGATGCCCTGGAGACCTTCATTCCTTTCGCGGCCCTCAAACTGCGCATGGCCGGCCCGGTGCTGGGACGAATCCTCAAGGCCGAACAGGGAGGTCGTTTTGTTTCCGCGAATCTGCCGATGCTGCACGGCCGCACCCTGGAGGAGCTGGGTCAGTCGGAGTTCCGGCCGGATATCGAACGATCGGCTGATCTCACCGATCTGTCCGGAGAGTTCGAACGTCAGTTTTACGGAGACGTGATGCTGTTCAGCATCGAGCGTCTCATTGAGCAGGGTTTCCCGACAACCCCCCTGGCGGAGGGGCTCGTCAGACAGACACTGCGCGAGGTCGAGGCCTCACTGCGACAGCAATACACGGATATCCATCAGCAGATACCGGCGAAACTGGATCGGTTGAGAACCCGGCTAAACGATCCAGATCACTGGTGGAATCAAGGGTCGGAGCACCAGGCTGCGGTCGCCGAATTCAAGCGGTTCATACGTAATATGGCACATAACTTCGGGGATGCGGCAGCCGGTTACCGAATGATCCATTCGGACCCGCATCGCCGGCAGCGCCTGGATGAAATCCTCGATGCCATCATGCAGTTTCCACAGGACAGGGAAAACTGGCGTGCAACCATGACAGCCCGGTTCCGCGCGAGCGAATCGACGGGACAACGGACTTGAACGTCTTCATCCTCAATGCCGGTCGCTGTGGCTCCACAACCTTTATCCAGGCCTGTCGGTATGTCAGTAACTACTCGGCAGCCCATGAATCCCGAGTGACCCTGACCGGTGAACAGCGACTCGCCTATCCGGCCAATCATATTGAAGCGGACAATCGGCTGAGTTGGTTGCTGGGCCGCCTCGACAAGCGTTTCAGCGACGATGCCTTCTATGTCCATCTCAGCCGTGATCCGCAGGCCTGGGCAGACAGTTTCATGCGTCGCAGCTCCTATGGCATCATGCGGGCTTACCGCGAGGGCATCCTGCTCGGCGGGTCGCAACAGACCGATCGGGCAATCGCCAAGGATTACCTGGAGACGGTAGAGGGGAACATCAGGCTGTTTCTGCAGGACAAGACCCAGCAGATGACCTTCAGCCTGGAAAATGCAGCCCATGACTTCCGCCGCTTTTGGCAACGCATCGGTGCCGAAGGTGATCTGCATAAGGCGCTGGGGGAATGGAGTATCCGCTACAACGCCTCGTCCTGAATAGAGACAGTGGCCACAGTGCACTTCTCTTCGCGGTGCAGACTCACCGAACTAGAGCGCGTCTATTTGTGGACCCTGAGTATCGAGCAACCCCGTTCCGTAGCGACATACTCATGCTCAAGATCCGCATAGGCCGTCTGCCACATCGCAAGGATCTCTCGCTCATCCTGTCTCGCCGCATCGTCCAGATAGATCCGGCAGCCATCGGCAAGCCGCGGAAACAGCACCGGTAAGGCCGGGTAGCGGGAATGTTTCTGCAGAAAACTGGATGGCCCGTCGA
>JASJBU010000004.1 GCA_030066355.1 Gammaproteobacteria bacterium | reverse complement strand
GCTTAGCTCAGCTGGGAGAGCATCGCCCTTACAAGGCGAGGGTCGCAGGTTCGATCCCTGCAGCGCCCACCATACCTGGAGCGGTAGTTCAGTTGGTTAGAATACCGGCCTGTCACGCCGGGGGTCGCGGGTTCGAGTCCCGTCCGCTCCGCCAATTTGCGTAGGCCCTGACGAGTTATGCCTGGCTTGGTCAGGGCTTCGAAACATTTAAGGGATGCCCGGATGCGCTGCCGAGAAGCTAAATGCGGCTTTCCGTTACCGGCGTCTTCAAAAGTTGTCAACAATTGAAGGTGACGTGCCGACAGCTTCTGGGGACGGAGGCCAAGCAAAGGGATTGCCTAGTGCCAGAGGAACCTCTGGATACATCAGAAGTTGCTCGAAATGAAAACGGGGCATCGGTCGATGCCCCTTTTTCATTCAAGACATTGATAATAACGAGTGCAAGATCATGTTGCAGAACATAAGGGATAGGGCTCAGGGTTGGATCGCCTGGGCAATCGTCATTCTTATCAGTATTCCTTTCGCCCTATGGGGTATACAGGAGTATCTGGGTGTCGGCTCCGAGCCGGTGGTCGCCACCGTGAATGACAACGAGATAACCGAACGGGAACTGGATCGACGATATCAGCAATTTCGGCAGGACCTGCGTGAACAATTGGGTGCGGCCTATCGCCCGGAACTGTTTGATGACAATCGCATGCGTCAAGAAGTTCTGAAACGCATGGTACGGGAAGACCTGATCCTACAAGCCTCGCATGATATGGGGATGCGTGCCGGTGACTCGCTAGTGCGCCAGACGATTCTGGGCATCAGTGCCTTCACGCGAGACGGGCGTTTCGATCAGCAGACTTTCGAACGGTCGGTGCGCTTGCAGGGGCTGACCCCCGCTGGGTTTGAAGAGCGAGTACGTCAAGCCCTTTTGTCTGAGCAACTGTCCCAGGCTGTTCAGGGCAGTGTGTTCGTCACGGAGCATGAATTGAACGAAGCGGTACGCCTCAACAACCAGACCCGTAAGGTCGACTATGTTGTCATCCCAAGCAAGAACTTCGAGTCAGACGAGGCCATCACCGATGCAGAGGCCGCAGCCTACTATGACGAGCACCAGACCGATTTTCGTACGCCCGAGCAGGTCAAACTCGAGTATATCCTGCTGAATGCGCAGAGTGTCGGTAAGTCTGCCGAGGCCACTGACGATGCCCTGCTGGCATTCTTTGATGACAACCAGGAAAAATATGGTCGGCCGGAGGAGCGCCAGGCCAGCCATATCCTGATCAAATTGGCCGAAGATGCGGATCAGGCAACCTTGACCCAGGTGTTGGCGAGGATCGGCGATCTGAAACATCGTCTGATGCAGGGTGAAGACTTTGCCGAATTGGCCAAGGCCAATTCCGAGGATACGGGTACGGCAGAGAACGGCGGTGACCTCGGTTATTTTGGCAAAGGTATCATGGATCCTGCCTTTGAAGAGGCGGTATTCAATCTGCAGGAAGGAGAGTTGAGCGAGCCGGTACGCACGACCTTCGGTTACCATCTGATCAAACTGACGGGCATCAAGGCGGGCGACGTCAAGACCTTCGAAGAGGCTCGGGCCGATGTGGAAGCGGACTTCCGCAAGGCGGAAGGCGAAAGGCTGTATTTCGAACAGGCTGAAAAGCTGGCGGACCTGAGTTACGAAGATCCGTCAAGTCTGGAGCCTGCCTCCAGTGAGCTGAATTTGGAGATCATCGAAAGCGATTGGATGGACCGCAATTCCGCGCAAGGTATTCTGCGTTCCCCCAAGGTCCTGGCCGCGGCTTTCAGCGAGGATGTGCTGCTGGAGCGGCACAACAGCGAACTGATCGAATTGGGCCAACTGCAATCGATCGTGTTGCGCGTGGTCGATCACAAAGAGGCTTCCTTCGAACCATTGGAGGTGGTCAAGGAGACTGTGCTTGGCAAGATCAAACAGCAGCGGGCTGCAGAAAAGGCCGAGGAAGAGGCGGAAAAACTGCTGGCGCGCCTCAATGAGGGTGCCGCCCTGGCCCATCTGTCCGGAGATTATGAACTCCAGGGCGTGGATGCGGCCAAACGCTCTGAAGTGAGCATGCCCTTGCCGTTGCTCCGTAAGGTTTTTCGCAGCCCCCGTCCGGAACCGGGCAAGGTGGTGTCAGGACTGGCAAAGCTGAATCAGGGCAATGTCGCGGTCTTCAGCATCTATGAGGTGAATGACGGCTCAATGGAAGAGCTGGATGAGGCGCTGAAGGAGCAAATGAAGGCGCAGGTCCGCAGTGGACTCTCGCGCAATCAATTCAATAGTCTGGTGGAAGACCTGCTGGGTCATGCCGATATCAACTATCTTCTGTCTGACCCGGAGGATTGACCTGACGGCGAACGCTGATCGACAGACACACCACCGTTAAGGCGCCGCTCGGCGCCTTTCCGGTTTATGGCAAAGTGGTAATCATCATCAGGCCATGCCGAGGATGTGGTAGCCGGAGTCGACATAGAGAACATCGCCGGTGATGCCAGAGGCCAGGTCCGAGCAGAGAAAAGCGGCCGCATTACCGACCTCGTCGATGGTCACGTTACGCCGTAGCGGATTTTTCTTCTCCGCTGCATCCAACATGCCCTTGAAATTTTTAATCCCGGAAGCCGCCAGGGTGCGGATGGGTCCGGCGGAGACCGCATTCACACGGATGCCCCGCGGCCCCAGGGAATCGGCCAGGTAACGGACATTCGCCTCCAGGCTGGCCTTGGCCACACCCATAACGTTATAGTTGGGCACGGTGCGCACGGCACCCAGATAACTCATGGTGACCAGAGCGGCATTGCGGCCCTGCATCATCGGCAGCCCGGCCTTGGCCAGGGCAGCGAAGCTATAGGCGCTGATATCGTGGGCCAGGGCAAAGCCTTCCCGGGTAAGGTGATCCAGGTACCCCCCTTCCAGGTGGTCCCGGGGGGCGAAACCCACCGAATGAACGATGCCGTCCAAGCCATCCCAATGCTTGCCAAGCACCTCGAATACGGCTGTAATCTGCTCGTCACTGGTGACATCCAGGGGCAGAACGATCTCCGATCCGCACTGCTCGGCAATTTGATCGACGCGCTTTTTCAATTTATCGCCCTGATAGGTGAAGGCCAGTTCTGCCCCTTCTCGATGCATCGCCTCAGCGATGCCCCAGGCGATGGAACGGTTGCTGGCGACGCCAACAATCAGGATACGTTTGTCTTGTAAAAAACCCATGGAAAAAATCCTTGGTGGTGTCAGTGAACAGAAATACGGATAATACGATTTTTCGTAGGTTATTCCGACTTTCAAAGCAGGGTAACTTACCGGAATTTCCCTGGTTCGGGAAGAGATGGCTGTATTCCTAGAAATGCGATTAGAAATAAATAGATCGGTTTTGCTTTCGTTGTGTGCGTTACTGCTCATGCCGGGTTGTGACGGAACACCATGGAACAGCCCCTATTCCAAAGAAAGTGAAGAGCAACAGATCCTCTACAGTTCGTTTTCTGAGCGTCCCAAACACCTGGATCCGGCGCGCTCTTACAATGAGAATGAAGCCCTGTTCATTCAGCAAATTTACGAGCCACCGCTGCAGTATCATTTTCTCAAACGTCCCTATGAACTGATCCCATTGACGACTGTAGAGATGCCCCGGGTAACCTACCTGGACCGGGATGGAAACCCCCTGTCAGGCGACTATTCCGTAACAGATATCGCATTCAGTGACTATCTGATACGGATTCAACCCGGTATCCAATATCAGCCTCATCCACTGTTTTCGCGTGATGCTGGCGGTACATATCACTACCACCAATTGTCGGAAGACATGCTGGATGGCATCCATACCCTGGCAGATTTCACCCAGACGGGCACCCGTGAATTGACGGCTGCGGATTATGTGTACCAGATCAAACGCATGGCGTTTCCCCGCTTTCATTGTCCGATCACCTCGGTGCTGGGCGAGTATATCGTCGGTTTCGAAAATCTCATCGATGAGTTTGAGGAAGTCGATGCCAAACTGAAACAGGAGACCGGAGAAGAGCGCCCTTATCTGGATCTGCGCCCATACCAGCTAGAGGGCGTCGAAGTGCTCGATCGTTACACCTATCGAATCAGGATTAACGGTAAATATCCGCAGTTTCTCTATTGGATGGCGATGCCGTTTTTTGCTCCCATGCCCTGGGAAGCGGATCGTTTCTATGCCCAGGCCGGGCTGTGGAAACGAAACATCAAGCTTGATTGGTATCCAGTCGGAACCGGGCCATTCATGTTGAGCGAAAACAATCCCAATCTGCGTATGGTCTTGGAGCGGAATCCCTATTTTCACGGTGAGGCCTATCCCACGGAGGGAGAAGCCGGAGATGCAGAGCAGGGTTTCCTGAAAGATGCGGGGGCACCCTTGCCCCTGATCGACCGTGCTGTCTATAGCCTGGAAAAGGAGAACATACCCTACTGGAACAAATTCCTGCAAGGTTACTATGATGCCTCTGGGATCTCCTCCGATAGTTTCGATCAGGCGGTGCAGTTTGGCGGCCAGGGTGAGGTGAGCCTGACTGAAGGAATGCGTGAGCGGGGGATTCAACTCAATGCCACAGTAAAACCGACCATCAGCTATTTCGGTTTCAACATGCGGGATCCTGTGGTGGGTGGCGATTCGAAACGCGCCCGGCTGTTGCGCCGCGCCATCTCTATCGCCAGTGATTATGAGGAGTACATCTCGATTTTCGCAAATGGTCGGGGACTCGTGGCTCACAGCCCGATTCCACCCGGTATCTTCGGCCATGGTGAGGGTGAAGCGGAAATCAATCCTTATGTTTACCGTATCGAGAAGGGTAAAGCGGTACGGCGTTCCATCGATGAGGCCAAGGCGCTGCTGGAGCAGGCGGGTTATGCGGATGGTAAAGACCCGCAGACAGGTAAACCGCTGTTGCTCTATTTCGACGTCTATGCGACGGGGCCGGACAGTCGCGCAGTCATGAACTGGTGGCGCAAGCAATTCAGCAAACTGGGCATCCAGTTGGTGGTGAGAAATACGGACTACAACCGCTTTCAGGAAAAGATGCGCAAGGGAACCTCACAGATGTATATATGGGGCTGGAATGCGGATTATCCCGACCCGGAGAATTTCCTCTTTCTTCTCTACGGCCCCAACTCGAAGGTGGATGTGGAGGGTGAAAACTCCTCGAACTACGCCAACGCGGAGTATGATCAACTGTTCAATCGAATGAAGCACATGGACAATACGCCGGAACGCCAGGCGATCATCGACCGCATGGTGGAGATTCTGCGGCGTGATGCCCCCTGGATTTGGGGTTACTTCCCCAAAGCATTCACCTTGCATCACGAGTGGTTGCATAACGTCAAACCCACCTTGATGGTGCGCAACAAACTCAAATACCGACGGGTTGATCCCCAACTCCGCAATACCAGGCAGTTGGAATGGAACCCGCCGATCGTCTGGCCAGTCGTCTTGATCCTGGCCCTGGTGCTGTTGTCCCTGATTCCAGCCGTGCGAATGTTCCGTCATCGAGAGAGGAGTGCCGCGCGATGATGGCCTATATCGTCAGGCGGATCCTTTATGCCATCCCGATCCTGATCGGGGTCAACCTGATCACCTTCACGCTGTTTTTTATTGTCAACTCTCCGGATGACATGGCACGTATGCATCTGGGGGTCAAGCGGGTGACACCGGAGGCGATCGAGCAATGGAAGGTGGAACATGGTTACAACAAGCCGACGCTGTACAACGCTTCGGCCCAGGGATTTTCGCGTTTCACGGATACGATCTTCTTCGAGAAATCGGTGAAGCTGTTTCAGTTCGATTTCGGTTCCTCGGACAGCGGGCGGGATATCGGCTACGACATCTCTCAACGCATGTGGCCAAGCCTGGCCATCGCCCTGCCGGTACTGCTGGTGGGGTTGGCGGTGAATATCACCTTCGCGCTGCTGATCGCCTTCTTCCGCGCCACCTACATCGATTTCTGGGGAGTGGTGATCTGTGTGGTGATGATGTCGATTTCGGCTCTGTTCTACATCATCGGCGGCCAGTATCTGGTAGGCAAGCTGCTGCATCTGGTGCCGATCTCCGGATACGATACCAGTCTGGGGGCGGTCAAGTTTCTCATTTTACCGGTGATCATCGGGGTGATCGGCGGCATCGGTGCCGGCACTCGCTGGTATCGCACTCTGTTTCTGGAGGAGATCAACCGTGACTATGTGCGGACCGCTCGGGCCAAGGGCCTGAGTGAGCAGTGGGTACTGTTCGGACATGTCTTCAAGAATGCCCTGATACCCATCCTCACCGGGGTGGTGGCGGTGTTACCCTTGCTGTTCATGGGCAGTCTGATTACCGAATCCTTCTTCGGCATCCCCGGGCTGGGCAGTTACACCATTGACGCCATCAACAACCAGGACTTCGCGATTGTGCGCTCCATGGTCTTTCTCGGTTCGGTGCTCTACATCATCGGCCTGATTATGACAGATATCTCCTATACCATCGTCGATCCCAGAGTGAGGTTGTCATGATCGAGCCGGTGATCCTCTGGACCGATGCCCTGATCTTTCTGCTGGTGTTGCTGATCGCAGGATTCGCCCTCTATGCGAGGCGTAAGGAGCATCTTCGCGCGCCTTGGCAAGAGATCGCCCGCAGCAGGGTGGGCATGGGGGCCCTGGTGGTTCTCTCGGTGTATGTGGCGATCGGTCTGTTGGATTCGCTCCATTACCGCCCCCAGGTGGCGCAGGAAGGCCAAGCGGAGACGGCTGAGGTGCTGAGCCTGTTCGACAAGCTGGTGACGCCCCTGCGCGTCCGTCAGGAGAAGACCTATTCGGCGCCTCTGGCCACGCATCAGTATGCCAAGGAGAATATCGAACTGGCGGACGGGAGTATGGTGCGTGACTATCCCAGGCTGAAGCATGCAGGGGCCCACCTGGAGAATCCGCAAGAAGAGTGGTTGCAGGATATTCTGTGGCTGATCGCAAAAGGCCTGGTTGAGGGGCTGATATTCTGGCTGCTGTGCTCTGCACTGTTGATCTACTGGTCGGCAAGGCGAAGTGATGGAAGTTTTCGGCAGAAGTTTGCCGCGATCAGACGCTCCGACACCACCCTGCCCTGGAAGAGTCTGCTGTTCACGTCGGGCGTATTGACCCTGGTCGGTTTTGTTGCTGCCGAGCTGAGCCTGCACTATCACCTCCTGGGAACCGACAAGGTAGGGGAAGATGTCCTTTATCAGGCCCTCAAGAGCATCCGTACCGGTCTGGTGATCGGCACCCTGACCACCATGGTGATGCTGCCGGCGGCAATTCTGCTGGGTATCATGGCCGGCTATTTCCGTGGTTGGGTGGATGACGTCATTCAGTACACCTACACCACCCTCAACTCAATCCCCGGTGTACTGCTGATCGCCGCGGCGATCCTCATGATGCAGATTTATATGAGCAACCACGAGGAGGAGTTCACCAGTCTCACCCAACGTGCCGACTTGCGCCTGTTGTTTCTCTGCATGATCCTCGGGGTCACCAGCTGGACCGGGTTGTGCCGGCTGTTACGCGGCGAGACCTTCAAACTCAGGGAGTTGGAATACGTCCAGGCCTCCCTGGCTTTCGGGGTGGGGCATTTCAAGATCATCGGCCGGCACATCTTGCCCAATGTGCTGCATATCGTGCTGATCACCCTGGTGCTCGATTTCAGCGGCCTGGTGTTGGCCGAGGCGGTCCTCTCCTATGTCAACATCGGGGTCGACCCCACCATGAACAGTTGGGGCAACATGATCAACGGCGCGCGCCTGGAGATGGCCCGGGAACCGATCGTCTGGTGGTCCCTGGCGGCCGCCCTGGTCTTCATGTTTACCCTGGTGCTGGCAGCCAACTTGTTTTCCGACGTGGTGCGCGATGCCTTCGATCCGCGCCTGCGCACGACCCGTTGATGGACGATCATGACTGACCCCCTGCTGAAAATCGAGAACCTGCAGACCCAGTTGGGTGATGAACAAGACCCGGTCCGGGTGGTCGATGGTCTGGATCTGGCCATCCATCGGGGTGAGACCTTTGCGCTGTTGGGAGAGTCGGGCTGTGGCAAATCCATGACCGCACTCTCCATGATGCGTCTGTTGCCTCCCTCTGGGCGGGTGGTCGAGGGTGATATCGAGTTCGGCGGCACCGATCTGCTCTGGTTGAGTGAGCAGGAGATGCGTCAGGTACGGGGCGGACGTATGGGCATGATTTTCCAGGAGCCCATGACCTCGTTGAATCCGGTACTCAAAATCGGTGACCAGATTGCGGAGGCGGTGCGCCTGCATGACCGGTTGCGTGGCTCAAGAGTTACCAAACGGGTGCTTGAACTGCTCGATTCGGTCGGCATTCCCGATCCGGTGCGCCGCGCCAGGGAGTATCCCCACCAGCTCTCCGGTGGGATGAAGCAACGGGTGATGATCGCCATGGCATTGGCGGGGCGTCCCGAGTTGTTGATCGCCGACGAGCCGACGACCGCCCTGGATGTGACCATCCAGGCTCAGGTGCTGAATCTGCTCAAGGATCTGCAACGCGATAGCGGTATGGCGGTGCTGCTGATCACCCATGATCTGGGCATCGTTGCCGAGACCGCGGATCGACTGGCAGTAATGTATGCCGGACAAATCGTCGAGACCAGCGATGTATCCACCTTCTTTCAGGGCCCCAAGCATCCCTACAGCCGAAAATTGTTCGAATCCCTACCCGATAGCAACAAGCGGGACGAGAAGCTGGCGGTGATCAAGGGCTTCGTGCCTTCACTCAAGCAACAGTTCACCGGTTGCCGTTTCCTGCAGCGTTGTGAGGAGAGCGGTGATCGGTGCAGCAGGGAGGTTCCTGAGTGGCGGCAGTTGAATAGACGGCAGGGTGTGCGTTGTCTGCTCTATGCGGAAAAGCCGTTGGTTTCCAAGGCCAAACAAGATCCACAAACGACTCTGCACCGTACTCGCAAGACATCGGCCGATCCCCTGTTGAGTGTGATCGATCTGAAGGTCCACTTCCCCATTCACAAAGGGGTGCTCCGCCGGGTGGTCGGCCACGTGCGGGCGGTGGATGGGGTCGATCTGCAGATCCCCAAGGGGCATACCCTGGCCTTGGTTGGCGAGTCGGGCTGTGGTAAGACCACGGTGGGCAAGGCGATCCTGCAACTGCTCAAACCCACGGCAGGCTCCGCCCGGTTCGAAGGTGATGAATTGACCCGGCTCCGGGGTGCCGCCCTGCGTAAGCGCCGGGCCGATATGCAGATCATCTTTCAGGATCCCATGTCATCCATGAATCCGAGGATGCTGGTCGGGGACATCATCGCCGAGGGCATGCAGGCTCAGAAAATGGGGACCAAGCCGCAGCAGGCCTGGCGGGTCAATCAGCTGCTGCAGCAGGTTGGTTTGTCCGAGGAGGCGGCAGGGCGATACCCCCACGAGTTCTCCGGCGGTCAGCGCCAGCGCATCTGCGTGGCGCGCGCCCTGGCGGTACAACCCAAACTGATCATCTGCGACGAACCGACCAGCGCCCTGGATGTCTCGGTGCAGGCGCAGATCCTCAATCTGCTCAAAGAACTGCAGCATGAACTGGATCTCTCATATCTCTTCATCACCCACAACATCTCGGTGGTCTCCTACCTGGCGGATGAAGTGGCAGTGATGTATCTGGGGCGTATCGTCGAGCAGGGCAGGGTCGAATCGGTGCTGAACTCACCGGCGCATCCCTACACCCAGGCGTTGCTCTCCGCCGTTCCCGTGCCCGATCCCGACCATCAGCGGGACGTCATCCGTCTCGAGGGCGACATGCCATCCCCGGCGAACCCACCCACCGGCTGCCATTTTCATCCCCGCTGCCCGCAGGCTTCAGAGCAGTGCCGGCAGGCCTATCCCCCTCAGGCGGAACTGAGCCGGGGGCAACGCGTCAGTTGTTGGCTACACACAGTCGGTCAGTGAAAAATTGCTTGCAGATAATGCTCGATGATTGGTGCTCCTCCCAGACACAGGATTCTCTGCTGAAGTCGCTGAATCAACACTTGGTATCGTTCCGCTGAAACCGGATAGCCTCAGCTATTCGTTTTGAATTTAGAGGTCTCGGTTTGTACCGCATCGACCGAATACATCAGGTCCTGTGACAATTGCGCCAGTAGCTCGGTGCTTTGTAAGGTCTCATCCGCTTCATGACTTGCCTGTAAGATGGTCGAGACGATGGTTTCGGTTTGTGTGGTCTGTCGATATACGGCATTGCGTACAGTCTGAATCTCGTCGGAGAGCGTTTCGATTTGCCCGGTCGCCAGCTCCAGTACCTCTTCGGTCGCGATGGAGGACTCGGAGACCTTGTCCATGTGTTCCCGTGTACCACTCATTGCCGTGCCGACTCGCTCCATATTGTCGGAAAACTCGCTCAGGATGGTCTTGATGGAATCGGTAAGTTGAGCGGTCTGGTTGGACAGGTTGCGCACCTCATCCGCCACCACGGAAAACCCCCGGCCATGATCACCGGCACGAGCGGCCTCGATGGCGGCATTGAGTGCCAAAAGATTGGTCTGGTCAGCGATACTGTCGATCTGTTTAAGTTGTCCGACCACCTCTTGTGATTGTTCTTTCAAGGTCGCCAGGGTACCGAAGAAACCTTCCACTGAACTGCTGGCTGCCTGAGTAGAGGCCTTGTTGTCCAATGCATTGGTGCGGGTTTGTACCAAGACCGTTCTGACGCTATCGAAGCTTTCGCCAATGGTATCGATGGCGCTGTTGACGGCGTTGGCGGCCCCCTGTACATCCTCGGCCTGGTTACTGATGCTGGTAAGGTGGTCGGCGATCTTGACATTGCTTTGACTGATCCGTGTCCCTTGTTCGTGAAGATTACTGGCGGAATTTGATACTCCAGCCATATTGTCTTTAATCGAAACTACGATATCGTGAATCTTGCTGACAAATCCGTTGAACAGACGGGATAAGAGTCCCATCTCTGTATTAGCTCCTTCATCCAGGCGGCTCGTCAGGTCACCTTCGCCTTTAGTGAGATCGCTGATGCTCTCCACAAGAACAGAGATAGGGCGAAACAGCATCAGGTAAAAGACCAGAATCATAGCGATACCCGCAGGTATGACGACAGCTGCGAGTACGGCCATATTGCCAATCACTATCTCGCGGGATTGGGCGTTAACGAAACTTGTGTCCATAGTCAGGCGCAGGAAGCCCGCAGATTCTCCGTCCTGCCAGTTGGAGTGGCAATGGATACACTCCTGTTCTGCGATCAACGCATAGTAGAAGTCCGCTTCATTGCCCCGCAGTTGGTGTGCAGATCTGCCCTCGGCAATCTCCAGATCCTTGGGCACGACGAAGTGGCAGTCTGCGCAGACTTTGCCCTCGGACTCTTTCTCCTGGATGTGTTTGCCGGCCTTAACCGTCTCGTGATGATCCCGTAGATTCCAATCAGAGCGGCGAAAACGGCCTCGTGACTCCTCGTAAGTCTCCAAATTGGGATTCTCCAGAGTGCCTGTCTCTTCCTTGTGAACGAATGGTTTACCCACGGTAACCTGCCCTGAAAGGTATGTCATGAGACCTGATGGGGCATACAGGGCGGTCTCTTTAACCTCGGAGATGCGTGCCACGTTGTCCATGACATCTTGAAAACTGCGTGCCTGGCCCTTGGCGATGGAGTCGCGTGACTCATTGACATAACTGTCCAGCAAACCGTAACCCACATCCAGCACTTTGTGTTCCAGTTGGTTGTGTTCGTGATAATAAACGACAGCGATCGAGAGGCTGGCCAGGATCAGAATGCTTAACGCCAGATAAAGCACGGCGCGGAATATCAGGGTCTGACGGAAATTGAGCTGTGCCTGCATAGCATTTTTTCCTTTTTGGTCGTGTCAGCGTTAGAAATCTTTTTTGATCACTCGCTTTTCATCATAGGCATGTAACAAGATCTGGCGTGGGAACTGTTCACTGGCGCAGCCTATACAGGGATGTCCGGCGCGAATGCAGGTGTTGGTATTGCTGTTGTGGCCGTTTATCATGCAGTCGGTCTTGGTGACCGGACCTTGACAACCCAGCTTCAGCAGACAGCCGGGCTCGCCAATACGCCTGGCGAAGCGTTTCTCCTGGAAGTCGGCGTAGAGGATGCAGCGGTCGTGATTGGTATAAGAAAAAAAGTGCAATGGCCGTTTGCTCTCATCCAACTCGGGCAGACGCCCGGTTTTAACCTGGTGCAGCAGGGTATAGACGAAATGCTCAGGCTTCATGGGGCAGCCGGGAAGGCTCACCAGGGGTTTCTCTATTCCCTTGTGGGTAAGAAATTCATCCAGCGTCATGGAACCGGTAAGCGTCCCATGCATCTTCGGGATGCCGCCCAGAGCAGCACAGGTGCCGGCCGCAATACACGCGGTGGCCCCCGAGGCCAGCAATTCCACCCACTCGGTAATGGGCCTTTCGCCCATCACGCAGGCATGCGGCATGCTTACCGGTATACCGCCTTCCAGGACAAAAATATAACCCTGACTACTCGCCTCGAGTCGCTCCAGGATGTTCGTCACTTGACTGCCGGTGGCGAGGGAGATATCCGGGTGAAAGGCCATGTTGGTGAATTTGGTCAGGATATCGACCACGGGTACGTAATCGATATCGAGAAAGCTGCAGGAACAACCGGTGCAGGAGGTACCGTGTAACCAGATGACGTTGGGGCGCTGATCTGGTGTCTGGGAGACCGCAGCCAGCAAGTCTCTATAGGAGAGGAAAGTCGCGGCGCCGGCGGCTACGATGGCACGATAGATTTTTTTCAGTGCTTCGCGACGGTTGATGGGTGTCTGGGTCATGAGGGCCTCCGCTAGTGTACCGAACAAGCCATACAGGGATCGGTTGAGCGCACGATTCGCGTCAGCTCCATGGGATTCTCCGGATCTCGCAACCGCGTACCGATCAGCATCTTTTCTACCGCCCCTGGTCGTCCGTCTGCATCTCGGGGAGAGATATTCCAGGTCGTGGGTACGATCAGCTCGTAGTTGGCGATGCGTCCCTCGTTATCCGTCTCGATCCAGTGAGCCAGACCACCGCGGGTGGCTTCGGTAAGCCCCATACCTTGGGCGTTTTTCGGTACCCCGCGCTCCTCGTAGGCAAGCTTGCCAGGTTCCACCAGAGCCAGGTCGCGTTTGAGCCGGTCGATAGTCAGGTGCGACATGATATAGCGACTCAGATGTCGACCCATCACCGAGGGGTAATCCTCGATGCTGATGCCCAGCTCCCGGTTGAGTCGGTCCACCAGCTCGGTCAGTTGTGGATTGGTTCCCGCTTTATAGGTGTTTACCACCCGGGCCGCTGGTCCGACCTCCATCACTTCACCGGCATAGCGCGGAGATCGAGTCCAACTGTACTTGCCCTGGGGTTTGCCATGTTCCTGCTTGTATCGCTCGTAATCGATGGGCTCCAGACGACGCACATCCATAGGGCGCAGATCTTTGTCCGGCTGGTTGGCGTAATAGGAGTAGCGGTGGTCCTCGGTGACCTTTTGTATATCCAGTGGAGTGTAACGTCCTCCGATAGTGGCGCCACCGGCAGTCATGTGATTGGCGCCATACTGGTCAGGGAAGTAGGCATAGGACAGCAGGTTTCCATAACCTTTCCCCTCGCGGAAATAGCCCTTGAAGGCCTTGGCCACGGCGACCACATCGTTGAAAAAACTCTGCTTGATGAAAGGTTCCACCTTGGCCAATAGGGAGTGGTAGTGCATTAAGGTATCAACAGTCGGCACAGTAGTCACACCGCCGGCCTCGATCGTAACGGGGTGAGGAGCCTTGGCGCCGAAGATCGCCACCATACGATGCAAGTTCGCCATCATCGGCAGAGCATCCAGATAGTGACGGATGGCCGTGTGGTTGAGTTCTTTGTCTTGCAGATAGTCGGCCTCATAGCGGGGCAGGAAAGGAGCGGCAGGGAAGATTTTTTTACTTACCAACTCACTGGCTACCCACTCACGTAAACCGATCAACCCGGCATCAGATCCTTTATAGTCGAGCACCGCCGTGACATCGATAAAATCCAATGCGCAAAGGGTGTAGAAGTGCAGCAGATAATCTTGCAGTTGGTAGGCTCCGACGATCAGATTGCGCAGCAACTGACCATTGGAATTGGGGCGAATCCCCATGGCAGCTTCGAGGGCCAGTGATGCAGCCTCGGCGTGGGCATATGGACAGACACCACAGACTCGCTGGGTGACCTGCTGAGCGACCCGGGCATCGTGTCCGATGAGCGCCGCTTCGATACCTCGGAACATCTCCCCGGAGCAATGGGCATCCATGACCATCCCATTTTCCACTCGAGTCTCGAAGCGCAAATGCCCTTCGATTCGTGTCATCGGATCAATAGTGAGCTTTGTTCTTGTCAATTTGTCACCTACTGTTGATTGCTGATTTAATAAGTTATCGTCGGGAAGATAAACTGCTTGAATCTTTGGACTACACTCCGAGGTTCACTCGACAAGGGTTGAAGTCAAGTAGAGCGAATGACTGTCTGCTCGTGTCTTGCGAGTTTCGTTCCTGCTGCCATACTTTACTCACAAGGCTCGATCACTGAGCCTGCAGAGCAATTTCACCCGTACAAGAAGAAACAAGGAGACCAAGGATGCAACTCGATATGCACTACTACGGCACCTTTGCCCTAGCCTATGCCGCCGGCTTGAATAAGCAGACCGCCGGGATCATCGCAACCGCTGCCCAATTCGTGGATGACAACGCAGCAGCCATGAACATCGAGTTTCAGGATGGCGGCCGGGTGGATGCGGAGGCCACGGCGCATCATGTCGCGGAACTGTGTAATCTGGACAAGGAGGATCAACGGCAGGTCTGGGTACCCTTCCATTTCCTGCCGGGGAATGAAGGTACGACCTACTCAGAGCGACTGTTATGCCGGAAGAACAGCGCGATCGCCAAAGAGATGGTCCGGCACCATCTGGGCTATGCGAAGTCTGAGATGGGCCCTCATCTGATCGGCATCACCGCCCATGTCTATGGCGATACCTTCGCGCATCATGGCTTTTCCGGCGTCGGCTCACGCCGCAACAAGGTGGACAACGACAGCTTCTGGTTCGATGGTGGCTTGGACCCTGATATCAGGGATTACATCGAAGGCAAAGCGGAGGACTTCTTCATCCGCTTTGGGAAGGGCGGTGGCCTGTTCGCCAATCTGAAATCCTGGCTGGCGGAGACCATCTCCGGTGCCTTGGGACATGGCGCGGTCGCCACCTATCCGGACCGCCCCTATCTGATCTGGGGCTTTGATTATGAGTATCCGAAAAAGCGGCAGGAAATCCGCAACAATCCCAGGGACTTCATGGAGGGCTGCCTGGCCCTGCACAGTATGTTCAAGAAGTTTGCCGGGAAGAATCCGCAACTCACGACAGGAAACGGGATGACATTCAATAGCATCAGACCGGAGGTCAAGAAGATCATCGGGTTCCAAGGGAAGAAGGAGGAGCGGATCAAGCAGTGGCTGTCTGCGGCCAGGCGAGGGAAGCTGAGCCCACGGGGATATGAGATTCCCCGCTATGCTCCAGAAAACTGGTTGTTTGAGTCTGCCGAAATGGATAACAGCAAAGACTCCGAGGTGGCCCTCGACTCCAACCTGTATCGCTTTTACCAGGCAGCCTCCATGCACCGTTATTACGTGCTGAGAGAGCTTCTGCCCAAGCACGATCTGGTGGTCGCCTAGGCATCCGCACTCGAAAGTACAAGTCCAATCTTCCATGGAAAAGCCCCGGCAAAGGGGCTTTTTTTTCTGCACACAGAAGCGGCTGCCCTGGCCTGACTGTGAAATATTTACCTTGCACATATCCAACTGCCCGACTAAGTTTTTAGGAACTTGTCATGGAACTGTAATAAAAGGAGTTGAGGAATGGGAAGGTTAGCGATGGCATTGGTTCTCTTATTGGCTGTCTATTCTACTGCTGCTGAACAGCATTCGGCCTGTGATACGCTGAGCATTGATCACTTGGGTGCAACGATTGATCAACTGCGCGCCATCGCTGAAACTTGTGAATGGCCCGAAATCGCGACGCTGTTTTATAATCGCGCCTATCTGCGGGAACTTATCTTGGAGTACGACAGAATCAACTCCATGATCTCTGCCGACCGGTCTCATCAGGCCAACTTCGAGGCCTATCGAATCCTCATCGGTCTGGTGGAATCCTTCGCCGCCGAGGCCCTGTCCCGTGGCGATGCAGATACCGTCACCCGTCTCAATCGGACTTATGATCACTATATCGAGATCGCCGAACTGCGGCTCAAGGGTTATGATCTGATCGCGAATCGAATGGAACGCGAGCTGCGGTTATAACGACCTGGTAGAGCCTATCCATAACCCCGAATATACCCGGGCGGGTGCCTGGGTTGTGTCATCCACCCGTCGATTTGACATATCATTGAGGCAGGTTCCCTTTCACGAAGTAGGTGCATGCGAAAAGTCATCGGCGGTGGCCTTGCCGCCTGGTCCATCCGGCATCCCATCGGTGTGGTGATGATCACCCTGGCGGTGATGGTGCTCGGGCTGTTTGCCCTTGGCAGACTGGGTGTTGATCTGCTGCCGCATATCATCTATCCCGATATACGGGTACGAGTAGTGGATCCGGGGGTGCCGGCGAAGATCATGGAAGATCAGATCACCCGACAGCTCGAGGAGCAGTTGGCGATCACCGAGGACGCCATGCATATCCAGTCCCGCACTACCGAGGGCCGCAGCGCCGTGGATCTCTCGTTTGCCTACGGGACCGATATCGATAAAGCGCTGCGGGATGCCAGTACCCGCCTGGATCGGGCCAAGCGCTTTCTGCCGGAGAGTATCGAACCGCCCATCATCTATAAGCGGGATCCCTCGCAGCGGCCCGTGGCGGAGTTCGTCGTCAGTTCTTCCCTGCGTGATCCTGTAGAGTTACGTAGTTGGGTCGATTACGAGCTGAGCAAATGGTTTCTGAATTTGCCCGGTGTGGCGGCGGCGGAGGTTGGCGGTGGTCTGGTGCGGGAAATCCTGATCCAGGCGGATCAACTGCGCCTGGCTGGTCTCGGCATGCATCTGCTGGATCTCAGTGAGCTGTTGCAGAGCGCCAACGTAGAGACTGCCGGAGGCCGTTTGCTGATGGAGCGTGGCGAGATCAGCGGTCGCACGGATGGACGCTTTCAATCGGTTGAGGAAATTCTGCAGCTGCCCCTGCACACCGTGGGCGATGCCCAAACCAGCAGCCTGGTGAGATTATTCGAGGTGGCGGAGATCTATGACGGGGCGGAGGACGAACGACTGCGCATTCGCTTGAACGGTTTGCCGGGTATCAAGCTGTCGATCCAGAAACAACCCACCGCAAATACTATCGAGGTGGTGGATGGGGTCTTGGCCAGGCTCGATGAGCTGCAGCAACAGGGCATCATCCCGGCGGATATCGAGATTCTACCGGTGGACGATCAAGCCCGCTATGTGCGGCGGGCTCTGAACAATGCCATGAACTCGGCGGCCATGGGGGCGTTGCTGGCGATGCTCGTGGTCTATCTCTTTCTGGGCAGCCTGCGGCGCACCCTGATCATCGGCAGCGCCATCCCCATTGCCATTCTGGTGACCTTTATCCTCATGTCGAGCGCCGGCCTGACCCTCAACATCATGACCCTGGGCGGCCTGGCGCTGGGTGTCGGAATGCTGGTGGACAGCACTATAGTGATGCTCGAGAACATCTATCGGCATCAGCGTGATCAACACCGAAGTGGGGAGCCGCCAGGCCCCGCTATCTCCGAGCAGGCGGCCGCGGAAGTCAACAGTGCCATCGTGGCCTCGACTTCCACCAATCTGGCGGCGGTGTTGCCGTTTCTGTTCATCGGCGGTCTGGTGGGGCTGCTGTTCCGGGAGCTGATCTTTACCATCTCGGCGGCAATCATCGCCTCCCTGATGGTCGCACTGACCCTGGTGCCCGCCCTGGCCGGGCGGATTGCCGCCTCTCGTGAGGGCCTGATGCGCCGCATCGTCAATCGCCTGATGCACGGGTTGCAGCAGGGCTATGCCTGGACGGTGAGCTGGATTCTCAAGGCCGCCTGGTTACCACCCCTGGTCTTTACCCTGGGGTTGATGCTGATCTGGCCCTGGTTAAACCAGGCCAAGGAGGTATTTCTGCCGAATATGGACGAGGGGCGTATCTACATCAGTGTGACCGCTGACCGGGGCATCAATCTGCAGGGGATGGATCAGGTCGTGCGTCGGCTCGAGACGATGATCGCCGCCCAGCCCGAGGTGGAGAGCCAGTTTGCCCAGGTCGGTGGCTTCGTCTTCGGCAGAACGGAGCACGAGTCAGCCAACCGGGCGAGCATTCAGGTGACCCTGAAACCGCAACGGGCCGGCGGGATCAGCAGCCAGGCCTGGATCGAGCGCATGAAACAACAGATCCGTGAGGCCAAGCTCGTGGGCATCAAGGTCTATATGCGGGTCAGGGGAATTCGGGGAATTCGGCTCAATCAGGGTGATGACGACCTCAGCCTGCGGATCCAGGGGCCGGATTTGAACCAATTGAGCCGGCTCGCCGACCAAGTCATGGAGCGCCTGGATGACATGGAGGGACTGCGCAATCTGACCCATACCAGCGAAGATCTGACTCAGGAGATCTCCTTGAAGGTGGATCGGGAGCGGGCCACCAGTTTCGGGTTGAGTGTCGAGGATGTGGGCGAGATTCTCAAGCTTGCCTTGGGAGGGGAGAGGGTCACCGATTTTATCCAGGGAGATCGTAGTATCGATGTGCGCCTGCGCCTGAAACGCACCGATCTCGCCTCGCCGAGTGACATCGAATCAGTCATCATCTTCAGCCGGACCGAACCCCGGGTTCCGCTGCGTTTGGGCGAACTGGCGAGTGTGGAATTCATCCCCACTCCGGCCGCCATCCATCGAGACCGTCAGCGCCGGGTGGTGGAGGTGAGCGCGTCCCTGAGTGACGAGTTGACCCTGGCAGAGGCGTTGAACCGGGTCAAAGATGTGCTCGAGAGTCTGGATCTGCCCCGGGGTTACTCGATCTACGAGGCCGGTAGCCTGGAGGCTCTCAAGGAAGGGCGTAACCTGGGGGAACTCCTCTTGGGACTGGCTCTGTTCTTGGTGCTGGTGGTGATGGCGGTACAGTATGAATCCCTGCGCAACCCCCTGGTGATCATGTTCAGTGTACCCTTCGGGGTGATCGGCGTGGCGATTGGTCTGCGTTGGGCCGACTTGCCGCTGTCCATGCCGGTGTGGTTGGGATTGATCATGCTGGCGGGAATCCTGGTCAACAATGCCATCGTGCTGGTGGAGTATATCGGCCTGCAGCGCACGGCGGGACGTCCCCGCAACGAGGCGATCATCGAGGCCGCCAGACTGCGGTTGCGGCCGATCCTCATGACCACCTTGACCACGGTGGCTGGGATGTTGCCGTTGGCCATGGCGTTGGGGGAGGGTTCCGAGATGCTCCAACCCTTGGCGGTCACCATGGTCTCGGGTCTGTTGTTTTCCACGCTGGTGACGCTGGTGCTGATCCCGTCCGTTTACCGCTTGATCGGCCGTTGATCCTGTTTCAGGGCAGCATCAGAGGATGCAGACTTGGTTTTTGCCCGCCTCTTTGGCCTGTAACAGGGCATCGTCTGCCCGTTTCAACAGTGCAGTGGCGGTTTCGCCCTTGTGGTGGACGGTGACGCCAAGACTACAGGTGACCGGTGCCTTGATATCGAAATCGCAGGTTTCAATGCGTTTTCTGAGACGCTCACTGAGAATCTGTGCGGCCTCGTGATCGGTGTCTGGGCAGACGATCAGGTATTTTTCTCCGCCCCAGCGGCCAATGTTGTCATTGCCGCGGGCCGTGAGTCGTAAATGATCGGCGATACTGCGGATGATCCGGTCACCGGTCTGGTGACCGTATTCATCGTTGATCTGCTTGAGCAGATCGATATCCAGCATAATCAGGGTCAGGGGCTCGGAGGTGTTGTCACTTTCAATGATCGCCTCCTGGAGGATCAGGTCGATTTTGCGCCGGTTGAAGAGTTGAGTCAGGGCATCGATTTCATAGAGTGTCGCCAACTCCCGGTTGCGGGCCGCCAATTGTTTCTGGGTCGAACGTAACTTGTGCAAGGTCACGTTCAGTTTTGTGTTCTTCTCTTCCAGCAGGTCTTCTCGGACAGCTCTGGCAGTGATATCCCGGAACATGAAGGAGATCAGGCCCGCCAGCATTGCAAACACTGCCAGGGAGATGAGCTGGATCGCCAGACCGCTCTGACTGACCCTGTGGGTCGTCAGAGACTCGTTGAATGTGCCCAGCTCGATCGATCCGGTATTGATGGCGATACTGGCGATCAGGAAATACAGTGTCATACTCAAACCGCCGGCAACCAGGGTCAGCCTGATGGACGACTTCATGGCTGCCATGCCGATCCACAGAAAGTACAGCAGAAAGACATCGGTCTTGAATGTTCGGTAGGCGCCAAATGAGTAGACCACAACCGACAACAGGACGATATCCAGAAGGATCGATGTGGATTTGACCCAGTTGGCCGGGTGCTCTTTTTTGAGTTCGAGATAGACCGATGCCACATAGGCCAGATTCAACAGTGCAACGATAATGATGGCGTTGAAGGCCCCGGGAGATATCTGGTTTTTGAAACTGAAGGCGGTGCCGATATAGACAAAAGAGAGTATGAACCGGATGCTGTTTGCAAAACGCTCGACTTTTTGCTCTTCCTTGGCAAAAAGCTGCTTCAGCATTTCACTGGCTCTATGTCTCTTCGCGATCTCCACCAGAGGATTATAACGGTTTTACCGGTCAGGCGAACCAACAATTCGCCGCGTTTCAGCAGCCCCTAAATATTTCCGCCCAATGAACGCTACCGAAGTGAGTGTTGTGCGTTTGACCATAATCATCAGACCGTTCTCCGCAAGATGAAACGACATATCCATCCAACCAATGTTGAAAGGACCCTGAAAGCAGAGGATTTCATTGTATCCAAGACCGATACCAGGGGGCGGATCACCTATTGTAACCGGGTCTTCATGGCATTGTCCGGGTATCGTGAAAACGAACTGCTGGGCAGTCAACACAATATCGTGCGACATCCGGATATGCCACGTGGTGTCTTTCATCTGTTGTGGCAAAACCTCCAGCAGGGTCGTGAATTTTTCGGATACATAAAAAACCTTTGTAAGGATGGCGGTTATTATTGGGTGTTCGCCAATCTGACCCCCACGTACGACTCACAAGGAAAACGGGTGGGCTACTATTCCGTACGGCGCCGTCCCGATGCGGCTGCGCTGGAGATCATACAGCCGCTCTATGCTGAGATGTTGGAAAAAGAGGAGCGTAGCGGGCCGCGGGACGCGATTCAGGCTTCTGTGGCGTTACTGAATGAAAAACTAAGTGCACGTAAATCAGATTATGAGCATTTCGTCCTTGAAATCTAACGTTCGCGTCCTCAGTTGGCTGCCCTTTGGACTGCTGACAGTGATGATCGTCGTCGGGATTCTGCGTCAGGGCATCACCCCGGAAGCAGTGGCCGGTTCCGTGCTGGCAGCGCTTTTGGGTGGCTTGCTGTATCGTGCCACGCGCGAAGAACAGGTTCTGATCGATAAGATCCGTGTCATGGGGGAGTGCATCAGAGAGGGTGAACTGCAGCATCGGATCACCTCGATACCCGAGCGCCACCCACTTGCGATGCTCGCCTGGGATCTGAATGAGGGGCGCGATCATGAGGAAGCCTTCTTCAAAGAGGTCAGTGCGGCCTTTGAAATGGCGCAACAGAATCGGTTTCATCGAAAGTGTCTGTCCGGTGGTCTGCAGGGCCCCTATCAGAAGGCCCTGGAACGTATCAATCTGTCGCTGGATGCGATGGCAGCGAATGCCGATCGGCGAGAGGTCGATTTGTTTGTTGGCAAGCTCTCAGCGCTGAAAACCAAGTCTCTCATCGATAATCTGACCCTCTCGCAGAATGATCTGCTGGAGATGTCCGGGCACATGAAGCATGTCGAGGGTATTTCACGACATGCAGCGGATACTGCGCTGACCGGACGGAATTCGATTGGTAATGTGCTCGGCCAGTTGAACGGCCTGGTGCAGAATATCGGGCAGATTCAGGAATCCTCCAACAGCCTCAATGAGCGTAGCTTCGAGGTGATCGACGCCTTGTCGCTGATCGCTCAGATCGCCGACCAGACCAACCTGCTGGCGCTGAATGCGGCCATCGAGGCGGCCCGGGCCGGTGAGCATGGGCGTGGTTTCGCCGTGGTGGCTGACGAGGTCAAAAAGCTTGCGGAGAACACCAAACAGGCGGCCGGCAGCATCGAGGAAATCATTCAGGGATTCTCCGCTGCGACCAAGGAGATGTCAGAGAATGCCCACTCCATGGTGGAGATGGCTGACCAATCACAGGAAGTCATCGGCAACTTCGAGTCGGACTTCAACAAGGTGGCCGATGCGGCCCAGTCCACTAATGAAACAATTGGTTTTGCCAAGGCCATCAGTACCGCATCTCTGGTTAAGATCGATCATATGCTCTATCTCCAAAACGTCTACCGCTCCATGGAAGAGGGTGAAGGCAGCCATGAATGGCAGGCGGCCAGTCTGAATCACACCCAATGCCGCTTCGGGAAGTGGTACCAATCGGCCGATGGTCTGAATGATTTCAATCATCTGCCCTCGTATCCTTCCATTCAATCACCGCATGAACAGGTGCACCAGAGCGCACACAGCGTGATGCAACTGTTCAGTGAGGACTGGCATGGGGATGAAACCCTGCGTGATGCAATCTTTGTGGGTTTCCAGAAGATGGAGCAGGCTAGTTCCCTGCTGATCGAAACCATCACCCAGATGGTGGAGGAGAAACGTCGCCTGGAGACACAGCAGGATGCCAAACTTGGGTCGGCATCCTCGGTGGAGCTTTTTTAGGCCTCGTTTTACGCTGCCGGATGCTCAAGCCGTGATCCTTAACGGTACTGGCGCAGGTACCACCACTCAAAGAAGCGTTTCAACCAGTGGAAGATGCGCATACTGGGCATCACGATATTGCGGTTTTGCGTTCTTGCCACCAGCATACCGGTGTTGTGGCTGTCGACGATACAGACCAGTTCCACCTTGTAGGTCTCGGTGGGTTGTTTGCCGGTGAATTCGGTCAGTAGATTCTTGGCCGCAGCCACTGCCTGCAAATCCGCCATGTGCGCCTGTTTCGGCATCCACTCGGGGCCGGGGAAGCTTCCGGAATCACCCGCTACATAGACCTGCTCCAGGCCGGTCACGCGGCATTGTGCATCGGCCTGGAGTAGTCCGCCCTCCGAGCGGGGTAGCTCGGTGTTGTCGAACCACTGATTCCCGGTCATGCCCGGCATGAAAAGTATCAGATCCGCATCGAAGCTGCCCCCTTCGGTGGTCACGCTGTTCGCGCTGAAGCCTTTCATCTTGTGCCCCAGATGGGTCTCGATACCGCGTTTCTCCATCTCCTGGATCAAACCCTGCACCGCCTTGGGGCCGAGGCGCTGGCCTGGGCTTTGCGCCGGAGTGAAAAACACCAGTTTGAATTTGTCCCGACGACCCTCTTGGCGCAGTTGTTGGTCGATACCGAAGAGAAATTCAAACATCGGCCCGCCGCGCATGGCGCTGGGTTCCTTCGGGTTGCCGGCAAAGCCGATGGCGATGGTACCACCTTGCAGGGCCCGCAGGCGCTCACGAATGCGTACGGTGGCGTCGATCCCTTCACAAGGGGTGATGGCATGTTCGATACCCGGTAATTTCTTAATGAATCTACCGCCGGAACAGATGATCAGCCCGTCGTTCTCGATTTCGCCGTCGCTGGTGAATAGGGTCCGTCCATCATCAGACAGGCCGGTCGCCTCGGCCGTGCGGTGAATTACCCGCATGCGACGGAAGAAGTTCTCCAGGGGTATGATCAGGTCTTCAGGTTCGCGGATGCCAGAGGGTATCCAGATAGAGCCCGGATAATAGTGGAATTCCGCGCGGGGACTGACCAGTGTGATCTCCAGGTCAGGACTCTGCGAACGGAGAGTTTTTACCGCTGTCAATGCGGCAAAACCACAGCCGACGATCGTGACACGCTGCATGCTGGGTAGCTCCTGAATAATATCGAGACTCGAGTGCTTGAGGGCAGTGAAGCGGGTTGAAGCCGTTGCCCGGTGAAACCGCGGATGATCCGCGAACGAAATGGCACGGCAATGGCTGAGAGGTTACTCTCAAGCCATGATCGACTCAACCGGCTGGTTTGTCTGGCTGGACTCTCAGAGCCCTACCAACTCGCCATGCATACCCTTGAGTTGCACCACCTTCAGCAGGTCACTGCTGTTGACCTTCACCGGATTGTATTCCAGAAGGAACAGATGGGGACGTTTCTCGTCGACATGCACCGAGACGACGCCATCCTTTTCCCGGAAGGCCGCGTCGAGTTGGCTGAGTCCGGTTGCATCCAGGGTTTCATCCACGTGAATGGTGACATCTGCCAGGTCGATGTTCATGGCTTCACTCCTCTGCTTTGGTTTGTACGAATATTGTACGGCCGATCCAGGGTGCATCTCAAATACCGCGATTGTCTGACTGTGCAGGGTGATTCATTCCACCGGTTCGACCTGTGTGCCCTCACGCAGTCCGAGAAACCCCTTGACCACCAATCTCTGTCCGGTGGAGAGCCCATCGATGATCTCGATCCTGTCGGCAATGCGCAGTCCACTGTTGACTGGGGCACGATGAACCCGGTTGTTCTCATCCAGACGATAGACATACTCCCCGTCACGGTCCCGTTGCAGGGCCTGGAATGGCACCATCAAGCGCTGCATGCTGGCCGTATTCAGGGTGACCCGGGCGAGTTGACCGGGTCTGGCGCCGGGGGGGACGGGATCGAGCAGGATCTCGACAGTACCCATGCGGGTCTTTGCGTCCAGCTCGGGGTGGATGCGTAGAATCCGTCCGGGAAAAGGTTCCCCCGACAGGCCATCGATGCGCACGCTGGCAGTATCGCCCAAGCTGAGCCGGGGGAGAAGTAGGTCGGAGACCAGGATCTCGGTGATCAAGGATGCCGGGTCGATCAGACTCAACAGATGGGTATGCCTCGGCACCACATCTCCCGGTTCCACCAGTCGCTGGCTGATCAAGCCATCGAAAGGGGCTTCGATCTGGGTATACCCGAGACGGATCTGCAGCAGTTTTTCCTCCGCCTGGGCGACGTCCAAGGCCGTATTGGCCCGTGCCAGCTCATCGTCAGAGATCGCTTTGCGTTTAGTGAGTCCGGTCAGGCGTTGCAGATCGCTGTGGGCCTGCTCACGGGTTGCCCGGGCCTTCTCGAGCTCGGCCCTGAGCCGGTCGTCTTCCAAGCGGACCAGTCGTTGCCCGGCGGTCACCCGGTCCCCTTCATACAAGGGCAACTCGGTGATGCGCCCCTCTTCCTGATTGAAGATGCGCACCGATTGCCGGGCCTTGAGGGTGCCGCTGCGCGCGTGGCTGAGACCGGCCTCCCGATAGGCAAGGACCTCCGTGGCGACCAGATGGGGGCTGGGGGCGCGGGTTTTTTTACTTGGCTTACCGCCCTCCTGACCGATTTCGCTGCAGGAGAGGTTGATTGCGAGGATGGTCAGACAGCTCAGCAGCAGGTGAGCATGCGTTATCGCGCTCATGACAACCTCGGACCGGAATGGAAGATTCAGTTCAGTTCGATGGGTGTCGGGGCTTCACCGCCAGGTACATAGGGGTGGTAGTGTTTGACCTTGCGTCCGATATTGCGCTGTACGATCACCCCTACCACCTTGAATTCCTGACCGTCCAGGGCGATATCCGCATAGCCCCCCTTCAAGGCAACCAGCCGTTTGACGCCGTCCGACCCCGCCTGATACTGCCGAAACCAGCGCTCTCCATTGACCTCGGCCAACACATAGGCACCCGTCGCACAGACTTCGGAAGGCTCGATGACGATGATGCATTTTTTCGGAAATTCCGGTTCCATGCTGTCATCCAGGACCTGCAGTGGGTAGAGTTCATTGTAGCTACAATCGTTGCTCATAGTTCTGGCTTCACTGTTGTCGGATCGGCTAAAGCGAGGATTATCCTGGGATCGAACAGATCGTTCCCACGGAAAAAACCGGTGATCCTGCGCTTACGGCCCCCAATCCGGTAATATTAACCGATTTTAACCGGCGGTTTCCCCAGTTGTCCTGGGTAGGTGCTGTTTTAATGTCACATGTCATAGCCGATGCCCGGGTCCACAAGGACCGGCGCGACCTGCACAACCTGCGCAACATGTTGCCCTTTCTCTGGGAGTATCGGGGCCGCGCGCTGTTTGCCCTGGGCTGTCTGGTGCTGGCCAAGCTGGCCAATGTCGGGATCCCGATGATCCTGAAACAGATCGTCGATCAACTGGAGCAGGGTGAGAAGACGCTGCTGGTACTGCCCCTGTTTCTGTTGTTGGCGTATGGCTTGCTGCGCCTCAGCAGTTCCCTGTTCAACGAGTTGCGGGATGCGGTGTTCGCCCGGGTGCGTTACCGGGCCATGCGCAGGCTTTCCAACCGGGTGCTCAGCCATCTGCATGACCTCTCGCTACGTTTTCATCTGCAGCGCAAGACCGGCGCGATCAGCCGGGACCTGGAGCGGGGCACCCGCTCGGTCAGTTCGATCCTCAACTACATGGTGTTCAGCATCCTGCCGATGCTGGTGGAGTTCAGCCTGGTGGCGGTGGTGCTGCTCACCCAGTACGACATCATCTTCACCCTGGTGACTTTCGGTACCGTGGCCGTGTATATCGGTTTTACTTTGGCGATTACCGAATGGCGCATGGAATACCGGCACGCCATGAACCGTCTGGACTCCAAGGCCAACAGTCTGGCCTTTGACAGCCTGATCAACTACGAGACCGTAAAGTACTTTGGCAACGAGCCTCTGGAACTGCGGCGCTATGACGAGACCCTGCAGAACTGGGAGGAGAATGCGGTGAAGAGTCAGACCTCCATGTCCCTGCTCAATTTCGGCCAGGGGGCGATCATCGCCATCGGCGTCACCTTCATCATGATATTCGCAGCGGATGGGGTGGTCGACGGCAGCATGACGATCGGCGATCTGGTGCTGGTCAATGCCTTCATGCTGCAGCTCTTCATCCCCCTGGGCTTTCTCGGCATCGTTTATCGCCAGATCAAATACTCCCTGGCCGACATGGACCTGATCTTCAAACTGTTGGAGCGGGAACCGGAGATCACCGACCGTGATGACGCCAGCAGTCTCGTGCTGAAGGTGGGGGCAGTGCGTTTCGAGCAGGTGGATTTCGCCTATCAACCGGAGCGGCAGATCCTGCATCAGGTCGATTTCAGCGTACAGCCTGGGGAGAAGGTGGCGGTAGTGGGGCACAGCGGGGCGGGCAAGTCGACTCTGTCGAGGCTACTGTTCCGCTTCTACGATGTCACTGCCGGCCGGGTCCTGGTGGACGGCCAGGATGTGCGGGAGGTGACCCGCAGGAGCCTGCGGGAGGTGATCGGCATCGTGCCCCAGGATTCGGTGCTGTTCAATGAATCGATCCTCTACAATCTTTCCTACGGACGACCCCAGGCGACTCGAGAGGAGATCAAGGCGGCCGCTCGCATGGCGCATATCGCCGAGTTCATTGAATCCTTGCCCGAGGGCTATGATACCGTGGTGGGGGAAAGGGGCCTGAAGCTCTCGGGCGGTGAGAAGCAGCGCATTGCGATCGCCCGGGCGATTCTCAAACGGCCACGTATCCTGGTCTTCGACGAGGCCACTTCTTCTCTCGACAGCAAGACCGAACAGTCGATTCAGGAGACCCTCAAAGAGGTGGCCCGGGACCATACCACCTTGGTGATTGCCCACCGGCTCTCCACCGTGGTGGATGCGGATCGCATCCTGGTGATGGATCGAGGGCGCATCCGGGAGCGGGGCACGCACCGCGAGCTGTTGGCGCAGGGGGGACTTTACGGGCAGATGTGGCAGCTCCAGCAGGAAGAACGGGATTCGATATGAAGATCTATCTGGTCGGCGGAGCGGTGCGGGATCGCCTACTCGACCTGCCGGTGCAAGAGCGGGATTGGGTGGTGGCAGGTGCCGATGAGGCGGAGATGCTGGCCGCGGGCTTCACCCGAGTCGACGCAGATTTTCCGGTCTTCCTCCACCCGAAGACGGGTGAGGAGTATGCCCTGGCGCGCACCGAAGAGAAGGTCGGGCCGGGCTACAAAGGGTTTCGCATCCATGCCGGACCGGATGTCAGTCTGGAACAGGATCTGCTGCGTCGGGACCTGACCATCAATGCCTTGGCGATGGATGAGCAAGACCGGTTGATCGATGTCTGCAACGGTCGCGATGATCTGGACGAGGGCTTGTTGCGGCATATCACTCCGGCGTTTGTCGAAGACCCGGTGCGTCTGCTGCGTATCGCCCGATTCGCCGCGAAGCTGGGTCGGTGGGGCTTCAGGATCGCCCATGGTACCCATGGGCTCATGCAGAAAATGGCCAGGGACGATGATCTCCTCAGCCTCACCCGGGAGCGGGTCTTTCAGGAAATGTGGAAGGCCCTGCAGGAGGCGCAACCCTGGCGTTTCTTCGAGGTCCTGCAACGCTGTGGTGCGCTGCAGAGATTGTTGCCCGAGGTATCGGTGGTGGTCGGCAATCCGCTGTCACATCAGGCCGGGCGAGAGACAGATGCCATGGCGGCGCTCAAAAGAGCCGTAGAGCTTGCAGCTGAGCCTGAGCTACGTTTCGCCGTGGTCATGTATCCGGCAGCAAGGATTGCGCAGGACAGGGAGCGCTTCCTGCGCGGTCTGCGGGTCGGCAAGCTAGCCAGGGTGCAGTTGGAGGATCTCGTGCAATGGCTGCCCCGGTTCGACCATGGGGTCCGAGCTGCGTCACTCTTGGAGGTCATCAAACGGCTCAAACCCGGGCACCAGCCGCAGCGTTTGGCGGCCTTTATCAAGGCGGCGCAATCCCTTCGGCATGCACGGGCGGTGGAAATCGAGCAAGGATTGGCAATGGCTGACGAGGTGGTGAACAGGAGCAACGTGAACGCATTGCGAGACGCGGGTCTCGAGGGCCGCGCTCTGGGTGTGGCACTGGTCGAACAGCAGTTGGCTCGGCTGCGGGAAAAGCTGGTGGGGGACGCTGACTGAGTGCCGCAGCGCGTTCAATCGGCAGGTGCGGGATAGTGCTTCCCAAGCTCAGTAAATACACGTTTTTTTTATCCTTTTTGCGGGTTAACATAGTACTTTGAAGACGATGAATGTCACTGACAGACAATCTGCCCCGTCGACCGTTTCGGTCTCATTCGAGCATCCTGCTGCAGAGTCCGCAACGGACGCCATGGGTCTGCGGCGATTCCTTCACCTCAAACGCTGGCCGACTCTACGCCTGCTGTTTACCGGGCATCTCCTGTTGCCGGTCGGACTGTTGGTGTTCGCTATCATGTGTGGGCTGGTATCGGTGGTGTTGTTGATGACCCATACCGCCGACACCGATTACCTGCTGGTGCTCATCCTGGTCTCAATCGGCATTGCGGGGGTCTCTTTGGTCTTACTGATGACGAGCCTGCAGACCCAGTTTTTGCAGCCTCTCGCGACCCTGGAGAAAACCGTTACCCAGGTCTGTCAGGGGGAACCCTTGATCAATCCTGCGCCGGTCAAGAGTGACGTATTGCGTGGCATGGCCCGGGATATCGACAGTCTGAGTGAGGAACTGACCGACATCTACGAAGACATGGAGGTGCGTGTTGCGCGGCAATCCTGGCGGCTGGCGCAGAAGACGACCTCCCTGCAGGTACTTTACGACGTGGCGGCCGCGATCAACCGTGCAGAAGATCTGGACGCCCTGTTGCTCGAGTATCTACGGGTCTTCAAACGCATGGTCAGTGGGCGTTCTGCAACGGTTCACCTGGTGTTGCCGGAAGACCGGGTCCGGTTGGTCGGTTGTATCGATCAGCACGACGTCCTGTATCAAGAAGAGGAGCTGCGTCCGGTCAAACTCTGTCAGTGCGGGATCACGCTGTCCCCGGGAGACATCCTCTGCAAGCATGATCATGCGGCCTGTTCGGTGCGCAATGGCCAGCGGATGTACAGCAGTGAAGAACTCGAAAGGGTTTCCGTGCCCCTCTGGTACCATGGCGATGTCCTCGGTTTCTACCATCTCTACGTGGAAAAGCCCGGGATCTATGGCGGCCCGGAAGATGTATTGGATATCCTGAACGCCATCGGCGCGCATTTGGGCATGGCGGTTGCCAAGCAGCGTTCCGACGCAGAGGCAATGCGGCTTTCCATTGTTGAAGAGCGGACGGCGCTGGCCCATGAGCTGCATGATTCGCTGGCCCAGACTCTGGCCAGCCTGCGCTTTCAGGTTCGCATGCTGGAAGAAACTCTGCAGAAGCGGGAGATCTCCGACGAAGCGCAACAAGAGGCGGCGCGGGTTCACAGTGGCCTGGATGAGGCGCATGATGAATTGCGTGAATTGATCAACAGCTTTCGAGCCCCCCTGGACCAACGCGGTCTGGTGACCGCCCTGGAAAGGCTGGTAGAACGCTTCCGGCAAGAGACGGGGATCTCCGCTTTCTTCCAGTCCGACTGCCGCAAGGCTTTGCTTGACAGCAAAGCAGAGATGCAGGCCCTGCGCATTGTTCAGGAGTCCCTGGCGAACATCCGCAAGCATGCCCAGGCGCATACCGTCAGGGTTCTGCTGAGGAGCCGCTCTGATGGCAGCTATCTCCTGTTGGTGGAGGATGACGGGATCGGTTTCGAGGGGGTAACGCCAAAAGGCAACCCGGGCGAACACATCGGGCTGTCGATCATGGAAGAGCGGGCCAGACGGATCAAAGGCGAATTGAATATCGAAAGTGAGCCTGGTGAAGGCACCCGAGTGGAGCTTTTGCTGCATGGTAAAAAGAAACCAAAATGAGCGGACAGATGCGAGTATTGCTGATTGACGATCATGCCTTGTTCAGGGTCGGTTTGCAGGAACTGCTGGAACGCCGGGGCCTGGATGTACTCGCTGTGGGGAATTGTGAACAGGGGCGCTCCCTGGTCAGAGAGGAGCAGCCCGACGTGGTCCTGTTGGATATGCGCATGCCCGACATGACCGGTATCGATATGCTGATCCAGCTGCGCAAGGATCAGCAGAATATGCCCATCTGCATGCTTACCACGAGCCGGGATGAAAAGGATGTCATCGACGCCTTGCAGAACGGTGCCCAGGGTTACCTGCTCAAGGATATGGAACCTGACGAGTTGATCGATGCCCTGCAACAGATCGTGCAGGGCAATACGGTGGTCGCCAAGGAGCTCACCGGCGTGCTGGCCAAAGCAGTACAGGGTGAAGTGCATATGCGCGGCACCCAGACCTCGTCGTTGGACGATCTGACACCCCGTGAACGGGAGATCCTCTGTCATCTGGCGGATGGCCAGAGCAATAAGGTCATTGCACGGCATCTCGGCATCTCCGACGGAACAGTCAAGCTGCACGTGAAGGCGATTCTGCGCAAACTGGATGTCCATTCACGGGTGGAGGCGGCAGTCATCGCCGTGGAGCAAAACCTCTGTGCCAGGGGTTAGCCCGGATGTCTCAGTGCACTGTGACACTCGACTGAAAGGTATGTGTAATTAACGGCTCATTGGCAGTTAAATGCGGTTGATTTACCTAATTCACGCTGTCCTATCCGGTATTTGGAACAATCTGGCTGTGCAGCTTACAGCATCCTCCATGAGCCATAGCTGCAGCCATGTTGTGCTGGACGATGCACAATCTGCTTGAGCTGTTTGCCCCAAAATTCCGGATTGTGATGAAAACTGCGGGCCAAATGTCAATGCAGACCTGGCAACAGGCTCATAGAATGGTATGAACTCCTGACGGGGGAATGAAGGTGAGATGAAGAAATTTCTGGATTTGATCAGTGACTGCCTCGGTGATGTGGGGGAGATCATGCCCTGGGATCTGGAGGAGAGGCTAGCCGCCAACCCGGATCTGCTGGTGGTGGATGTACGCGAACCCTACGAGTATGACGCGATGCATATACAAGGTTCACTCTCTGTACCCCGGGGAATCCTCGAGTCGGCCTGTGAATGGGATTACGAGGAGACCATTCCGGAACTGGTGAAAGCGCGGGAGCGTGAAGTGGTTGTGGTTTGCCGCTCTGGCTACCGAAGTGTACTGTCCGCCTTCTCCATGAAGATGCTCGGCTTTGAAAACGTCGTTTCGCTGAAAACCGGCCTGCGGGGCTGGAATGATTTCGAACAGCCCTTGGTGGACAGGCAGGGCGATCC
The DNA here is from genome assembly GCA_030066355.1 of Gammaproteobacteria bacterium. Taxonomy (GTDB): domain Bacteria; phylum Pseudomonadota; class Gammaproteobacteria; order Chromatiales; family Chromatiaceae; genus JASJBU01. Next base: position 15,491 of record JASJBU010000004.1, on the reverse strand, counting down.
CGTGGACGTGGACGATGCGGAGGTGTATTTCACCCCCCGCCTGCGGGAGGATCAGCTCAGTCCGAAATAGCCTGGATCTCCGCTGGACCCATGCAGAGCCACAGAGATAAGCAGTACTTGCGGGGCAGTCGCAGTGGCCGCGGTATGGCAAGCAGCACACCGGGAATCACACCGCTTGTGCGAACCTGTCGACAAGCTTCCTCGATTTCAAGCTCCAAGCGGTCGCTGCCTGATTGCCTGAACACAGGGGAGAATAGGCCTTTAGCAAGGCGCCGTTTAGAGCTTTCCTCGATGTACTCTGTACCTTTTTAACCAAGCCAAAGAACCAGTGAAGTCAGAAATCGACCGGCGAAGTCGCCCCCTGTTCGGAGTGCTCCGGTGCCTTGTACCAGGATAGCTTCTCCTGCAGTTCGACCACCCGGCCGACGATGATCAGGGTTGGGGGTTTGGGTTTCTCCCGTTCGACGATCTCTATGATATTGCCCAGGTTGCCGATGAAGACCCGTTGCATCTGGGTGGTGCCCTGTTGGATCAGGGCTACCGGCATATCCGCTGCCACGCCTTGGGCCTTGAGTTCCCGGCAGATGACCGGTAGTCCCACCAGTCCCATATAAAACACGAGGGTCTGGTTGGGTTGTGCGAGCATCGACCAATTCAAATTCATGCTGCCATCCTTGAGGTGGCCGGTAACGAAGGTCACAGACTGGGCGTAGTCACGGTGGGTCAGCGGGATGCCCGAGTAGGAGGCACAGCCAGCTGCCGCCGTAATACCGGGGATCACCTGGAATGGCACACCCTCTTCGGCCAGGGTGTCGATCTCCTCACCACCGCGGCCGAAGATGAAGGGATCGCCGCCTTTCAGACGCACGACACGCTTGCCCGCTTTGGCAAGACGGGCCAGCAACTTGTTGATCTCTTCCTGGCGCATGGCATGCTTGTCCCGCTCCTTGCCGACATAAATATGCTCGGCGTCGTGACGGGCCATTTCCAGGATCGGTTTGGCCACCAGTCGATCGTAGACCACCACGTCGGCCTGCTGCATGAGACGCAGGGCGCGGAAGGTGAGTAGATCCGGATCGCCTGGGCCGGCCCCCACCAGATAGACCTCGCCCATACCGTCGAACAGCCTGGCCTCGCCGAGGGCCTTTTCCATCAACTGATCTGCCTCTTCGGCGTGACCGGTGAAGATGCGTTCCGCAACGCCGCCATCCAATACTCGGTCCCAGAACAGCCGGCGGTCGGTGGGATTGACGAAGGTCTCCTTGACCTTTTGGCGGAAGCGGCTGCAGAGTTCAGCGAGACGTCCGTAACCGGCGGGGATCATCGATTCCATCCGGGAGCGGATCAGGCGGGCGAGCACGGGTGATGCGCCACCGGTGGAGATAGCCGCCACCACCGGTGAACGGTCGATGACTGACGGTACGATAAAGCTGCATAGCTCTGGTTGATCCGCCACATTGATCGGGATCCGTTGATTATTGGCAAGTTCCGCGATACGTCGATTAACCTGTCGGTCGCTGGTGGCAGCGATCACCAGATGGGCGCCCGTCAGATCCCGGTCATCGAACATCCTTTCGATATGCGTGAGTTGGCCAGCGTCACGCCAGCTGCTCAAACTGGCGGTCAGGGTGGGTGAGATAAGGATCACATCCGCTCCTGATTTGAGCAGTGATGCGGTCTTGCGTTCCGCGACGGCCCCTCCGCCGACCACCAGACATTGTTTGCTCTTTATATCGAGAAAGATGGGAAAATAGTCCATGTCATCAACCTGATATCAAAAAACCATAAATTTGATGTGGCCGGTTGCCTCGATGCTGAATGTTGGCGACCGTCATATGGAATTCCGCTTTCAGCCAACCGGTTTTAACGTGAATCGACCGAGCCTGTTAGCTGTTCGAAGACGCGCACGATTCAAAGATCAAACAATCATCATACTTGAAATATTTAAAAATATTAATATACTAATTTATTCGGTTAATAGAGACGAGGTTGAGATTGTGGTAAAGGAAATCGATGCCGCTGAGTTGCAGGCACGCATCGCCAAAGGTGATGATCTTGTTTTACTGGATATCCGGAGTACAGGAGAACTGGTCCAGGGTATGTTGCCAGATGCAGATCACTTACCGATGCACCTGATCCCGGTACGTATCGATGAACTGCCGACAGACAAGGATGTAGTGCTGTACTGCCACAGTGGCGCCCGCTCATTTCATGCCTGTGCCTATCTGGCTCAACAGGGCTATGAGAACGTCATCAATCTGCAGGGAGGAATCCTCGGCTGGGCTAGGTCGGGTTATCAGCTTGCGGTCAGGAAAGCGAGTTGAGCGACTGGGCTCAGTATTTTGCCGGAGACTCATGCGAGGTTTTACTTGCGTTTCAGACGCGCTTCGCATATAAATTCAAACCCTGGTTTTTTCCTACATTCTAATACAGCCATATACTGGAGGTCGTACCATGGCAGATTTTGATCAAGAACTGGACGCAAGTGGACTGAACTGCCCTCTGCCAATTTTGCGTGCCAAAAAGACTCTCAACGGCATGGAATCTGGTCAGGTTCTGCATATCATCGCGACCGATCCCGGTTCCGTGAAGGATTTCGAGGCCTTCGCCAATCAGACCGGCAACGAGCTCATGGAGTCCAAGGAAGTCGGCGGTAAATTCGAATTCCTGATCAAGAAGGCCTAACTTCTGATCCCCAATCTGAGGAGAGAGACAGATGGATGAGAAAAAATTAGCCATCATCGCTACGAAAGGTTCTCTTGATTGGGCCTACCCGCCCTTCATTCTGGCCTCGACAGCCGCTGCGCTCGGTTATGAGACCGAGATTTTCTTCACCTTTTACGGCCTTCAATTGCTGAAAAAGGATCTTGACCTGCAGGTGACCCCGCTGGGTAATCCGGGTATGCCAATGCCGATGGGCATGGACAAGTGGTTTCCTGTGCTGGGTCTGGCGTTGCCGGGCATGCAGGGCATGATGACCTCCATGATGAAAAAGAAGATGGCCTCCAAGGGCGTCGCAGGCCTTGCGGAATTGCGTGAACTCTGCCAAGAGGCAGAGGTTAAATTGATTGCCTGCCAGATGACTGTGGATCTGTTTGAACTGGATACCGCAGAGTTCATCGACGGGATCGAATATGCCGGTGCGGCTCGTTTCTTCGAGTTCGCCGGAGAAAGTGATATCTGCCTTTACATCTGACCCGTTGTAAATCGCAGTGCAGGGCGTTGCCCCACAAGGGCAGCGCCTTTTTTATGGAACCGCTAACTTTTTTCAAGAAGGTAGCGGTTTTTTCATGCCTTTTTAATCCATGGCGTCTTTTGACGATGAAGCGATAGTCGGTACGGTTTATTGAGTTCGGTAACTTGTTTCATGGGCCGACCGGAAAGAGATCTGTCTCCTGTGAGATTGACCTCAAAGCCCTCCCAAGCCAGCAGACCGGAAAGCAGCCGCATGGAGGTTCCGGAATTTCCCAGATCGATAGGCGCATCAGGCGTTTGGAGCCCGTGCATGCCGACCCCGTGAATCACCACTAGTCCTGCGTCCGGCTCAACGATCTTGACCCTATCTGTTGAAAGGCGTTGGTGTGGTTAGGCTGTCATCCCCCTCTAAAAAACCACTGACTTCCATCACTCCTTCAGTCAGGGAATCAAGCATGATCGAGCGGTGGGAGATGGATTTGTCTCCGGGCACCCGCAATTTGCCAGAGAGTCTCCCGCCCGGCTCTACATGAATACTGACATTCGAATCGCTCAAAGCTGCTCCCCGTTAATGGTTGCCCTTGGTTGGACTTTAGATAAGGCGGCACATTTTACACTTCCAAGCTTATTTACCATAGCCTGATCAAAAGCAGTTCAAATCAAGGCAAAAAATCCATTTGTCATTGAAAAGCTGCAATTGATGTAGGAATTTATTTACTTTTCCTGACCAAGATCAATCGATTCCAAGCTTAATAACCAATAAGGACAATAGACAGTCTCGCAAATCCCTTATTAAATTTATGTTATTAGGATTTTAAAGGAGATAAGAGCCTATTGAAGCCAGACAGCACACATAAATACATAAGTTAGAAATAATATTCAAAACAGTTTGCAGCCTTGTTTCGCACCCACTTCGATGCGGAGTAAGGAGGAGGAAGTCCCATGAAAATGAAGCCTGTCTTTGCGCCGGTTGTGGGCGCATTTCTACTTTTTCTCACTCAGCCTACCCTGGCTGAAGATCCCTTCCACATCACTTTTGAACAGAGCAACGTCTCGTCGGCCGACGGTATCGTTTCCGGACTTGTGGTTTTCAATATCGTCAACGCCAGCGGCGTCGATGTGACGAATCTGGTGTTTAGCGTGGATGGTCAGAACCATATCACCTACGGCAACCAACCGGTCGTCGTGCCGGCCCTGGGTGCTGGCGAGGCGGCGCAGTTCGTCGAGCAGTTCAGCGCGCCGGGTGAAGTGGCTGCTCCCGAGGCCGAGGCAACTCTGAAGGTGGAGTACCTTAATGCCGCCGACGAACAGCAGACGGTGTATGTGAACGGCACGCTGGTGCAGTAGCACCAGCTTAATCAGAGATAAGGTGAGATCATGAGAGTCTTCAATAAGCTTAACTTGGCCCGCTTGTTGAAAGTGGCCAGTATTCTACTGCTGCCCGTGGCGGCCGTAGCCGACGTCGTCCTCTATCCCGGCTATATCCAAGGTACTGTGACCGTGGGCGACTTCAATGTTTACAGCACACACGTCAGTGCCAGCGGCGGGGGATACTCCTCGAGCAAGAGCACGTCGGGCAATACCTACACACTGACGGTGCAGGGCGGGCCTTGGGAGTATAACGTCAATGCGCGCGCGTATATAAGGCCGACAACGAGCTATTACCCGTACACGCAGATGTACTTCAGTAATCGGACCATGGCAGTGTCGGAAGGCGAGACGGTGCAGAACGACTACAATGTCGCGAACCCGGGTGTTATCGAGTTCCAGATCAATATCACGGGCGACGCGTACAATAGCTGGTCCACGAATGGCTATGCGTATAACAACTACGTGGCCGGTGAAGAGCGGACCAACTCTTACGGCTATACGCGCAGTAGCGATACGCCAGACGGCATCTGGGAAATGCCGGTCGTGCCGAACACGGGAGTGAGGATCTACGCCTATGTCTACATAGACGGGAAGCGGTATGATTTTGGGATTGCCTCTCCGTACTACTATAAGGACATCGCAGCGGGCGAGACGGTCGTGGTCCCGATCGATATAGTGCACGACGCTACGCCGAATGATTACGGGGTCGTGCAAGGAGACATTGAACTCATTGGGGTGGATAGTTTTAACTACCATTACGTCTATGCATCTGGCGATCGGGATTATCAATATACTAATCCGGCCCATTACTATATGGACCAAGTACAGACTGGATCGCAGTACATACGGGCCTATAGTTATTTCGATAACTACAGTACGTACTTCAGGTGGCCGTTCATTGACGGAATTCGCCAAAACAACATTTTAAACGTGGTTGCCGGGGGTAACTATACCCTGGACTTCATCAGCGATACGGGAATACTTACCGGCGACGTGACGCTGACCGGTACGCTGGCCAATGAGGATCTAAATTCTTTCCAGCTGCGCGCACAAGGCATTAGCTCTATTTATGAGCCGGGCACCGGATGGGTTACACAACCCACTTATTACGGGTACACACATCAGACGAAATATGGCACGGATCCGAATCCCACGACATATCGACTCTTCCTGACGCCGGGGCCGTGGCGGTCGGATTACCTGTACGCCTATGAACGTAATTACGATCTTGGTTATCAGAACCGCTCTATTTTCACGATCCAAGATTACAATTATTACTACGACGGCAACTACTACAACTTCGGCCAGAACGTCGATGTCGAACCGGGCGCAACGACCGTGCAGGATCGTGAGTACTGCACCGGATCGCTTTTGGTGCGGTTCAGAGACGCATCGGGCGGCCTGCTCCGGAACCCGAGGCTCGACGGCTCCACGCCTATCTACGAAGATGGGAAACAGAAGTTTTATGTCTACGTCAACGGATATTCGTATCCACCAGAAATGGAAGCTCCTGAGGTCGAAGTGCACGGCTATCCAGCCACCTATCCTTTCTACGCTCGTGCCTACACCGAGGACGGCAGCTACGTTACCTTCGCACGGTTTGACGAGAGCCTCGAGTGTGGTGTCCGGAAGGGCAGAGACTTCGACGGCCCGACGCTGACCGTCGAGACCCCACCGGCCGGGGATATCACAAACGCCCAGAGCGTGAACGTGAGTGGCACGGCCACGGATGACTCCGGCGTGGCCTCCATCACGGTAAACGGTGTGAGTGTTACCATTACCCCAACCGGAAACCCGGAAGATCCCAACGAGGTCTCCTACACCTATGACCTCGCGGTGGTCACCGGTGCAAACACTATCACGGTAGTGGCGCTGGATACCAACGACAACGCATCCTCGAACGCACGGGATATCTATGTGGATCACTGGCTGCCTGAGGTAACAATCAACTCTCCTGCCGATGGCAGTTATTTCAAATCGTTCGATAATGCTATAGAGCTCGATGTTATTGCCAGTGACCAGGGCTATGGTTTCAGCCTGACGGTTTCTTTGGACGGGGAGTTGATCCACGAGGTGTCTGGTCCTGCTAACGACACTACGGCGTCCAGTCTATCCTTCGGCGAAACCCGATCCCTCGATATCGGACCTCATACCATTACCGCTACGGTGAGTGACTTGGCGGGTAACAGCACTACCGAGTCGGTAAACATTCAGGTCAATGCTCCACCAGTAGCTCTCTGTCAGGACATCACAGTGACAACCGATACAGGTGCATGTAGTGTCCAATCAGCGTCTGTGGATGACGGTTCTCATGATCCTGATGGTGTCCAAATCACGCAAGAACAAGTACCTTATGGACCCTACACGTTGGGAGATACCAAGGTAGTTTTGACAGTAACCGACCAATTCGGCGAGTCTAATTCCTGCACTGCCACAGTGACAGTCGTTACCGCCACACCACCAGACATTATATCCGGTCCTTTCTCAGGCAATGTGACCATTGCGCCAGACCAGGCAGTACAGATCCTTCCAGGGGGGACTGTATTTGGAAACGTCATACTTTCCGGTGGGACCCTGTGGGTCTCAGGTTCGATTGAAGGGAACATCGAGGCTAAAGGTGTTGGTGGCGATGTTTGTCTGGATGAGGGTGCAAACGTGACCGGCAACGTCATACAAGAAGGATCTCGTATAGTCGACTTTATCGGTGGTGGTGCTGGTAGTTCGGTCAATGGTAATGTTGAGATGTTTAACGGGACTTTGTACGCCAGCGGCCTATCTAGCAACAATTACGTTGACGGCAGTGTCAAGTGCGATGGTGGCCTTCCAGCGAACCCAGGTGCAACTAGCAATTGGAACTGGGATGGTCTCCATGAAGGGACAGGAGAACACGACGGCAGACTAGGCGGAAACTATGAGTGTCCTTAAACACTCCTCTGTGAACGAGCCATAGCACCCGATGATTGTGTCGCTATGCAATCTGGACGTGCACCCCTTAGTTTTTAGATGGGGTAGCTAATGACGTTGGGCCATGGAGGGCCCAACAGCGATGGTCCCGAGTTTTGTACAATAATACGCTTTGGCCGGCACCTGAACTTTCCAGCATTCATATCTCGTCTCAGTTACAGGTATTTTCCTAGGTGCCGTTTCGAAAGAACGGGGCATTGAACTTAGAATAGGGTCAAAGTTCTGGGGATATATGACTTAATTACTGGGCTTTTCTACATCATATTGAGGTCGTACCACAAATAATCGTATCTGGTTGACTGTGATAGGCGCATATCTGCCATAGTGACATTCGAATCAATCTTAGACTGGCTGTCAGATTACCCTGGTCTACAGAAGTTCTTGGGGCATCTCGCTGGCAACTTTTGATATTGCAGTGTTACTGACGCTCAGTGGACGAAATATGGACGAAAGGAAATAAAATATCATAAAAACAATGAGATAATATATAGAACGCTGCCCCACAAGGGCAGCACCTTTTTTAATGGAAAGCCACCAGATACAGACGTTGGAGGTGGTGTGAGTTGCCCAGCAGCCTTCAGCGCTCAACGTTGCAGCAGACTATTACCGTCAATCTGGTTGTTTGTTAGTGAACCGAGACCGCGATCTCGAGACCAAAGTAGGGGATAGCATGATAGTGCGGCGGAGGGTGCCGCGAGAACTAACTGATCCTCGGAAGTGGATTGTCATCAGTTCCAGTAACTTTTGGTCAGAGTGATCAGCTGGACGATGACGCAAACTGATGGATAAGCGTCCCAGCCTGTTTTCGAATTAGAGCACGTCTTCCTTCATCCAGACGACTGAGATTTCGCCATTGAAGCGCTGCACGGGGATGGTCTTTGAATCGCGCCTCATGGCGCATCAGAAAATCCCAGTACAGCGTGGTGAACGGGCAAGCCAACTCCCCGGTTGCCTCGTTAGGATCGTAAGGGCATTGCTCGCAGTAATTGCTCATGCGTTGAATGTACTTACCACTAGCTGCATAGGGTTTGGAGGCTATCAACCCACCGTCGGCGAACTGGGACATGCCCAGGACGTTCGGCAGTTCGACCCATTCGACCGCGTCCACGTATACGGCGAGGTACCAGGCGTGGACTTGTCGTGGCTCGACCCCAAGCAGTAGGGCGAAGAGCCCGGTGATCATCAAGCGCTGGATGTGATGGGCATAGCCGTACTCCAGCGTTTGACCTATGGTCTCGGCCAGGCAGAGCATATCGGTTTTGCCGGTCCAGAAAAACGTCGGTAACGCCTGGTGGGCATCGAGGCTGTTCACCGCTAAATAATCCGGCATGTGGGTCCAATACAGACCACGGATGAACTCGCGCCAGCCTACGATTTGCCGCACGAAACCCTCCACCGAGGCTAAGGGCGCGGTACCGCGTCGGTAAGCCGCAACGGCTGCATCTAAGACGGTCTGTGGGTCAAGTAATCCGAGATTCATCGCCGCCGACAGGCGGGAATGATAAAGGTAGGTCTCACCCGTCCACAGGGCATCCTGGTAGGGGCCGAAGGCGGCGAGGCGATGCATGACAAAGTCCTGCAACGCTTCTTCGGCCTGCTCTGGCGTGACCGGCCAGTCGAAGTGCGTCAAAGAGCCGGGGTGGTCGGGAAACCGCTCCTGCACGTCAGCGATCACAGCCTGCGTAAGCACATCGGGCGCGAAAGAGGCAGGCGATGGAACCAGGCCCGGTCCCTTACGCTTGAAAGTCTTGCGGTTCTCTTTGTCGAAGTTCCAGGCGCCGCCTTGCGGATTCTTGCCGTCCATCAATAGATCCATTCGCCGGCGCATATAGCGGTAGAAGTGTTCGAGTCGCAATGTTTTGCGGTCCCTGGCCCAGTCCTGGAAGCCCTTCAAATCTATGAGAAACTGCCGATTGGGGCGTACGTCCAGCGGCAGTCCGGCGCTGGATGTGGCATCGCGAAGCTGTTTCAGAACGCGGTAATCTCCGGGCTGAACGACCACAACTCGTTCGGGTTGGTAGGTGGCGATCTCGGCGCCGAGTGCATCAGTAAAGCCGGAATAGGTATGTGCATTGATGGCCAGGTACCGCACAGGTATGTCAAGCTTCTCAAGCCCCTTGGCGAAGTGACGCATCGCAGAGAAAAACAGCGCGATACGCACTTTGTGGGACCAAACATGCTCGGATTCCTCTGCTAACTCAGCCATCCAGATCATGTCCATTTCCTTGTCGATATCGTCAAACACGAGCGACTGGGGATCGAGCTGATCACCTAGGACAAGCACAAGATTTCGAATTCCCATCTCAGCTTCCTCTCCGCCTGTGTCGCCGACAAGCTTTGGCGTGATAGCGCACCTCATCCCAAAAACGCGCCCAGCGGCGCCGCCAAGCCAAAGATCGCCCGCATGCGTCACATATCTTGGTGGGCAATTGCGTCTTTTGCTGCGCCATCTGCGTCGCTTTGAAACTCAGAGCGAAGCCGGGTTCAGCTCGCACCGCCTTCCTCCATCGTGGATCTTACTTTTTTCATCATGAGAACTATCTCGCTTATCTGTATTGGTTGAGCGAAGTGCACCAGGAGCTGGTATGCGTTCTAACGGAAACAATGCAGGATTGTAAATCGTCTGGTAAGCATATGCCGCTCAAGCAACTGGTGATCTACGCATAGTCACGGCGATGCCATTCGGTCAGCAATGACTTGCACGCTTCGCAGAGGCATCTCAAGCTGCGTGTGAACTTGTTGTTGGATGACCGAGAAATAGACATCGTTCATGAGGTTCGGGAGTTGGCTGTTCGCATTGCCCATCTGCCCATCCGAGTGATACATCGCTGGTCGCACGATCGATCACATCGGTACCAAGAGACTTCTGCGCAACCCCTGAGGGTCACACTCAACGCGGTATCCCTCAATCGCCGATAGCTTTATGGCAGCAAGACTGTCTGCACTACAACATCCTTTCTGAACCTGAAGTGTGGAGCTTTTCCGGTACTGAGAGTGACGAAAGCATCATCATCAAAGGGGTATATTAGCGTAATGTCGAAGAGGTGCTGGGTGCAGCCGCGATGCTGGGATTTTGAGTATCATGCTGCCACCGGCCCTCATCATCGAGCACTCAATGATGGATGAATAGTCTGTATCCTGGAGGGTCGAGAAGGCTTTCCACGGATACTCTGTGTGCTATGTTTGTCCAGGTAGCATGTGTCGGCCAAGACTAGACTGTTTTTTTATAGGCTCCATGAGCATAAAGTTTGGCTAGTGCAATAATATCCATACTTTAAACCATCAGTCTTGAGCACTTGCATTCAGGCATCCTCATCTGATCACGGTGCACGGACTTATGCACTTTATTGACACCTTTTCAGAAGGAACACCACATGCTATTTTGATTCTGCAGCATCACCAGCATGCTCTTTTTCATCTGCAGCATCTCCTGCGTGTTCTTCACCACCACTACACGCAAACAGGAGAGGCAGGATCAGTAACAGGGTCGTGATAATTTTCATAGGCATACTCCAAGTTGATCTTTCCGAGTTGTGAGTTGTTCACGGCACAGCAGTTCACCCGGTTATCTGCCACTGACGTCCTATGATTCCGGGTGCAGTGCTGTTTGCCATGATTTAGAATGGTTTCTAATAGACGTCTTCAGCCACATCAGTGGTGATGTGCCGGCCTGTATATTTATCCCGAACATTGCCATTTTGCCTGAGAAAAGCAGCGAAGGGTTGCTTGATGGTTGCCAGACGAGTTGGAGTTACACAGATAGTCAGATGTAGGCCAACTACACACCTCGTTTTCTCGGTACATGCACAAACAGTGGCAAGGACTGAGATTCAGGGCTCAATACAGATATTCAATCTCATCGTTCACGAAGGTGTAGCGTGGTTGTTTATACCAACCATACAGTAATGACCAGCGTGGCTCCTTGTGCACCTTAGACTGGTAAACCTGTAACTCCCCTGCTTTTTCGTTCATCCAAAAATCGAGATCGTAAAGTTTGTCTGGTTCGCCTAGCACATGAAAATCCGTGCAGGCAAAATAGGTGTCACTTCCGATCTGTCGTACCGGGTCGTGTATGCGTACGAATTTCAAAGACAACTCTTCTCCGGTTTTATCATCACGCAGGCGAAAAATGCCCTCATCATCAATGTTGGCGGCGATATATTTCTCCATGGTCGCCTTGATGTCTTCGGCATAAAACTTATGCTGATCGTTGGGTTGATCAGCTGCATAAGCAGAGACCATGACAAGACCAATAGTGCTGATCAGCCCAGCAATGCCAACAAATGTTTTCAGGTATCCAAACATCCAGGCCAAACCCTGCTCCATGGCTGTATCCACATGCTTACCGGTCTTCTTCACAGCTCATTCAGTCTCAGCAGCGGGTTTTTCCTCCATCGCTTTACCACCGTGCTCAGCGGCTTTACCAGCATGCTCCTGCTTCTTCATCGCTTTACCCGCGTGCTCTTTCTTCTCCATTGCTTCACCGACATGCTCCTTCTTCTCCGCGGCCTCTTCGGTTGACTGTTGAGCGGACATTTTCTTTTGCGCAGCTTTACCTGCATGCTCAGCAGCGATTGTAGTCAGTGGGATAAGTAACAAAAGCATCAGGATTTTTTTCATTCTAGGCCCTCCTCAGGGTTTATTATTAATCCTCTTAAAATACCATTACATGCTTTGTCAGGTAAACCACTCAGTCAGTCAGGTATAGCCATATTTCGACGACTGAAAGGTTCGGTAAACCATGCACGGAACGATAGTGACAAATCGCGTGCTTCTGGCAACCCGATTGCGTCCTCCGCGAGTTGGTCATCAGGTCCCAGTGGTACTTGGTTGTAGCTCCTGAACAAAGGATCCCAAAAACTGAAAATAGTCGAAAAATTGGCATCGCCATATTGTCTGTCGACAACGTGATGCGAGGTATGAAAGCGTGGCGTTACGATGATCCGGGACAGGAAGCGTTCAATGCGGTCAGGGAAATCGATATTGCTGTGGTGGAACTGTGCACACAGGCTAATCAGGCCCTCGAATATAAACCAGGCTATGGCGGTTGGCCCCCAGACCAGCACCCATATCGCTTTAGCGAAAGATGACAGGACCAGTTCGCCGGGATGAAAGCGTAATGCAGTTGTAACGTCCATTTCAGTATCTGCGTGATGCGCCTTGTGAAAACGCCAGAGGAATGGGATTCGATGATTTGCACGATGCCAGAGGTAGTCGAAGGCATCGAGCATGATGAGCGACAGTATGATCTCCAGCCAGCCGTCAAGCCCCAACCAGCGGGAGATACCCCAGCCCTGTTGCTCGACATAAACAACCCATAGCAGAAAGGGTACATAGATAAAGACACGCACCAGTATGGTATTGAAAATCGCTACGGTAGCGTGAAAGAAGACACGTTTGATCCGACTTCCCAGCCATTTCCGAGCAGGAAGTATCGATTCAATCAGGATAAAAAATGACAACCCACCCAGGAATATCACCAGGCGTCCACCATCTAGGTCCAGTTCCATAGAGTTGCCCCGTCACTTGTTTGGTGTCTTTTATGGAGTGGTATGCACTCAGTTAAACATTATACAGACGTGAGGCAGGGATGGGTCTATTTACACATTTTTCCCGCACATTTCGGGAACTTGACATGGCGAGGATGAATACCACCCTCGCCGTAAGAGTTAAGCCACTGCTAGACATCAGGGATGAGGACTTCGTCGATAACATGGATGACGCCATTCGACGCTTTGACATCAGTCTTGGCGATCTTGATATCTGCAACCGGGAGTTCGCTGCCTTGTACGGTAGACAGCTTGGAGACCCCGCTTACGGCTGCAGCATCAACCCTTCCAGGCACCACATGATAGGTAAGAATTTCAGTTAACTTGCTTTTGTCTGCAAGCAGGGCGTCTAAAGTGCCTTCAGGTAATTTTGCAAACGCCGCATCTGTCGGTGCAAAGACAGTATATGGTCCTTCGCCGGATAAAGTGTCCAGCAGGCCTGCTGCCTTGACAGCAGTGATCAAAGTGTTAAAGGACCCGGCGGAAGAGGCCACACCTACGATTGTAGAGTCTGTGTTGGTTTTTTTTTGCGTGGAGTATTTGTCGTACTCAGCCGATCCGTCCTTGCTGTAACCACTGTGCATGGCGTTGCCGTGATGAACAGCGTAGATCATATTGGTGTGGTGGTATGGATGCTGTGCCATTGTCATTTGATAATTGCTGTTTTTCATTCCGCAATTAGGGCCTGCCAGGGTTGTGGCAGAGATTGTTAAGCCGACTAGACTGGTGGCGAGTACAGTGAGTTGTAGTTTCATGTACGGTCTCCTGGTTCATCTTTCGATGGGTGTGAATGTTTAACGTTTCTGAGTCTCTCCGAAGCATTGCTCGCTCAGGAATGACTATGTCCAATCGCACGATCTGTTCATCATGTGTCTAAATATGTATTGGACAATATATAGTATTATTGGAGAATTCGAGTATTGCAAATAAATATTCCATGTAAATAATATACAAAAATTGGACAGTCTACGGCCTGCATTAAGACCGACCCAACGACCATGTCAGCCTTTTCCTGTTTGCAGGCAGCCAGGCTGACAAACCGGCTTGCGCTGTTTTTCCGGTCGTTACCAATGAACTATCTGATTTCATTCATGTTGATATGCATCGCAAAGTTGCTCACGTACAGAGCGTGTTGACAACCCGCTACTCGCTGACTGTTGAAAGGGATTGGCCTGCAAGCGAGATTCTCTCTATGCATCGCATCAAACATGGACATTGGCTCGACATCTTGTGCTATACAGGGGGGTTGTCTTGTCAGGAACCAACTCATCAATAGTTGGTTTCTAGTTTGATGGCTGCGCTGCACACTGTGATACGCCCAGTTACTCGCGGCCCAGCAGGTGTGTAAAAACCCAGCAGGATCATGGCCAGGGTGTCACCGTCCATAAAAACCCGAGTTCACACGGGGTTAAGGTCAGTCACTGATAGGCATGATCCCTGCCTTAAACGTGTTAGGCAGGAAATCTGGTTCTGAGTAGAAGAATCGTTTTCTTCCGAACTGCGTGTGCGTATTGATTTCCTTCACGAATTGCGTGTTTTTTTTACTGTCTCTACTTTATACATTACCTGTACATGAACTTGGGGATAGTTGACTGACTTTAAGGCTGGGAAACGCGGTTTTTCGCAAATCAGTTTTTTTACGACCAAAGTGATTTCGCAGTTACCCTTTAAGCCACAAGACACACTGAACCAGATATGTCCCATGTCTGGAAATAATCAATTAATTAAACAACAGACCCACGATGGATAGAATTACCTCAACAATTAGAATTACAAATCTAAGATTGCGCACGTTTATCGGCTTCAACCCAGAGGAAAAGGCTAAAAAGCAAGATGTTGTTGTCAACGTGGAGATCGACTTTCGCATCACCCAAGCCGCGCTGAAAGATGAGGTCAGCGGCGCGTTAGACTACAAGCGGATCAGCAAAAAAATCATCAGCCGTGTCGAGAGTGAAAAATTCCTCTTACTCGAAAAACTGGCCAAGGACATACTGGATATCTGTCGCGCCAATGCAAGTGTCACTGCGGCAAGAGTCACCGTAGATAAACCCCATGCCCTGCGCTTTGCGGACTCCGTTGCCATCAGACTCGCATACGAACAGGACTAAAAAATACACCGAGAGAAAACGACCATGTTGAATACCCCTGTACGCTTAGCTAAGCACCCCGAGATCAGTGACGAAGCCGCGTTGGTTCGCGACGCGCTGATAGAAAATGGCCTGGAAACACCCATGATTGATAATGGGTTGAGCCACGACCAGAAGTACGATCGAATCAGAGGTTTGATGGCCGATGTAATGCATACACTCGGGCTTGATTTGAACGATGACAGTTTAATCGAAACACCTCATCGAATTGCCAAGATGTACGTTCGTGAGATTTTCTCCGGACTCGATTACAGTCAATTCCCCA
>JASJBU010000097.1 GCA_030066355.1 Gammaproteobacteria bacterium | reverse complement strand
CGCTTGCCGTCGTAGTATTCCGGCCATTTGTCCGCTGCGAGACGTTCATCGAGGAGCTGGAGGGCGCGCTCGGCCATCTCATGGCGACCGGTGCGCAAGGCTGCACCGACGAAAGACCAGATCAGCACCGGCCAGTTGCCGCCGTTGTGATAAGACCAGGCCACATTCTTGGGATCGCTGCCAGTCTGCAACATCCATTCCTTGCCGGTCAGGGCCGGATAGACGATTTTCAGGGGCATTTCACCTACCAGCTCGTCCCAGTGCAGTTCGAATAGATTCATGATCTCCTGGGACTCCTGGGGGGTGGCCAAGTCGAACAGAATGGCCAGGAGATTGCCCTCGGTGAAGAAGCGGAAGTCGACCCGTCCCGGGCCTTGATTACCTACCAGATAACCGGAATGCATGTCCAGCCAGCCATCCATCCAATCTGGGATGCTCTCCGGGTAGACATTCAGCACGTTGGTGGCATCGATACCGAACTCTTCGGCCTTGAAACGGTGTATCTCGTTGAGCCGCTCGCGGTCCACCCAATAGTGCTTACGCACATAATTGCGCAGGCTGCGAATACGGATATCCAGGTTGCTCAGTCTGGCCGCCTCCGAACCGCTGCAGCTCAACAGTTGGCGCGCGCTGAGCAGCATGCCGTAGAACAGGGCCTGAATCTCCAGCGGGTTGCCATAGACCCCCATGCGCCGGTCGATCATGAAGGAGCCGTCCGGCACCAGCAGGGTGGGGGCCGATTCAAAGCGTTCGCGCAGGTAAAGTTCGAGGATCTCCCGCATGCAGGACTGGACCTCGGTGCTCTTCACGAATGCCCAGTCGTTCGTCGTTGCCACATAGGCGCGCAGCAGGAACATCCACCACATGGCGGAGTCCACCGGGACCACCCGGCCGATGGCCCGCTCGCCGAAATCCGCCTCGAGCCGTTCCTCGCCATGTTCGGCCACAACCTTGAAACTGGCGGGCATCAGGCCACGCGAACGGGGGTGGCCTTCCAATACCGGCTGTTGGCCACGCAGTTGCATGACGGTGGTGAGAAAGTTGCGCACAATGGCCGGTTCGCCGCGCATCAAAAAGACCAGTGCCGGGGAGACGAAGTCACGCACGAAGCACTCGGTGTAGTTGGCCGCCACCGGATTGGGATCACAGGCGGCGGAGGTGCCGACCGGTTCGCCCCGATAGTGGATGATTGAGTCATTCAGGAGCTTGAGGGCGCTGTTGATGGGCATGTCTGGAATTCCTTCGGATTGCCGTGTGCCATTATAGACGAAGGGGTGCGCCGTTACTCCTGACAGTTAGCATTCTGCATCGATGGATATCAAGCCCACTGTCGGCTTTAAATCGCAGGTCATAGGTCCCGGTGTTTTTTTGTTAAACTAACAGGGTTTGAGAGTTCCTGGTTAGTTGATAGAAGGCATCCAAAGCAGATATGAAGTCTGGATGGAGTAGGGTATTTTGACTAAAAATAAGCGTAAATCCTGTGTGTGGAGTGAGATTGATTTCGAAGTTAAAAACTCATCGATAAAGGGGATAGGGAAGGGCTTGTTTTCGCTTCGCACAGTCTATCGTGGCGATACCATCGGTGCCTACACCGGGATCATGTTGAATGACGAGGAGTGCTGTTCCGAGGCCTATGCCGACTCCCATTACACCCTCTGGCTGTGTAAGGATCACAATATCGTGGCGGAGGGCGAGAATGCCAGCTACACCCGCTACATCAACCACAGCGACAGACCCAATGCCCGTTTCGTGGTTTCGACCCGCTGGAAGACCGCACGGGTGGAGGCCCTGAAACGCATCCGGCCCGGTGAGGAGATCTTTTTGGATTATGGCCCGTATTTCTGGGAATCCGTGGGCTTGGAGAAAAAGACATAACGCCGCTTAGTGCCGACAGGATCAGTTGGCTGATTTGGCGAATCGCCAGTCCCTGCGCTCGATCAACCTGTTTTGTGCATAGCGCAACTCAGTCAGCGCCCACTGCTTGTCCGAGACGGCCAGGTATCTGATTTCGGGCATGGGAATCCGCCCTTTCGCTGCCCTGACCCGAGGCTTGATCAGGAACAGCAGGGAGCGCCGGTCGAGGTGCAGGAGTTCGACTGCATTGCCTGGATGTTGCAGATTGCCAAGATAGAGGTTGCGGTTGAAATAGAGATGCTCTCCCACGGCAAAGTTGAAGATCCGACGAGCCTTTTTCTTTTGTGTTTCGTTGTACCAATCGAGCCTCATCCTCAAGCGGTGTTGCAGGGCGTCGGCATCGAGTTCGAGATCTACGGCATCATCGGCATCATCGGCATAACGGGTGTCAGTCACTCCGTGCTTTGAAGTTTCCGAGCAGGTGACGCTATCGACCTGACCCTTGCGCCATGGGGAATCCAGCTTGTCGAACAGGTTGCTCAAATCCCGCCGCTGTTCGTTTGTCAGACGAGTCGGGGTGAGGGCTGCATGGATGTCACTCGTCGCACCAATCAAGAGATTCTCGATGGGATCGAAACAGGGGATATCGTCCGGTATCAGCTGGAGCGGTGACCTTGCGGCTTGCGGACTGGCCGCTCTGGCGGCCCGGTACTCCTGGATGATCTCCTGGTAGCGCTCGAGTCTTTGCCGGCTACGCTCGATCTCCTGTGCCGAGGGGGGTGCAGCGATCTCCAGGGTCTGGGAGTTGCAATCGGCGGGTGGACAATCACCATAGTGAACCCGGCCGGACTCATCCAACCATTTGTACACCTCGGCCTGGGCGTTGCCGCACACCAGTGCCATGCAAAGTAGTGCGGCGATAGCGATGAGTGGTTTCGAGACGACAGACTTTGACCACATAGCTCCATCCTCGTCCCCAATTCAATTCGACCTCCTCATGCTGACATTATAGTTCAGGGCCATCGCGCAACGGGCGAACCGAGTTTGACGGCCTCAGACCTCAAACCGCACACAGTTTATCGGCGGCAGGTGTTCACTGACGGTCAGCCAGGAGTCGCCCTGATCTTCACTGATCCACAGAGAGCCGGTAGTACTGCCGAAGGCCAGTAGCTCACCGTTGTCCGCGATATCCAGGGCGTGACGATAGACCAGGTCGTAGGCGTTTTTCTCAGGTAGGCCCTGTTGCAGGATCTCGAAGGTCTGACCACCATCCCGGCTGCGTGTTACCACCACCCGGGCATCCACCGGTATCCGTTGCTCATCCTTGACGGCCGGAACGAACCAGACGGTATCCGGATCAGCAGGATGCACGGCGACCGCGAACCCGAAAGTTGAAGGTGGTACATCGGTCAACTCCCGCCAATTTTCACCCCCATCGTCGCTTCGGAAGATGCCGTTGTGGTGTTGCATCCAGAGCCGGTCCGGGGCGGCGCGGCAGTGTACAATACGGTGGGGGTCCTGGGCCAACGGATCGTCGGCGAGTTCCGGCGGCATGTAGGCGCTGCGCAGGCCCTTGCCGATCAGCTCCCAGTGTTTTCCAGAATCACCTGTGCTCCAGACCCCGCCCACAGAGACGCCCAGCGTGACATGTCGCGGATCACGGGGATCTATCAGGATCGAATGGATGCCGGCGAAGTCAAATCCACCGCCGACCCATTTACGCCGGCGCGGGTCGTCCCAGAGCGTCCTGACCAGGTCCCAATGATCGCCACCATCGGTCGAGCGGAACAGACCGCCGGGGATTACCCCGCACCAGAGTTCATGCGGCCCGCCGGCCTCTAGTGCCCAGATCATCTGGGTGTTCCAGGGCAGTTCGATATCACCTATCGGGTCCCGGTCTTCGAGGTCATCCGGTTTGGCTGGGAAGGTCGGTACGGCGGCTTCGGTCCAGCTATCGCCCCCATCTTCGGAACGATGCAGCTTGGCACCGAAATGGCCCAGGTCCAAGGCCGCATGAATACGCGAGCCCGACGATTCCGCGAGTAACATGGAGACCGGGTCGCCCAAAAACCAGGATTGGCTGATCTCCCATCGGCCGGTTTGGCTGCGCTCGATGCGAAATAGACCCTTGCGGGTACCCACCAACAGTCGGTTACTCATAGTCAGCCTCCAGAAAGGGCCTGTACAACAAAGATTTCGTCACTGTCCACGACAGGGTCGGATAAGTCAGTACGATCGCGGATCAGTTCCTGATTGAGAAAGATGGCCATGTGTTTACGCAGGGCGCCCTGATCGTCCAGTACGTAGCCTCGAACCTGGGGTTGAGCCAGAAAATAATCATCCAGGGCCTGACGCACCGTGGTGCCCGTCACCTGGGCATCCGGGGTCTGGATGTGGCGGTAAAGATTGGGGGTGAAACTCAGTCTAGCCATGGATACGCTGTTGTCTGATGATTTTCCCAGGGAATTGGTGAACTGTATCGAGTTCCGAGGGAAGCTCAAGCTCCGACTGAGCAGGCCTGTTAGGTCGAAGCGGGGAGCGGACAGGTCCGCCGGGCTTTCCACCAAGCATAGATCAAGAACGTCGTTCGGGGTAATCAGGCATTGTGGTATGGCGTCATGGATCATGGGTCGAGGCAAAAATTGATAAAACCCTGTCAGTATTTCCAGTTGACAGAAGTTTACACCCACTCTCTGCGATTCCCCTTAGACTGCTGTAGCTGTGCCATGGCTGCATGGGAACCGGGGCCGCTGACACACTGAGGCATCGGTCGACCGGTAAGATTATATGTATCGACGGAATCCCAGAGTCTCTATCACACTCGGGATCGATACCAACACCACAATCTGGGGGAAACCTATGATCAACGATTTCATTCAAATGGCCGTCAGCAACCTGGATCTGTCCGAGGATACAGCGCGCAGCGCAACAGGTGGATTGCTGCAGATGATTCAGGACAAGGTGGGTGGCGACGAAGCCAGCCAACTGATGGAGCAATTGCCGGGAAGTCAGGAGCTGATGAGCATTGCTTCCGATGGCAATAGCGGCGGTGGTTTGGGAGGACTTGTGTCACAGGTCGGTTCGATGCTCGGGGGCAATCTGGGCTCGGCCGCCGGTTTGCTGGGTATGCTCGGTGATGCAGGCCTGAGTGCGGACAAGTTGGGTCCCTTTGCCTCGCTGTTTGTCGGCTTTTTGAAAGACCGTATCGATTCTGGTGTGGTCGATCAGATCATGGAGAAATTGCCTGAATTGCAGGAACTTCTGGGATAGATTGACAAAAGCCCAACCTGGGCATGGCCTGCGGTTCAACCCAGGTCCGGTTCTTCGAGTGTGTCGAGGATGACACGCCGGGTCTCCTCCCGTAGGTGGACCGCCGCGGACCAACCCTTCTCAGCCGGCAGCAACGGTTGCTTGATGATCGCCTCTAAGCGGACCCGGCGAGGCTTCCAGGTGCCCGCCGGCAGCAGTTCGCGGGTTCCCTTGATGATCACAGGGACGACGGGTACCGCAGCCTCGGTCGCAGCCAGGAAGGCTCCACTGCGAAATGGTAGCAGACCCGGTTCGCGCTGAAAGGTACCTTCTGGAAAAAATACCAGGGACTGCCCGGCGCGCAGCCGGGGGGCGAAGGCTTCAGCGCCGACTGCACTGCGGCGGGTATCGAAGCGCTCCACGAACAGGGTCTGCAGGCGCTGGAGAAAGACGCGTGCGAAGAAACCCTCCTCGAGTTCTTGTTTGGCTGCATAGACCGGATCGCTTGGCAGGGCATCGATCAACACCAGGGCGTCCAGGTAGCTGGAGTGGTTCGCCGTCAGGACCCAAGGTTGGTCTTTAGGCGGCAGCTGCTGTATTCCCCTCACCGCTAATTCCACTCCGATCAGCCGACGCAGGATGCGGATGGCCAGGCGGATCGCCCGCCAGCGCCAGGTGAGCCGCGGCAGCGCTACGACCGACAGCCACACCGGCGGTACTAACAGACCAAAAACGCACCAGGCCCAGCCGGCATAGAGCGTCTCGTTTAAGCGCCGGGCATTCCGCAGCAATCCCAGTTTGACACTGGATGACACCAACCGCAAAACCTGCCAGGCGACCCGCTTGGGCCCTTGTGCGAGACGGTCCTCTTCATAGCGTGTGCGCAGATCGGCGCGCCGGATCTTGCCGCTGGAGGTCTTGAGAACCGTATGGGGTGGGGCCAGGATGATCTCATCCGGCACCAGGCCCAACAGGTTCGATGCCTGAGTCTGCACCGCTGTGCGGATTCGCGCCAAGCCATCGCTCGATGTCTCGCGGGTCTCCGCCAGTACCACCAGTCGTTCACTACCGGTTGCCGGGTCCGTAGCGGGGAAGGCGGCGACACAGCCCCGGCGGATACCGGGTACGCCGGCCACCGTCTGCTCCAACTCATAGGGCCAGATGTTGCGTCCACCCCGAACGATCATCTCCTTGATCCGCCCGGTGACGAAGATCTCTCCTGCAGCGAGATATCCCCGGTCCCCGGTATCCAGCCAGCCCGCATGGATCAGTTCACGGGTGGCCTGGGGATTGTTGAAGTATCCCCGAGTGGCTGAGGGTCCCTGGAACTCCAGCCGGCCTTCCTGTCGTTCCGGCAGCGGCTGCCCGTGTTGATCGACAACCCTGATTTGGTAGCCCTCGAGCGGTTGTCCACAAGCGACCTGACTGAGGCTGTCACTCTCCCCCTCGGCGGGGATCGCCGTGCCGTCGGTCATGAAGGGTTCCCGCTGAATCCGGTCGATGCGGGGTCCACGTCCCGGAGGGGGGAAGGCCAGACCTACAGCCGCTTCCGCCAATCCGTAGACTGGAGCCTGGACCTTGGCGCGCAGGCCGTAGGGCGCGAAGCGTCGGGTGAAGCGTTCCAGGGTGACGGCGTTGACCGGCTCCGCGCCGTTGAAGGCCCAGCGCCAGGAACTCAGGTCCAGTCCTTCGATCTCTTCCGGACGGATCTTGGTCAGACAGAGTTCGTAACCGAAGTTGGGTGCAGCTGACAGGGTCCCATGGTGCCGTTGGATCGCTCGCAGCCAGCGACTGGGCCTGGCGAGAAAGCGTAAAGGCGACATTGCCACCAGGGGGATACCGAAATACAGGCTGCCTAACCAGGCCCCGATCAGCCCCATGTCATGATACAGAGGCAGCCAACTGATGAACACGTCTGAGGATGTGGCGTCGACTGCTTTGCCCATGGCGCGAATGTTCGCCAGTAACTGGGCATGAGTCAACATCACCCCCTTGGGATCGCCGGTACTGCCGGAGGTGTATTGCAGGAAGGCGAGATTGCCAGCGCTGCGGGTGACCGGTGAATGATAGCTGTCTGTGCCTAGCAGCGCTCTCCAGTCAAGAATATGTTGCAGGGTGCCGGCCTGGGCCTGCAGTAAGCGGGCCACTCCTTGGGCTTCCGGCAGGGAAATAAGGATCCGCGTGCCGGCATTGGCCAGGATGCGGCCATGCCGGCGCAGATGCTCTTCCAATTGGGAGGGTCGTGCGGGCGGGTAAATGGGCACAGGGACCGCACCGGCCAGCAGTATACCGTAGAAGCTGAAAAAATAACCCCGCCCGGTAGGCAGCATGATGGCTACCCGGTCACCCGCTTCGACTCCCCGTGTCTGCAATCCGGCCGCCATCCGACAGGCGCCTTGCCAGAGGTCGGCATAGCTGATTGACTCGGGTTCGTCTTCATCACCGTAGAGCAGGATATGTAATCGGTCTGGATGGGCCTGCAGGTGCCAGTCCAAGACCTGGATCAGGGTAGAGCTGCCCTCAGGTGCCTGCCTATCGGTCTCTCCGGGGAGGGGAGTGGGCTCATTGACCAATCCTGAGGGTTCTCCACGGGCCGCGTTGAGCAGTTCGAGCAATGCCCGCGGGGATTCCGCCAGTAGCGCACGGTCTGGCAGGGCGACACCGAACTCGTCTTCCACACGTGTCAACAGTTCGGTGAGGCTGAGGCTGTCAAGCCCCAGATCCCGCTCCATACTGCTGTCAAGTGTCAGATGTTCGGCAGCCTGGGCATGGGATGCCGATTCCCGCAGCAAACCCTCGATCAATGCCAGCATCCGATCTGCGGCCATCTGCTGGGATTGGGTCTGCGCTTCAGTGCGACCTTTTGCGTTCATGATGGTGTCAGCGTGTTCTATTAATCATTATGGACCGAATTTGCCTGCACTAGGAAACTCCGAGGTTGGCGGTTTCAGCCCTGTCGGCTGATCCCAGGCTAGTGGTTTGGTCATCGGGCTGATATGTTTTAAACCATTCATGATGAAACATTATCCTACTCCTTTCTTCATCAGCCCTGTACGAGGATTGTGAACAGTCTATCGTCCTTGCAGCAAAGCGCATCCATACAAACGATGCGCCGAACCTTTCAGGCGTTGCTCATCGGCTTGCTGATTGGTTTTTGCGGGATCGGGGTCTATGCCCTCCCATTCGGTTTCGCATGGGAGGAGGACCTGGGGCTCGGGATGCTCTTCAAGCTACGCGGTGAGCGGCAGGCTCCGGATGGGGTCGCGATTGTCTCGATCAATGACCGGACCGGCCCTCGGCTCCGTGTATCCAACGAGATTACCGACTGGCCAAGGTCTCTGCTTGCCCGGTTGATCGATAACCTGTCAGCGGCAGGTGCCGCGGTGATCGTTTTGGATATCCACTTCAAAAAACCACAGGCGGCCGAGCAGGATGCGCGGCTGGCCAAGGCCTTCCGGAATGCCGGCAATGTCATCCTGTTCGGCTATCTGGATCAGGAGATGGTGAGACTGGACGATGACCAAGCATCAGTGACAAGCCGGCAGGGCCTGCAGATCGAGCGTTTAAGGAGACCGATAGAGCCACTGGCGGGTGCGGCCGCTGCGGTGGCGCCCTTCGTCTTGCCAAAGGTTCCGGCCAAAGTGAGTCGTTTTTGGACATTTCACGGGGCCAATGAGCTGGCCACTCTCCCGGTGGTTGCCCTCGAACTCTCTGCCAGACGGGCCATACCGGACTTGCTGCGCTTGATCGATACCGCCAGGCCGGGCTGGGGTGAAAGTTTGATACTGGATGACGAGTATGCATTGCTGGAGATGTTGCGCAATCGATTGCGAGACGATCGTGGCCTCACTCGGAAGTTGCTCGAATACTTGAAGACACGGCAAGCGGCGATTACAACGGCCACCCGATCACAGCTCGAAGCGCTCCTCACCATGTACCTGCTGCCGAATCACCCCTACCTGAATTTCATCGGCCCGCCACGCAGTATCAAGACCATCCCCTTCGAAGCTGTGTTCAGTGGTGATCCGCAGCTGCTCGCGACACTCAAGCACCGGGTGGTCTTCGTGGGCTATGCGGAGGACTTTCAACCCAAACAGAAAGACGGTTTCTACACCGTGTTCTCTCAGACGAACGGCCTGGATATCAGTGGTGTGGAGATAGCGGCCACCGCCTATGCGAATCTATCGAGCCGGCAGGCCATCATGCCGCTCGGCCCTGTGGGAGCGGTCGGTCTGATGTTGGGCTTCGGGCTGGTTGTCACCTTGATCTTCAGACTGATCCCGGTCTACTGGAATCTGCTTGCCGGGTTTGGTTTCTGTGTGCTTTATCTGTCCGCTGTCTATCAACTGTTCGTCAGTCAGGCGGTCTGGTTGCCCTGGGTCATCCCTATGTGGCTGATGGCGCCTGGGGCCCTGCTGATCAGTTTGGCCCTGAATTATCGTGAGGCCCGGCATGAACGACAACGTCTACACAAGATCTTCCGCTACTACTTGCCGGAGAGGATCATCGATCGGCTGACCGATGACACCTCCAAGGCGTTGCAGCAGGGAGAGTCGGCGTTCGGGGTGTGTCTCGCCACCGATGCGGAACAATACACCAAGCTGGCCGAGCGCATGTCTCCGGCAGCGCTGCAGATTTTGTTGAACCGATACTATGAAACGCTCTTTACCCCGGTGCGTGCCAGGGACGGCATGATCTCCGATATCGTCGGGGACGCCATGCTGGCCATCTGGTCTGCCTCCCAGGTCGACAGGGAATTGCGCAGCAAGGCCTGCGAAGCGGCGCTGGAGATCCAACAGGCACTGCGGGATATGGGACAGGCCTCGAATCTGCCGACGCGGATCGGTCTGCACGCAGGACAGTTCGTGTTGAGCCATATCGGAGCCATCGACCATTACGAATTCCGGGCAGTCGGTGATATCGTCAATACCGCCTCGCGGATCGAGAACTTGAACAAACCGTTGGGTACATCCATTCTCGCCTCGGCGGAGACGGTAGCAGGACTCGATGAGTTCGCAGTCCGCGACCTGGGGGTGTTTCAATTAAAGGGTAAACACCACCCGGTTCGGCTCTACGAACTGGTATGTGCAAATGCTGATCTGACGGAGGGTCTTGAGAGGCTGCACCACCAGTTCGCCGAAGCCATAGGTGCGCACCAGCGTGAAGCCTGGCAGGAGGCTGCGTTTCGATTCGAGCAGCTTGTAGCAGAATATCCCGAGGATGGACCCAGTCGATTCTATTTCGATCTCTATCGGGAACGACGGCTTGGTGAACAGATCACCCTCAAGGTTCCTCCGCAGGAGGAGTTCTAACCATAGGACGATTGGGGCAGATCGACGGATCTCCCCTTGGATATCTCCTCGACAAAGAGCCTGGTGTCGGCTTCACAAAGTCTACGGCAGACCTCACGCCCCATATTCATTTGGATCATTGTGAACTGTTGCGGAAATGTCTCGTAGAGTTCGGCAAATCGATCGGTTGTGATCTCGATGGCACTGCACCGCTCCAAGGCGCGGACACTCGCGCTGCGCGGTCTGAAGCCCATCAATGCCATTTCACCGAAGCAATCCCCCGGGTTGAGCGTGTTCAGTTGGTAGAGCGCACCTTCCCAGGCCCTGAGGATTTCAACACGACCTTGTTCCAGAACATACATGGAACTGGCCAGCTCCTCTTCCTTGAAAAAATAATGCCCATGGTCGACTTGGATGGTCTCAGCCTGATCCAGTATCAAATCCAAAGCCTGTTCCTCCACCCCGCCAAAGATCGGCATGGACTGTAAGAGACGGAGTCTTGATAGCCTCATATTCTGATCTCGAGAGTGATTGGTATTGTCAGGTCAGAACAACAACAGTATTTATCCAGAGTGTAGTGCTTGTTGGATAAAGTGGTCTGTCAATTCTCCGCCACATTTGTGAGCTTATTGATTGCAATAAATACCTGCTTCATCTAGGCTGGAACTATTACAAATCGAGCCGATGGAGCTGTGATTGGCAAGTAGAAGAGCCGCATCAGGTGCTGTAAAGCCTCTTTAGCTGATCACGGTTTCGCTGTGGCTGCTCAATACAATCTGTTTGTAAACAACAAGAATTTCGCAATGCCGACTGGCTGCTAGGCCGGCGGAAAAGGAGGTCGACAGAGCCGGGGATGTCCAGTTCACTGTTCCGAATGATCCATCCGCAATCTATGGCGTTTTGCCTGCTTAGCCTGTCTTGGGCGATCTCTCACAGTGTGCTTGCCGGTGACTGCGCTGCTCCTGTGGCTGAAATCGTTTCCGTTCAGGGTGTGGTTGAAACGCGTTCGTCTGCTGCAAACGCTTGGCGGCTGGTCCGACAACAGGATCGGTTTTGTCCAGGTGATCACCTGCGGGTCCGGGCCAACAGCCGGGCAGGCCTCCACCTCAAAAACCAGACCTTTCTGCGTTTGGGTGAGCAGACGAGTGTCAGTTTGACGGGATTCGATGAGGAATCCTCCACTTGGCTCGATTTGCTGCAGGGTATTGCGCATTTCATGAGCCGGGTCAAACACTCCTTTACGGTCAAAACCGCCTATGTCAATGCCGCCATCGATGGAACCGAATTCACCGTACGGGTCGATGACGGCGGTGCAGAGGTCACCGTCATGGAAGGTCAAGTGGTGGCCAGGAACAAGCAGGGCGTGGTGCGAATCGAAAGTGGTCAGTCGACACGAGCAGTTGCCGGTCAGGCACCCGTTGTGCAGCTGGCGGTGCAGCTCCGTGATACCGTTCATTGGGCGCTGTACTATCCATCGGTGCTCAGTTTCGATAGCGCTGTTATGCACAAAGACCTGGCCGAATCGATAGCTGCGTTTCGGCGTGGCGATCTGCCAATGGCATTCTTGGCCCTTAGCGAGCTCGATGCCAGGCGGCAAGATGCTGGATTCCATCTCTATCGTGCAACTCTGAACCTATCCGTGGGTCAACACGCCAGTGCCCTTGCGGATATCGACCGGGCCATAGACTTGGAGGCGGAGAATCCACAAGCCCTGGCATTGAAATCCGTGATCGCCACGGTGCAGGGTGAGAGGGACAATGCCCTCAAGCTGGCACAATGGGCGATCACCGCCGATGCGCGGAAGGCCGGCCCCAGGATCGCCCTGTCTTATGCCTTGCAGGCCCGATTCGAGCTGGAACAGGCAAGGCAGTCCATGCGAACCGCCGTTGACCTTGAGCCCAGCAATCCCGTGGCTTGGGCACGCTTGGCAGAGCTGGAGCTCATGCATCGTGACATGGATCGCGCAACTCAGGCTGCGCATCGGGCCGTGGAACTCGAACCCGGCATCGCGTTGAGTCGAACCACTCTCGGTTTTGCACACCTCGTGAGTCTCGATATCGAGGCCGCAAAGGCCAGCTTCAAGCATGCGATTGAACTCGATCAGGCTGCCCCTCTGCCGCGTCTGGGGCTGGGTTTGGCGCTGATCCGTGAAGGGGGACTGGAAGCGGGACGGCGTATGCTGGAAACGGCCGCCAATCTGGACCCTGGCAATGCCTTGATCCGCAGTTACCTGGGCAAGGCCTATTACGAGGAAAGACGAAATGATCTGGCGTCGGAGCAATTCAGTCTGGCCAAAGCCTTTGATCCCCATGATCCAACAGCCTGGTTTTATGATTCGATTTTATTGCAGTCCGAGAATCGTCCGGTAGAGGCCCTGCAGGCGCAACAACAGGCTGTCGCACTGAATGACAACAGGGGTATTTATCGTTCCCGGCAGCTATTGGATCAGGATGAAGCGACCAGGAGCGTTGTGTTGGGCAGGCTCTATCGTGATTTGGGTTTCGAGCCGCTTGTGCTCAGCGAGGGAGTGGATTCACTGCATAAAGATCCGGCAAATTATACAGCCCATCGCTTACTCGCTGATGCCTATGCCGCCCTGCCCAGACACGAGATCGCGCGCAGTAGTGAGCTGTTGCAGGCTCAGCTGCTGCAACCGGGCAATCAGCTCCCCATTCAACCGCAATTGGCCGAAACCGGCTTGACCGCGTTGGAGAGCATTGGACCGGCAGATATCTCATACAATGAATACTCACCGCTATTCATGCGCAACGGTGTTGCCACTCGGGTCAGTGGACTGATTGCTGGTAACGACACTTTGGCTGACGAACTCATTCTGTCCGGTTTGCAGGAGCGTTTTTCATTCAGTCTCGGACAATATCACTATGAGAGCGACGGTTTCAGGGCCAATAATGACATCGACTATGATTTGTACAATGTCTACGGACAGGTTTCGCTATCACCGGATATCACATTACAGGCAGAGTACAAGTATCTCGACACAGAGTATGGCGATCTGGAACTGAGATTCGATCCCGATGTGTTTTTCCCAGGTGAGAGAAATGAATGGGATCGTCACTCGGCGCGAGTGGGTTTGACCTACCGGGTTTCACCTGAGAGTAGACTCATCGTCAATACGAGCTACGTCGATTCTGATAAGACGCAAAAGGATTCGATCCATGATGTGGATGATTTGGGAATCGTCACTGATGCAGAGCTGAGTTCAATCACTGATTCCAAAGGTTATAATCTTGAAGCCCAATTCATCACGACGGGGCTTACCTGGAATGCGGTATCTGGCGTCAACCGAATTCACCAAGATGTTTCTCAGACCAGTCAGCGATCCACATATAATACTTTTCCATTGGGTCTTCCTTATCCACCTGGTTTCCCCTTTCCAATCGGTATCCCTGTGCTGATTGATGAGGCTGAAATAGCGGTCAACGACGATATAGATTTCAATAACGTCTATCTCTATGGATATTGGGAACCGAATCCCCTGATTAACGCAACCTTGGCGGTCAGTTATGACGACTACGACGATGGCCTGTTACACCAGAATCGATTCAACCCGAAAGCGGGGATAACAGTCTCGTTGCCCTCATCGACGAAACTACGGGCGGCTTATATCCAATCTGTAGTCCGACCATTTCTTCTCAGACAGGCACTAGAGCCGACCCAGGTCAATGGCTTCAATCAGCTGTTCGATGATCCGAGTGGTAGCGAAGTACGGAGTTACGGGCTTGCCCTGGAACAGCGATTCTCACCAACCTTGTATGCTGGTGTTGAGTTCTTTTTCAGGGATCTTGATATTGTGTTAGTGGACCGGTTCGATAGATTCATATTCCCGGGCGAACAAACAGAGCGACAGCAACGTGCTTATCTGTATTGGACGCCGTTCAAGAGCCTATCCCTGAGTTCGGAATATTATTATGAGACCATAGACCGGGATATTGCTTTCGATAAAATTGATGTCAGAACACATCAGTTGCCATTACAGGCCAGTTGGATAGATCCTGCCGGCTTTTTCTTCAAATTCAAACCGACCTATATCAAACAAAAAATCAGATCGGATCTGCAGGGTAGTGGGGAAGATGACTTTATCATCACCGATGTTGAGGCGGGCTATCGTATACTCAAGCAGCGAGGTTCGGTGCGACTTGGCGTGAAAAATGTATTTGACGAAGAATTCCAATTTAGAGATAGTCTTTTCAATTCGAGTGACCCAGAGGTTCCACAGTTTCAACCGGAAAGGACCCTCTATCTGCAGTTGACGCTCGCATTCTAATGCATGAATACACAATCCAAACAAAACCTATGGGAGGTTTCGAATGAAAATAGTAATGCTTACTGCGAGTCTGCTCTTGCTTGCTATCGTCACGGGATGCACAGAATGCTGTAAAGTCAGCGCAGATGGTGGGCATCTGACCAGTGACTGCTACAAAACCTATAGCCAGACCTGTAAGACCGGGTATACAGAAAAGTAGCAGCGGAATTATTCAATCCAAGGATACCCTTGACAACAGCCATAACATCCTCTGACAGGCCAACATCACCCGACTGTGAACCACAGACGCAGTCGGGTGAGTCTGGCTGCCTTTCCCGGCATGCCTCAGACTTGCGCATTTCAGTGCTCCACCGCCGACGTGAGCCCAGATCTCGATCAACTTGAAATCCCGATTGGTCTGGTCGATGCGGCAGATTGCATGTTGCTCCCTCATCTGATCCTGATATCAGACAGGTATCTCACTCCGGAGCGGAACAGGCCGGTTCAGCCTCGCTTGTCTATTTGTGCAAAGCTTTTAGGGTCGACAATGCGATAGCCTTCTACTGACTGTTTCCCAGATTGCTATTTTGGGCTGTCCTAGACGAGCTTTCACCAGATGGCAGGTTTGCCCGAGAACTAAGGAAGGACAGGTCTCGGCATGGTTTAGCGCTCGTGACATGGGATTCGATATGATCGGCCTGACATAGAAAACTCATTCGGTATAGAAGTCAACGAGACTCAAACTTCGGCGGGAAAGTACATCATTCTTGGTCTTATGCCGACAGGCAGAAAAGATCCCGGATCAGGAATCCTCGGACAGCTTGCGTCATTGATGCACAAGCCTTGTCGTAGACCGTCGACGAATTTCGCCAGTTTTCGAATAGTGGATTCCTATCCACCGTCCGGTAGTTGACAAGCCGGATCGCCGACATATCTATCCAGTGGACTTGCTAAATCATACTCCGATCCAATCCGTCATATCCATTGTTCGATTTTCAGAGTCGAAACGCATGTAAGTCAGTCCAGGGATGCTGTGAATATGTCACAAACCGGTTGTGCAGGAATTTACGGAAATAACAGCATGCCCTTCGTAAGCTCTAGCCCCAATATTTCACCCATAAAAAAGGCAAAACCTTGATGCTTCGATATAATTCAATTGCTTAAGTTGAATTCGAACAAGGTTTTGCCTGTGAC
>JASJBU010000103.1 GCA_030066355.1 Gammaproteobacteria bacterium | reverse complement strand
ACCACCGTAACATCCTTCTCCCCCTGATGGCGCTTCTGCAGCACCTCGATCACCATCTGCTTGACCGGTTCGATGGCCTCCGCCCAACAGATGTTCAACACCTCCTCCCTGTTCCGGATCCTGGTGGAGGCGAAGAACCGGGAGGCCATCGAACCGGTCAAGCAGATGGTGATCGAGGTGCTGCAGAAGCGCCATCAGGGGGAGAAGGATGTTACGGTGGTGACCCAGGATGCGGTGCTGGAGACCTTCGATGAGATCCTCGGTGCCCTGACCTATGCGGTGAGCGGCATCGCCGCCATCAGCCTGGCGGTGGCGGGCATCCTGATCATGAACGTGATGCTGGTGGCGATCTCCGAGCGTACCGCGGAGATCGGCCTGCTCAAGGCGCTCGGCGCATCCCGGGGGCAGATCCTACGGCTGATCCTGGCCGAGGCGGTGCTGCTCTCCGCCCTGGGGGGGGGGCTTGGGTTGGGCCTGGGAGAGCTCGGTTGCTATGTCATCCGCCAGGCCTTTCCGGTGCTGCCGGCCTATGCCCCGGTCTGGGTCGTGGCCAGTGTGTTCGGCCTGGCCCTGTTCACCGGTCTGTTGTTCAGTCTGCTCCCGGCACGGCGCGCGGCGCGGCTCGATCCGGTGCTGGCATTGTCAGGTAGGTGATTGATGCGCACCCGTGACTTTCTGCGACTCACCGGCAGCTCCCTGATCGCCCATCGCATGCGCAGCTTTCTGACCACCCTGGGCATCGCGGTGGGCATCGCCGCGGTGGTCCTGCTGACCTCCATCGGTGAGGGGGTGCATCAGTTCGTGCTCAACGAATTCAGCCAGTTCGGCACCAATCTGGTGGGCATCAATCCGGGCAAGCAGACCACCGCCGGCGGCAGCATGGGCATGTTCGGCACCGAACGGCCCTTGTCGATCGGCGATGCCGAAGCTTTGAAACGTCTTTCCTACACCAAGGCAGTGGTACCGGTGGTGGTGGGCAACGCCGAGGTGGAGGCGGGCAACCGGCGGCGCCGCACCACGGTCTACGGGGTCGGGCCGGAGATGCCCGAGGCCTTCAGCATGGAGGTCAAACTGGGTCGCTTCCTGCCGGATGACGATCCCACCGCACCCCGTGCCTTCGCGGTGCTGGGCAGCAAGGTCCGCAAGGAGCTGTTCGATGATCGCAATCCCCTGGGGCAACGGCTCACCATCGGCGGCAGCCGCTATCGGATCATCGGGGTCATGGCGTCGAAAGGGACCTTTCTCGGTTTCGATCTGGATGACACCGTGTATATCCCCACCGTGCGTGGCATGAGCCTGTTCAATACGGAGTCCCTGTTCGAGATCGACCTGATCTACGACGAAGGTATGCCGGTGGACAAGGTGGTGGAGGGCATCAAGGAGTTGCTGGTGGCGCGGCATGGCAAGGAGGATGTGACCATCACCACCCAGCAGCAGATGCTGGATGTGCTGGGCGGCGTGCTCAACGTACTGACCTTCGCGGTGGGTGCGATCGGCGGCATCTCCCTGCTGGTGGGCGCCATCGGTATTGTCACCATCATGACCATTGCGGTGAATGAGCGGATCAACGAGATCGGCCTGCTGCGCGCCCTGGGGGCCCGCCGCTCCCAGGTGCTGGGTCTGTTTCTGGGCGAAGCGGTGGTGTTGGCCGCTGCCGGGGGCCTCAGCGGGCTCCTGCTGGGGATCGGTCTGGCGCAGCTGCTGCATCTGGCTCTGCCCGCCCTGCCGGTGCATGTCTCCCTGTTCTATATCCTGCTGGCAGAAGCGGTGGCGGTGTTAATCGGTTTGCTGGCCGGCGTGCTGCCTGCACGGCGTGCGGCCCGCCTCGATCCGGTGGAGGCCTTGCGGGCGGAGTAAGGCGCGGGCGATGTCGGTCCAAGCGATGTTCCACTCGCCTGTATTCATGAATCCAACGATCTGGAGTGACAGGCAGTTCAAGCAGGTTGACTGACCTCTGCTGGCTGTTTGATTTTCTACACTTGCCGGTCGGACACTGGGGTGGATTCTGTCACCGAGTATGGTCAATGAGTTGTTTGATGCAGTGCACGACGTCGCGTCGGCACTGATCGGTGATGCATGGCATGTTGGGTGCATCAGGTGAGAGGATTGAGCAGCGTGCTTAGCTTTCTTTCTCGGCGTATCCTGCCATCGTTTGCAGCAAGATTGTCAATCTTCAATGACAATTGACAGACTCTGGATAGATACTTTCTGCGTAGCCTGTTGGCATGATCTTCAACAGCCGCTGGTTCGATGGAAGTTCGTCAAGGCACATCGCGGTGCAGTTCAGATCGGCTCAATGGGCTGCTGGATAGGTTCATTGTCGTTATTTGCAGGTTGAATAAATGAACAGTTTTGCCGCGAAGTTAAGGCTCAAGGGAATGGCCGAGGAAGACATCTATTTTGCGAGATTGGATCAAGAGCTGATTGAGGCTCTGCGCCAGAAAAAGCGGGATCGTCAACGGGGCACGTCTGCTGAGAACCGCAAGACCGCACCACTCAGGCACTGATAGCTAATCGTCGAGGCCGCTTACTCATCTTTTCAGTGGGATGCTGAAAAGGTGCTTCAATCATCGAGGCCAACAGACTTGCTGTGATGCGTTGAACGAGGTTGTTTGCTGCATGCCAAGCCGGGCATCCGGGTGTATCGATCCGGTCAGGATCAATTCCCGTTCACCCTATGTGAAAATGACCAGCAGGATGGCTGCACCCAGGATCAGGCGATATATCACGAATGGCCCCATACCGATGCGTTCGATGAATTTCAGGAAATAGTGAATGCATAGGTAGGCGGTGATGAACGAGAGCAAGGCGCCGATCGCAAGTGAAGGCCAATCGACCGGCAGATCACTCTTGAGCAGTTCGAGGGTTACCAGACTGCCGGACATGAGGATCGTCGGTATGGAGATAAGAAAAGAGAAACGGGAGGCGGCCTGACGGGTCAGCCCCAGGAAGAGTCCTGCGGTCATGGTGATACCGGAGCGGGAGGTGCCGGGAATGATTGCCACTGCCTGGAACAGTCCGATGATCAGGGCGTCTCTCCAATCAATTGAATATTCATCCCGTTGTCGTTTGCCCGAGCGATCCGCGATCAGCAATAAAACACCGAAACCGATGGTGGTGATCGCGATCACCAGGGGTGTGCGCAGATCACCTTCCACCAGGGATTTCATCAGCAGTCCGAACACACAGACCGGGATGGTGGCGAGGATGATCATCCAGCCGAGCTTGGCATCCCTGGAGCCTGACGCGGGACTCAATGCCGAACGCATGAAATCTCCACCGATCGAGATCACTTCACGACGGAAATATCCGATGACCGCCAATAAGGAACCCACATGGACGGCCACGTCGAAGGCCAGGCCTTGGTCCGCATAACCCAAGACTCCCGGCGCCAGGATCAGATGGGCTGAACTGGAGATAGGTAGAAATTCTGTGAGCCCCTGTACTGCGGCGAGGATGAAAATCTGTAGCAATTCCATCTTATGTTGGTAATAACAGGTGTTACTGTTTAAGCCTTAGGTTTGAGGTGGAGTGTAAAATAGGAAAATAAATCCCACCCAGATAAAGCTTCCCCGTTTATTGGTAGAGTTGGGCATAGATGGAATATGACCTTATTCTCGAGTCCAGGGCGAAGCCAGCTGTTGTCGTTCCCAGGCCAGACTCGACTCGGCGATCTTGGCCAGATCATCGTAGGCAGGCGTCCAGCCCAATACCTCCCGCACCTTGTCGGCACCGGCGACCAGGGTCGGCGGGTCGCCGGCCCGTCGCTCAGCCTCGATGATATTGAGCGGCTCGCCATTCGCCAGTTCAACGGCTTTCAGCAGTTCCCGAACTGAATAACCATGCCCGTAACCGCAGTTGAGGGTGGTCGATTTTCCACCCTGACGCAGGTAGTCGAGGGCCTTGACATGGGCATTGGCCAGATCTTCCACATGGATATAATCACGCACACCGGTGCCGTCCGGTGTGGGGTAGTCGGTACCGAAGATATAGACCGCATCCCGCTTGCCCACGGCGGTTTCGCAGGCCACCTTGGTCAGCAAGGTCGCCTTCGGGGTGGATTGGCCGATGCGGCCCTGCGGATCGCAACCGGCCACATTGAAGTAGCGCAGGGCCACATAGTTCAAATCAGTCGCAGCGGCGAGATCCCGCAGCATCATCTCCGACATCAGCTTAGAGGTGCCGTAAGGATTTATCGGATCGGTGGCGGCGTCTTCGTGGGCCACTTCTGTTGGCGGAATGCCGTAGACCGCGGCAGTTGAGGAGAAGACGAAATGCTTTACACCGGCCTCGGCGCAGCATTCCAGGAGATTCCGCGTGTTACAGGTATTGTTGCGGTAGTACTTGAGGGGATTCTCCACCGACTCGGGTACGATGGTATGGGCGGCGAAATGCATGACGGTATCCACTTCATGCGCTTTCAATAGCCGGCTGACCAATTCCCGATCCCCAGTGTCACCAACCGCAAGTTCTCCAAACAAAACGGCTTGTTTGAAACCCGTCGAGAGGTTATCCAGGGTGATCAGGCGTTCCCCCGCTTCACCCAACTGACGTGCGGTATGGCTGCCGATATAACCCGCACCACCTGTTACCAGAATCCCTTTTTTGCCCATGGACGATCCCCAGCGATATGATAGCCCGCAGATCATACCGGCTGATCAATGGCGAGTCATGTCAAAAATTTGGCATTTTTGTTAAATCTGGAACAGGCGTCGCGTATTGTTACGGATCTGTTCTTCGATCAGGTCGGTCGGCTCGTCACGCAGTTCGCTGATGGTATGCAGGATGGTTGGCAGATAGGCGGGTTCGTTGCGCCGCCCTCGGTGATCGCTGTCCGGCTGATCGGGGGCGTCGGTCTCCAGCAGTATGGTCTGCAGGGGCAGGACCTGGATCAGTCGGCGAAGTTTCTTGGCCCGCTCGTAGGTGATGGGGCCACCGAAACTCATGGAAAACCCCAGATCGATCAGCCGCAGAGCCTGCTGTTCGCTCCCGGAATAGCTGTGTAAAACACCCCGCACTCCGGAATAGCGCCGCACTGTATTGATCACCTCCTCCACCGATCTGCGGGCATGGATGATCACCGGCAGGTCGAATTCCTGGGCCAGTGCCAGTTGTCCCTCGAAATAGACCTGCTGTGCTTCGTGTTGTGGATTATCGATGAAGAAATCGAGCCCGCACTCACCAATGGCCACCGGGCGTTCCCGTTCCAGCCAGGCGTGCAGGTTATCCAGGTCCGCGGATTGATGGTCGCGCAAGAACATGGGGTGCAGGCCATAAGTGGGATGCAGCCCGGGGTAATCGCGGCACAGCTGTCTGATCCTCGGCCACCAGGCCGCCTTCACTGCGGGGATGATCTGTTCGGTGACTCCGGCCGCCAAGGCTCGCTGCAGGGCCTGTGGCCGGTCTACATCGAAACTCGCATCGTCGAAATGGCAGTGGGAGTCGATCATCCCCGAGTGAATACCCATTGATCCTGCTGTGACAGGGTGTCGTTGTAGGCGTAACCTTCCAGATCGAAGGCCTTGACCTCCTCCGGGTCGCTGAGTCGGTTCTGGATGATGTAGCGGCTCATCAGTCCTCGCGCCTTTTTGGCGAAGACACCGATCATCTTGTATCCACCCGGTTTCTGCTCCTTGAACTGGGGAGTGATGATCCGTCCCTTGACCCGTCTCGGTTTCACTGATTTGAAATACTCGTTCGAGGCCAGGTTGACCAGCACATCGTCACCCTGTCTCTTCAGGGCCTTGTTGAGTGCGTCGGTGATCGTCTCACCCCAGAAGGCATAGAGGTCTTTGCCTCGTGCGTTGGGTAATTTGGTGCCCATCTCCAGCCGGTAGGGCTGCATCAGGTCCAACGGGCGCATGATCCCGTAGAGCCCGGAAAGAATACGCAGGTGATCCTGCGCATAGTTCAGGTCCTCTGCACTGAAGGTCTCCGCATCGAGTCCGGTATAGACGTCCCCCTTCATCGCCAGTACCGCCTGCTTGGCGTTTTTTGTGTTGAAGGGCGTCCGCCAGTCATGGTAACGCTCGAAGTTGAGCTCAGCCAGCTTCATGCTCAACGTCATCAGTTCCGCCAGATCCAGGGCGGAGTAGTTGCGCAGGTTGTCGATCAGTTCCTGGGACTGTTTGAGAAAAGCCGGCTTGGTATGGGTCTTGGTGACCGGTGGGGTTGCATAGTCGAGGGTCTTGGCGGGGGAGATTACAATCAACATAGAACTTGTTACCTGCAAAGTTTTATACTGCCCATCTTCGCCAGACCCAGAAGTAAATACAACCGTTAGCCACACAAGGTTGTCACAGCGTATAGTGAGGTAATGATGAGCCAGGAACCTGCAGCGGTCCTGCAGCGATTGTTGTTGCTGGTACAGGAGCTGTATGCGGAAACCGCAGGCCTGGTCGCGAGTGAGAGCGACCTCCAGCTCTGGTACAACCGGGGCTATGAGAATGGCATGATCCACGTCTTGCGGGCCAAGGGGCATGGGCAGCGCTTGCATGGGCTGGTCGATATCGATCCGCAAGATCTGTTGTCAGATCAGCAGTTCCTGCCCTGGGGGAAGGCCTATCAGCACGGTTTTGAGATGGGCGAGCAGGAGACCCGCGAGGTACTATGAACCATCCGCCAGAGTATCGATTCGCCCATTAACCAGCCATTCAACTACCAGTAATCAGGTTCCAACCATGAAAGTCGTCTCCTTCAACACCAATGGTATCCGCACGCGTAAACATCAGCTCATGCAATTGCGGGATATCTATGCGCCCGATGTCATCGGCATCCAGGAGACCAAGGTGCAGGATAAGGACTTCCCCCTGGAAATGATCGACGGGGTCGGTTACCAGGCCCGCTATCACGGTCAGAAGACCCACTACGGGGTGGCGCTGCTTTCCCGGCGTGAGCCCCTGCAGGTGCAAAAGGGCTTTCCAACGGATGGGGAAGATGCTCAGCGGCGGATGATCATCGGTCGCTATGAGACACCCAAGGGTGGGATGGTTACCATCCTCAACGGGTATTTTCCCCAGGGGGAGAATCGGGCACACGAGGTCAAGTTTCCCGCCAAACGCAAGTTCTACCGGGATCTCATGACCTATCTAGAGGCACATCACGATCCGGCGGATCCCCTCTTGGTGATCGGCGACATGAATATCGCGCCTCTGGACCAGGACATCGGCATCGGTGCGGATAATGCCAAGCGCTGGCTGAAGACCGGTAAGTGCAGCTTTCTGCCTGAGGAGCGGGACTGGTTGGAGAAACTTCAGGCCTGGGGATTATATGATACTTACCGGACCTGCCATCCCGAGGTGGATGACCGCTTCAGCTGGTTCGATTATCGTAGCCGCGGATTCGAGCGGGAGCCTAAGCGGGGCCTGCGCATCGACCTGGTGCTGGCTACCGGGATTCTCAACGAGCACTGTATCGATGCCGGCATCGCCTACGATATTCGGGGCATGCAGAAGCCCTCGGATCACTGCCCAATCTGGGCCGAATTCGATTACTGATCATGGACAAGTGCCGGGCGAGCTTCCGGTTCTACGCAGAGCTCAACGATTTTTTACCACAGGCACAACGTAAACGGCAGATCGAGCAAGTCTTCGAACCTCCGGTTCCCGTTCGACATCTGATCGAAACCCTGGGGATTCCCCACACCGAGGTCGAAGTGGTCCTGGTGAATGGTGAATCTGTCGATCTGGAATGCCCAGTGCAAGATGGCGATCAGGTCAGTGTCTATCCGATGTTCGAGTCCCTGGATATATCACCAGTCCTGAAGATCAGGCAATCCCCCCTGCGAAATCCCCGGTTTCTGGCGGATGCCCATTTGGGTAAACTAGCCCACCTGCTACGCATGCTGGGCTTTGATACCCTCTATTTCAATGATGCGGGAGATCGGCATTTGGCTGGTCTCTCGGCCGATCAGGGCAGAGTTCTGCTGACCCGAGACAAGGCCCTGCTGATGCGACGTAGGGTAATGCACGGTTGTTTCATCCGTTCCACAGAACCCAGGCGGCAACTACATCAGGTGCTGTGCCGTATGGATCTGTTACATACGCTGCGACCTTTCAGCCGCTGTATGGAGTGCAACAGTCCGCTCCAGTCCGTCGCGAAGGATCGTGTGATCGAAAAGCTGCCCATCGGCGTGGCCCGTCACTATAATGCGTTTTGGCGTTGTACAGGTTGTGCACGTGTCTACTGGAAGGGGCATCACTACCGGGCCATGCAGGATTGGATCGCAGGATTACAGGGTGAACTCAAGGCTACCTGATGAAAGAATGACTTTGCCTATTCGCAAACATGCCAGCTATATCCACTGGTTTTGGCTCTGTTTATTGACCTTTCCAGGAACCAGTGAAGCGGCCGACCAGTGTGTCAAGCTCGTGTTCGAGGACTATTGTCTGGGCGGCAGCATGAGCCGTCAGCTGGAAAAGACACCAACAGATATGCGCCCACAGGTCTATGGTGAGAGGAAGGGCGTCATCTTCGAAATGGATAATGAAAAGATCTATGTCATGTCCTACAAGGGGATCATCTATAAGATTCTGCATACCTTTGAACCCGAAACCCAGGCGACCTTGAAGGATCTCAGACGACGCCTGGAACGCAAATATGGCAGGTTCGAAGATCGAAGCGAATATCCGGAAGAGACCGAAAACAAGGCTCGACACATGAGTTTTATCCGGCGTGGAGAGGGTGAGTTGAAAAATGTCTGGCAGCTGCCTGACCAGCAATGGCGGGTCGAGTTGGGTTGGTCACGGAAACTGGGTGTCTCGGTGGCTTATTACATGAACGAGCTCGATGAACTGCAAAAGGAAGCGGCACTGAAAGGCCTCTGATGCGATCTGAGTCAATGGCGCAATTCACCTTTGGCACCTTGATCTGCAGTCTCAATGAATTGGCTATGCTCACCTGCTGTCTTCCATGAAATCCATGTGAACGGATGATTAGGGATCGATGGAAGGGTGAAGGGTTCATTTGACATTGCTTGTCATGGGTGTATAAGGCATGAAGTCGAATCATATTCAGAGTAAAACAGGAAACGAACGATGGCTCAGGTATTGGAAGTGGTAAAACCCGGTGTGGTGACTGGGGATGATGTGCAAAAACTGCTGCAAGTTGCGAAGGACAATGGTTTTGCCTTACCCGCAGTGAACGTAGTGGGTACGAATTCATTGAATGCAGTTCTGGAGGCGGCCAAGGTCGCGAATTCACCGGTGATGATCCAGTTTTCGAGCGGCGGCGCTGGTTTCTATGCGGGGAAAGGCTGCCCGTCGACGGATGCGATGGTTCTGGGTGCGGTCTCGGGTGCGCAACATGTGCATCTCATGGCGGAAGCCTATGGGATCCCTGTTATCCTGCATACCGACCATGCGGCCCGGAAGCTCTTACCTTGGGTTGACGGCATGTTGGATGCGGGTGAGAAACATTATGCAAAAACGGGCAAACCACTGTTCAGCTCACACATGATCGACCTCTCATCCGAATCCCTTGAAGACAACATCGCCACTTGTGAGAAGTATCTGGAGAGGATGAGCAAGATCGGCATGACACTTGAGCTGGAGCTGGGCGTGACCGGCGGTGAAGAGGATGGTGTGGACAATACTGGAATCGACAATGCATCCCTCTATACCCAGCCCGAAGATGTGGCTGAGGCCTACGAGCGGCTAATGAAGATCAGCGACAAGTTCACGATCGCCGCATCCTTTGGTAATGTCCATGGGGTCTACAAACCTGGCAATGTGCATCTGACGCCGAAGATCCTTGATAATTCTCAGCAGTACATCCAGGAGAAGTTCAGCACCGCCGATCGACCTGTGAATTTCGTGTTTCATGGTGGCTCAGGATCGGCCCGTGAAGATATTCGTGAAGCGATCTCTTATGGGGTGATCAAAATGAATATCGATACCGATACCCAATGGGCGGCTTGGGATGGCGTCAGACATTATGTGGTCAAGAATCATGATTATCTGCAGAGCCAGATCGGTAATCCGGAAGGCGACGACAAACCCAATAAAAAGTATTACGACCCCAGGCAATGGTTACGCGCCGGTGAACAAGCCGTTGTGGAGCGCCTCAAACTTGCCTATGAGGATCTCAACTGCATGAATAGAAACTGATCTTCGATCCAGGGCCTGAGTCATTCAGGCCCTTTTGTTCATCGTAA
Source organism: Gammaproteobacteria bacterium (assembly GCA_030066355.1). GTDB lineage: Bacteria > Pseudomonadota > Gammaproteobacteria > Chromatiales > Chromatiaceae > JASJBU01. Next base: position 5,379 of record JASJBU010000103.1, on the reverse strand, counting down.
TATATTGATATTCTAACAAAAAATCGAATTCCACATCCGAAATATCCGCACTTCCCCTCTCTTGCGTTTTCTTCAATTGGGTCTATATCTATCTACTTACCCGAACATAAATGGCTCTGTTTGTTGAAGGAGCTCCTGGATAACTGATTCGGGATATTCGCTGGAAGTATTGTCGTTTTCTTACACAACTTACCTCAAGGAGCCGCAGATGAGCACACATATCGCTAACGTTGTGGTACATATCGACGAGAATCTTTCGTCAGAGGAGATCCATTCGATGGAAAAAGAGATATCCATGGAGGGGGGTGTCTATTCCGCCTGTGTTCATGAACGTACCCCCCACCTGATGGTCGTCGACTATGATCCCATGGAAACCCGCTCACTTTCCCTTTTGCGCAATGTCCAAAGCCACGGGCTGCATGCGGAATTGATTGGGTTTTAGGCAGGAAAGTCAGCCTCGGTCTTTACATGCTGAGATGCTAACCCACCACCCAGTCTATTGGGTGGGTGGGGGTTCACCACAATCGGGCTCGGGATCATAGACAATGCTTCACGTAGAAAAAAAACACCCGCACAAGGCGGGTGAGTGGCTGCTATGCGCAAGTGTTCTAGAGGAATCGAGTGCGCAATTTTGTGGCTCCCAGGCCAAGAAAACCCAATCCGAGTAGCAGGAGCGTTGAAGGCTCCGGCAAGTGATAACTGACATAGACAGTGCCGCCCCAGGCATTGTTCGAGTTCGTATGTCCACACCAGTCTCTGGGTCCACACCTCGTAAGGTCGGACGTCAACGTGCGGATGAATCTGAAATCCAGACTGTCTGTGCCGATGAAATCGGTCAGGGTAAACCCCGATAGGTCGAAACTGTCGTTGAAATCTCCACTGCCTGTATCTGTTGCCACGCAGCTTTCCAGGTCGTTACAACTGGTCTTGATAACCTCTTTGTTATTTTGGATGTCACGGAACGGGTCGATCAAACGAGCAGATTGGTGACTGATGGACCTTCCTGCAGCCGAGGCTCTGGGGATCCAATTATTCGGATCCCGAGTATCGAATGATGTGACACTGGAGGTCAGGTTCCAGGTGGACTCGAACCAGATCTCGACCGCATTGAGAGTACCCAGTGAATCATCAAACCGATCGAGAGAGACCGTGACTGAATCCTTGACCTTGCGCAGATAGGGATTGCCGTCGGCATCCAGGATCAAGTTGCCATCTTCGTCTCGGGTTTCGATGGTATCGATCAGAGGATCCAGGGGATCGTGATCGGCGATATTGAAGGTCGTCGAGTAGGTTATCACGCTAGCCTGCGCCGACATCGTCAAAGAGGTAAGGGTAATGATTCCCCATCCTGCCATCATTTTTTTTATGTTCATCTGGTCCAACCTATTGTTTTTAACTTGTAGAATCACCTCCTGTATCATTTTTGTTCATCCGTGCATGGACCCATACTCGGCAATTGATTGGTCCAATATGACAGTGTTTATAGCAAGGTCGATGCCAATAATATATTTACAATAGAAACAATGAGATATCTCTGGCTTTAATCATTGCCATGTGGTCATTGTCAAGGATGCCGACAGCTGGTTTGAAATTAATTCTGAAAAACTGAATAAAAAGTTGCATTTTGCTATGCGAGTCCGATAACTCGAACGATCGGTCTCATTAGAGAGGCAGGTGGGGCAGGCGGTAGTATCAAGCCCCTGAAAACCTCTCAAGCAGTCGGTCAGCGATGCGGTATACTCCGGCCTTTGCCTTGCATGACTTGCCATTATGAAGCTACTCGCGATAGAAACCGCCACAGAGGCCTGTTCAGCGGCCCTTACCCTGAATGGTGAGCTCAGTCTTCGTTACCAGGTCAAGCCTCGAGGTCACAGTGAACTGATCCTGGGGATGCTGGATGAGTTGCTGGCAGAGGCAGGAATGAGCCTGGGGCAGTTGGATGCCATGGCATTTGGGCGGGGTCCGGGCTCATTTACCGGTGTGCGTATCGCAACGGGTGTGGTACAGGGAGTGGCCTTTGCCGCGGACCTGCCGGTTGTTCCGGTATCGACCTTGGCGGCGCTGGCGCAGCGGGCCTACCGAGAACTGGGTGAAAGCAGGTTGTTACCCGCCTATGATGCCAGAATGCAGGAGCTCTACTGGGCGGCATACCAGGTCAACAGCAGTGGGCTCGTGGAACTGATGGATCGGGAAGCGGTGGTGGCTGTCGAAAAGGTTCCGGTACCTTCAGGATCCGAGTGGTACGGCATCGGCTCAGGCTGGATGAGTCATGGGGATCAGTTATTGGATTACCTTGGTCGAGACAAACTAAAAGGTATCGAGCCGGCAATGCTCTGTAGTGCTCAGGATATCGCCATACTCGGCGAAAATGGATTCCGTCAGGGGAGGGCTGTTGCCCCGGAACAGGCCTTGCCGGTCTATCTGCGTGACAATGTGGCAACCAAGAAGGCCTGTTGACTTAAATCAGTCGGGAGCGGGTGGCTTACAGGCCTATCCCGACTCCGATGCTTCCGCGGGATCCACCGCTGCCGACGCCAATACCGAAGTGCCATCTGGATTTGGGTTCGGCGCTGGCCTCTTGTGGCCATAGTTGCATCTCATTCGGATTGACCAACGGAAAGCGATAGTCGGCTTCGCCCACTTTGCCATCGCGTAGCCCGAGAAGGGTGCCGCTGAGCGTGATCCTGCGGCCTTGCCGGTAATCTGCTGTCTCCAGATAACCCTGTTGAATTGCGATGAATCGACCTGCCGGTGGCGCATCAAGATCTGGCTTCCCGTTGTCCTGCAGTGGGTAAGCGATGATCTGTATTTCGGTGGAGTTCTCTTTGTTAAGCGTCTCGACGATCACCCCCCCCCATTCCAGGACCAATGCCTCATCCTGCGGTATGTCCCGGACCGCCTCCCGGGGGGAAATGGTGCGATCCCCCATGACGGGTCGTGTAGACAGGGAACAGCTGCAAACGGCAAAGATCAGGCACAGCAAGATCAGGGAGTACAGCCTCATCCGCTTAGCTCCGATCACCAATAATAGGGATAAGGGTATCTGTACCAATAGGGGTGCCAGGGGTAGTAAAACGGGTCGTAGTAGTCATGGTGACGGTAATTTCTTTCCTTGGACCAGAGATAAAATGCCTTGGGCTCGACAATTGGATAGCGGTAATTGTAGGTTCCCACCTGACCTTCGATCACCTCGGTGAGTTTTCCGTAGACGGTGATCAGGCGATCTTTGGGGAATTCCTCCGGCTCTTTAAATCCCTGTAAGGCAATCTTGAAGCGTCCCTGGCTGCGGCTGGTCGAGTCGGGTTTACCGTTACTGCTGAGTTTGCGACCCAGTACCTCGATATGGGTTTTCTCGGCAAGGTTTTCAACCTGCAGGATGGTACCGCCCCAGCGTACCAATGAATCGAGGTACTCATCCGGTTTCTGCTGTACCTCATCCACCTGGATATTGTCTTTGGGTACCCGTTTGATGAGATCCGGGATAGTGGAAGAGCAGCCGGCCAGGAACAGGCCGGTCAGTAGCATCGTACCAAACCGCTTTGCCCAGATAGACATAGTCAAAAACCTCCTTACCCTATTAACTGTATGACAGTAGATCTCCGGGTTTATTCAACCCGAAATTGCACATCTGGTGGTACGTTCAGTCCGAGATGATCCGCTGCTTCTTCGCTTCATCCTGATAGTAGTAATCATAGGTCTGATGCAGGTGGTTGGTGAAAGACCAGGCCTCGCTGTAGGAGAGACCGCTATCCTTGGGCAGAATGACCTTGATGTATAGCCCGTCGGGGTGTTGTTTTTGCAGATTGGTCAGATATTGATCGAGCTTGGTACGGGAGATGCCCTTGAAATCCCGGTTGCCGGGCCCTTTATAATCGATGCGGAAGTTCCCCTTGCTCTTGTAATAACGCACCTCGACGACCGTCTTGCCACGGGCTGAACGGGCGGGCCTGATCAGCTTGTTGTATTTGATTTCGAGTGAATCATAATCGGTTTGGAGCTCCACAAGCGCCTGGTTGCGTTCCAGGGTAAGGGCCTTGGCAGCCTCGAGCTCCTCTTCTTGAGAGCGGTAGGAGAGTCTGAGAGTGGCGAGATCCTGGAGGGTCGTCTCTTGTAAAAGCTGCAACTTTTTTAAAGCCAGATTCAGGCTGTCGATATTCTGATTGGCCTCGGAGACCTGAGTTCGCAGGCGGTTTGAATCATCCGTCAGACGCGCCACCTGACTGTTCAGTTTGTCTCTTTCGAGGGCCAGGCGATTGACCCGGTCGGTCAGGTTGCTCCGATCCCTGGACAGCGAGTCGATCTGGTAGCGCTGGCTGGTAATGGCGGCCTCCTGTTGTTCGCTCTCCTCTTCCATGCGCATCAACTGCATGCGCAGCATGGAGAGCTCGTGCTCTCTGGCGATCAGTTTCTCTTCCAGTGTCTCGTTCTCCGCGCCGGTGGTACGTGCGAGTTCGACCGCCTGCTGCTCCGCTTCCATGGTGGCGCGTAGTTGTCTCAGCAGCTCCATGTTGCGGATCAGCAGGATTACCATGGCGAGTAGGAAGATCATGACGATCACGGTCATGATGTCGGTAAAAGAAGGCCAAAAACTCTCCTCCGTCTGAGTCGAGTGACGGTTAAGCCGCAGATCGATGAAGCTGTCGTCCATCAATCGTCCTCAGGCAAACGAAAGCCGCGCTTGAGGAGAAACTTGAGGTCAGCCAGGTCCGAAGTGAGTTGACCGGATCTGGTCTGGTAGCTCTGCAGGGTGGTGAGGATGTTCTGCTCCACACCTTCCAGGGTCTTCTGCGACTGAAACATCTGGTTGACCAAATCTTGCAGCGAGCGCACCAGGCCGGTGAATTCGTACAGGGCACTGTCGGCCTGGACCTGAAAACGGGGGATCAGTTCGTTGACAGTGACCTGCTCGACGGCGCTGATCAGATTGGTCTGCACATCGGTCAGTTTTAGGTGGAAGTAACCAAAAAAGATGAAGCAGACGATGGCGGTGATCGTGGTGGACAGGGCCGTCGACATGCCGTGCACCACCATGCCCATGCCGCCGACATTGACTGCGCTCTCCAGGAGGTCCGAGGCGCCGATCAGGGCGATGGACAGGGAGACAATGGTGCCGAACACACCCGTCAGGATGAGGATGTTGTTGATGAAGCGGGGCAGACTGTTACGGGTACTCTCGTTGGCCAGCAGGGTGGAGGCGAGGGAGCCATGGTTGATCGGGCAATTGGCCTTGTAGAGCCCCTGCATGGTGCGATAGCGCATGGCAATGATAGACTTTTTGCCAACCTGGTCGAGTGGATCAGGTTGGCCTTCCCGCAGGTTGCGCAGAAAGATCATGAGCGAATTTTCCTCACGCATGTAGTGCAGGAAAATGGTGATCAT
>JASJBU010000102.1 GCA_030066355.1 Gammaproteobacteria bacterium | reverse complement strand
CGCACCGCCTCGCGGATCGAAGCGGCGCCCACCGGCAGGATCATGAACTCCTGCAGGTCTACCGAATTCTGTGCATGGGCGCCGCCGTTGATGATGTTCATCATCGGCACCGACAATAAAGGCAAACTGGGGGCCAATGCCCTGCTCGGCATCTCTCTGGCCGCTGCCCATGCCACGGCCCAGGAGCGTGCCCTGCCGCTGTATCGCTCCCTCTCCGCCGGTCCCTACCGGCTGCCGGTGCCGATGATGAACATCATCAACGGCGGCGCCCATGCACAGAATTCGGTAGACCTGCAGGAGTTCATGATCCTGCCGGTGGGCGCCGCTTCGATCCGCGAGGCGGTGCGTTTTGGCGCCGAGGTGTTCCATGCCCTGAAGAGCGTCTTGAGCGGCCGCGGTCTGGCCACTGGGGTGGGTGACGAGGGCGGTTTCGCCCCGGACCTGCCCTCTAACGAGGCAGCCATCGAGGTCATCCTGGAGGCCATCGACAAGGCCGGTTTCAGCGCCGGCAAGGACATCTATCTGGGTCTCGACGTAGCCAGTTCCGAGTTCTACGAGGACGGTCTCTACAATCTGGCCTCGGAAGGCCGCAAGTTCAATGCCCAGGAGTTCACCGACTATCTGGCGGGCTGGGTGGATCAATATCCGATCATCTCCATCGAGGACGGCATGGACGAGAGTGATTGGGAGGGTTGGAAGTATCACACCGAAAAGCTAGGTGGCCAGGTGCAGCTGGTGGGCGACGATCTGTTCGTCACCAACACCAGCATTCTGGAGCGGGGCATCAGCGAGAAGATCGCCAACTCCATTCTCATCAAGGTCAACCAGATCGGCACCCTCACCGAGACCCTGGCGGCGATCAAGATGGCGCGGGACGCGGGCTACAGTGCGGTGGTCTCCCACCGTTCCGGTGAAACCGAGGACACCACCATCGCCGATCTGGTGGTGGCGACCAATACCGGTCAGATCAAGACCGGTTCCCTTTCCCGTTCCGACCGGGTGGCCAAGTACAACCAGTTGATGCGCATCGAGGACCAACTGGGTGACGAGGCCGTGTATGCGGGTGTCGAGGCCTTTCCGGTGCAAATCTGATCCTGACTGGGTGGCCCCCATGACCGGCATGGGGGCCGCTGGTTGCCTGGGCCGTTCGATGGGCATACAGTAACGCCTGCTCCGTCTACCCTATCATCACCCAACATGCGTATCCTGTTTGTCATCCTGCTGGTCGTCTTCTTGACCCTACAGTACCGGCTCTGGGTGGGTAAGGGTAGCCTTGCGGAAGTCGGCAATCTGCAGCATGAGATCAGTCAGCTCGAACAGGAACTGGTCAGACTCCGGGAACGCAACCGGGCGCTGCAGGCAGAGGTGGAAGATCTGCGCAGCGGACTCTCCGCCATCGAAGAACGGGCGCGCAGTGAATTGGGCATGATCAAGCAGGGTGAGATCTTCTATCAGGTCATCGACGCACCCCAGGTCAAGGCCCGTGAGTGAGCGGTACTGGGCGGTGGTGCCGGCTGCCGGGGCCGGGCGGCGCATGGGCGGCGATATCCCCAAACAGTACTTGCCGTTATATGGGCAGCGGGTGATCGAGCACAGCCTGCACAGGCTGTTGAAGCATCCACGCATCGAGGCCGTCTATCTGGCCTTGTCAGCGGACGATGACTGGTGGCCGACCACCTCCTTGGCCTCAGATTCACGGATCGTGCTCGCTGCAGGCGGTGAAGAACGCTGCCACTCCGTGCTCAATGCACTCCAATTGCTGTCCAAGACGGCCGCCGCGTCCGATTGGGTCCTGGTGCATGATGCGGCCCGGCCCTGTTTGCGGGGTGCGGACCTTGACCGGCTGATCGAAGGTTTACGGGAGGATCCGGTGGGTGGCCTGCTCGGCGTGCCAGTCCACGATACCATGAAACAGACGGATGACACGGAACATGTGCGGGCGACCATTCCCCGCGACAGGCTCTGGCACGCCTATACCCCGCAGATGTTTCGTCTTGGTATGTTGCGACAAGCGCTTGTCGAGGCCCTGCAACGGGGGCTCCTGGTGACTGACGATGCCAGCGCCATGGAACTACAGGGTTACCGGCCAAGAATGATCCAGGGTCATGCGGACAATATCAAGATCACCCGTCCAGCCGATCTGCCACTGGCCGATTTCTATCTCACTGCACAGTCAACCGCTGGTGAGTAATTCACGTAATTCCCGGATCTGTTCCTTGGCGTTTTCCAGGATGCCGATGGAATGACGGGGTGTGAGTCGTCCCAGGGCCAACTTATGAAAGGCGGGTATCAGATCCAGACGCGGCAGATGCCGCATCTTCGCGGTGCCGATAGAGGCGTGGAGCTGGGCGACCAGGATCAGGTCCAGGTAGCTGGGTTCATCACTGGTGTCCTGCATCCAGTCTTCGCTGTGCAAGGCTACCTGGATGAAATCAGGACCGAATTTCCATTTTCTGAGAGCCTTCGCGCCGACTTCCGGTTTCAGGTGAGTCATCGTCAGGTCGAGTAGCTGCGGATTTTCGACGATTTCAGGATGACTGCGGGCGGCACTTAAGATAGGCAATGCACCGATATGATGCAGCAGACCGCAGAGCAGGGCGTGATCGGGATGCTTCCCAGGGGTGATCCTCCCCAGCTCATGACTGATGGCGGCCACATGACAGGCATGCTTCCAGAGCGCTACCATACGCTGTTGCAGGACCTTGGAGCGGCTGCGAAACAGCGATCTCAGCGCGAAACTGATCACCAGGTTATGGATGACATTTCTCCCCAGTCGAGTCACTGCATCCGGCAGGCTGCTGATCGACGCCTCACCGCGATAGGCGGCGCTGTTGACCACACTGATCAGACGGGCCGCGATGGTCGGATCCGCCTGGATGACCCGCGCAATGTCATCACTGTCGGTATCCGGATTGTTGACGGTCTTGGCAATGCGCGTGGCGATGTCGGGCATACTGGGCAGCTCCAGTTGACCGGTTTTGATGGCCTCATGAAACTTCCAGTAGATTGCGGTCTCTCGGGCATCGAAGGCATCAAGCTGAGCCTGCGTTTCTGCTGCGCTTTGAGCATTGTGCGGGAGCAGACTGATGCCCTCGTACAATTCTCGGGGCAGCATCAGGAGTGTGACGGCGCCGATGGCCCTGGCTGACTCCGCGCAGGGTTGTTGGGTCGATATGGGCAGGAGGCCGCGTTTCGCACCGGCACTCACTCGGTGGGGCACACCGTCGGCGCTGAGGGTTTCAACCGCACCCTGTAAGACATAGCGAACCTGGTTGTCTACTATTCCCGGCGTCTGGATGATGCTGTCCGGACTCAGGCTCTCGATACGGGCTTGATTGGCCACATAGTCGAGCACACGGCTGGGTAGCTGACTCAGTGGAAAGAACTGCTTCAGATGGCTTGCCTCGACGGAAGATACGGGTGCATTCATTGCAGGGTATACAATTCACTCATTTTGTTCTCATGGAATGTTTAGCGTCATTCCTCGAGAACACTTGATTTGCCGGAGGTGGGTATGCGAATAGGGCAGGGTTATGATGCGCATCGATTCGATGATGGTGGCAGACTGGTGCTGGGTGGTGTGGACATCGAGCACGATCGGGGTCTCAAGGCCCATTCTGACGGCGATGTGCTGATTCATGCGCTCTGTGATGCCTTGTTGGGGGCGGCGGGGCTGGGAGATATCGGACAGCATTTCCCGGATAGCGACTCAGCCTATCAGGGCATCGACAGTCGGCTTCTTTTGCGGGACATTGTGGAGCGTCTGCACCTGGCCGGGCTCGAAGTGGGCAATGTGGATTTGACCATCGTGGCGCAGCGCCCCAAGCTCGCGCCCTATCTCGAAACCATGCGGGGGCGCCTGGCCGCCGATCTGCATGTGCAAGCCGGCCGGGTCAATATCAAGGCGACCACCACCGAAGGTATGGGCTTTACCGGGCGGTCTGAGGGTATCGCCGCCTATGCCGTGGCCCTGCTCGAGGAATAGCGCGGTTGGCGACTTTGGCATGGCGGAGCTTGGCGGAGATGCCCTTCGCCCATGGGGGGCCTGTCGGACAGGGGAAACTCCGCAGTACCCCAGAGGATTTTCAAGTCGATGAAGATCTGGGCTTCGAACCGGACGGAGAGGGTGAGCATGTGTTTCTGCAGCTGCGGAAACGCAGCACCAATACCCTTTGGCTCGGCGCACGGCTCGCCGAGTTGGCCGGTGTGCCCAGGCGGGATGTAGGCCATGCCGGATTGAAGGACCGCCATGCACTCACCAGTCAGTGGTTCTCGGTACATCTGGCCGGTCTACCGGAACCGGATTGGCGGGCCTTGGAGTCGGCGGAGGTCAAGCTGCTCAGGGTTGCCCGGCACCGGCGCAAACTCCGTGTCGGTACGTTGCGTGGGAATCGGTTTCGTCTGCTGGTGCGGGAGCTGAATGCCGATGGCCACGCCCTGCAAGCGCGTCTGCAGGGCATCCGGGAAGCTGGGATGCCCAACTATTTCGGTGAACAGCGCTTCGGTCGGGGCTATGCCAATCTCCACCAGGTGGATGAGCTTTTCAAGCGCAGGCTGGGCAGAGTCGATCGGAAGCTGCGGGGTCTGCTGCTTTCCGCCGCCCGTTCCCAGCTGTTCAATGAAGTCTTGGCAACAAGGATTGCACAAGGTGACTGGAATCGACCGATCCCGGGGGATTTCATGAACCTGGTAGGTCGTCGTGCCGGATTTCCGCTGGAGACGCTGGATGCAGATATTCAACGCCGCTGTGCGATCATGGATATCCATCCGACGGGTCCGCTCTGGGGACGCGGCCGTTCGTTGGTCGGTGGGGATGCGTTGCAGCTCGAGCAGACGACCTTGGCAGCCTATGGTGATTGGCGCAACGGTCTGGAACATGTTGGCCTGAAACAGGAACGTCGGGCATTGCGGGTCCCCGTCCCCGATCTCGCCTGGAACCTTCCCAATGACGACCAGTTATCGTTGACATTCAGCCTACCTGCCGGCAGTTATGCAACGGTCCTGTTAAGAGAACTTTTGTCCTGTTAATGTCTTGGAATGGTTCGACAACGGGTTTGAGTAAGTCGTTTGCGGAATTGAGTTCGCCCAAAGTCGTCGATTACACCTGTAGCCGGGAGACCGTTGTGCGCAGGTTCTCCGCCAGTTCCGCCAGTTGTTTGCTGGCCGTTGAAGTCTGATTGGACCCAGTGGCCGTCTCCTGCGCCACCTCGGCGATGATGGCGATATTGCGGTTGATCTCTTCGGCCACCGCGCTCTGTTCCTCACTCGCACTGGCGATTTGGGTGTTCATTTCGCTGATCTGGTCGACCGCCGCAGTGATGGTCTCGAGAGCGGTGCCTGCCTCTGCGGCAAGCTCGACACCCGCACGGGCTCGGTTACGCCCGGATTCCATAACCTGAACCGCTTCACTGGTACCGCTTTGCAGACGCGAGATCATGTTCTGTATCTCCTCTGTGGATTCCTGGGTACGGGAGGCGAGGGTCCGCACCTCATCGGCCACCACGGCGAAACCACGCCCCTGCTCGCCGGCTCTGGCCGCTTCGATGGCGGCATTCAAAGCCAACAGGTTGGTTTGTTCCGCGATACCGCGTATCACGTCGAGTACTGTGCCTATGTTGACACTGTCCTGCTCAAGGTTGTGGATTACCCTCGCCGTGCTGTCGACTTCCTGGGCTATGTTATTGATGGCTTCGATGGTTCGAGTCACCGTCTCTTTTCCCTGATTGGTGGAGAGGTCGGCATTCTTGGCCGCTTCCGCTGCGGATACCGCATTTTGTGCTACATCCCGTACAGTGGCGTTCATCTCGGTCATGGCAGTAGCGACCTGTGCGGTCTCGGTCTGTTGTCGATTTAAGCCCACACTGGCCTGTTGCGTCACCACAGAGGTTTGTTCCGCCGCCGATGCTATCTGCAGCGTGGCGTTTTGTACCTCCCGGACAAGACCATGGAACTGTTCAGCCACTTGGTTGAATTCCCTGGCCACATAGCTCAGTTCGTCCCTGCTGACTAATTCGATCCTGCTCCTCAGGTCTCCCTCCGCCAGAGCCGTGGTGGCCCGCCCCAAGGTGTTGATTGAGTAACTGATGCTGCTTATCGAAGCATAGGCGAGTGCGCCTCCGATCAGTACCCCGGCGAAAATTGACAGGCTGATCCACGTAAGCATCGTCTGGTAACGGTCTTCCGCACGGATATATTCAGTTTCCGCTTTGTCTTGCTGAAGCTGTAGGATCTTCTCGGCGTGTTGTTCGGCTTCGTGAAAACGCATGCCGACTTTATCCGGATTGGTCAGTATCTGGCTCGCGGTTTTGTAGTCACCGGCCATGAACGCTTTGTTTGCCGGTTTGTAACCGTCATTCAAGAGGGTGTTATAAGCGACCTCAAAACTATTGGCATGACGCGTTTCTTCGGCATCCATCTCCGATGCCAGCAAGGATTGCCAGGCCTCCTCGACCCGCCTCTCATGCTCCTGGGCCTTTTGCAGGTGAAGCGAAATGGGGTGCTGGTGCATATTCGATAACCTGTTTTCAGGATCGTGCTGCAAGGCAAGCATCAACTGTATCTGGGCTTGGCCCAGATGGTCGAGGATCTCCCCGAGATGATAGCTGTGCTGCATGTCCAAATGAAGATCCCGTATCACTTCTTCTGATTTCTTCATGCTGGTCAGGCCAAGTACGCCAATCAGCAGCATCACGACAATGGAAAAACCGAGCGACACCAGGAGTCGGTTCTTGATGGAGATGTTTTGCAGAAACTTCATGGTGACGATCCTAAAGTTCGATTGATACCAAAATAGGGTGTCGGTATGACAGTGCCTTTACTTTAGATCTTATTACGAGTGCTTGAGAGGTACTCAGGCCGAAACCATCAAGGGTGGAAAAGTTACCCGACATCACAAAGATACGACGAGCTTATCAAGCTGTTTAATAATCTGTTCCGAGGCCGCTACGACATCCCTGAAGGCAGTTTCGGCGCCGCCTTTCTTGCCCTCTGTCCTCAGAGTGATCATTGCGCGAGACTTTTCGACGGATTGGAACCCGTTCAACCGGCCCGTCGGCAGCTACGCCACCCTGTTGCTCAGGGAGTTGTTTACGCTGGATACACCTGAGCCACAGGCTGAGTGACCTGGAAACAGGGCCCAGAGGCTAGTCATTTTTTAAAGAATTCTGTTCAGGTGACGATTTAACTCTGCAGAAACCTGGCAGTTCTATTCCCCTCTGTTTCTTCATGTCTGAATAGATGGCTTCGATCCGGTAACAGCATTTTAATTAGGAGCAACCGCATGCAGCGTATCTCAATCATTGGTCTGCCGATCTTATTGTTTTTCACCCTCACGGTGCTTGCCAACTCAGAGTTGGTGAAATCAACCCCGGAGACCGTCGACGGCGCCACCACCGTAGATGCCGCGGCCGCGTACCAGCTTTTCGAACAAGAGGCGGCCTTCATCGATCTGCGCAAGGACCCCGCCTGGAACGCCGGACGTATCCCCGGTGCGATTCATCTGGATTTCAAGACCGCCTTCTCGCAAGAGTCGCTGATGAATGAGGTGGGTGTCGAGGAACCGGTGGTGTTTTATTGCAGCGGGGTCCGCTGTCCCCGGAGCTCCAAGGCCTGTACCAAGGCGTTGGCTTGGGGGTACTCCGATGTTCACTATTTTCGCGGCGGTTTTCCCGCCTGGAAAAAAGCGGGCTATCCCATCGAGTAGTACCAGAATAGCTATCGTTCCATGTTGAGGACCCACGAATGACCCTGCGCCTGCGCCTCACCCTGATGTCCATCCTCGCGACGGTGGTCGTCGCCGGTGTTCTGATCACCACTTGGGAGTTTTCGCAACAGGCCGCGCACGCCCGCTACGTGGCGGCCAGCGTCGACGGAAAACAGGTCCTCTGGAACAAGGTCGTGGAGAGTTTTTTCGAGAAACTCCTCCCTGACATGAAGTCAGTGACCCGGGACCGGATGTTGACCAAGGCCCTGCGCTCGAAGGATCTGGTCAGTCTGCGGGAGACAGCAAGGACGACCCACAATACCCTGGCCAGCGTCGGTCATATCGATCGACTGCAGATCTTCGATCTGCAGGGCGATTATCTGGCGTCCGTACCCGAAGGATTCAGCGGCAAGACCCGCAAACAGCTGGTCATGGCAGCAGCCAATGAAAAGAATGTCAAACAGGGCCTCGATTACGATGAAGATGGCAAATTGATGGCGGTACTCGCGTTTCCAGTGTTTTCCCGAGGCAAGATTAAAGGCGTCGCGGTCTACAGCAAGGGGCTGCAGACGATTCTGGACGATTTTCAGCACAGCGACCAGTCCATGGTGATGATAAAAGACCTGAACCAGAAGTCGGTCCTGGCGGGGAGTGACAATGGGGATCTGGGGTTTCCCCAGGCGGATTTCAGCGCACAACAAGATGGTCTGGAGATCGTCCAGCAAGCGGGTCGTTATCATGTACTGGTGAACCTGCCGATCTACAATCTGCAAGGCGAAAACATTGCCGCCTTGCTGACGGCACAAGACCATACGGATACCTACGCGACTCAGGCGCGGCTTGAGGTCATCTCCTTGCTGGCGGTCGTGGGTCTCTTGTTGGGTACTTCATGGCTGACCTATTGGTACGCCAAACGCTCTTTTTGCCCCCTCGATGAAGTCGTAGACACCATGCGCGACATCTCAAGCGGCGATCTCTCCACCTGCGCTGCAGTCGGTCGGCATCGACATGACGAGACCGGCCTGCTGACCGAAGGCATGTGTAACATGGTGCAGCATCTGCGTTCTCTGATCAGCGAGATGTTGAGTGCTGCGGGGCAATTGACCGAGGCCGCGCATCAGCTGGACAAGAACAGTGAAGCAGCCAGCGATCAGAATCGGCAGCAATTGCACAAGACCCAGGAGGCCGCCCGTTCCCTGGCTGAAATGACCACCACCATCCATGCTATCGCGAAAAATACCGAGGCTGCCGCCAACGCAACCCGAGAGGCGGGTGAGCAGGTCAGGGTCGGAGCCGAGCTGGTCGGCCAGGTGGGCAGTTCCATTGACGTTTTGAAAGGCCGCATGGATGAGGCGGAGGGTGCGGTCAATCGATTGGAGGAGAATGGTCGCGACATCTCGGGCATCCTCGATGTGATTCGCAGTATCGCCGACCAGACCGGACTGTTGGCCCTGAATGCGAGTATCGAGGCGGCCCGTGCGGGTGAGCACGGTCGCGGGTTCGCCGTGGTGGCTGACGAGGTGCGCAGTCTGGCGAATCGCACTCAGCAATCCACTGAAGAGATCCATGCCTTGATCGATTCACTGCAAGACGGTACCGGGCAGGTCGTGGCCTTGATGAAATCCGGTCATCAGATGACCGGTGACACGGTAAGCCAGGTGCGTGAAGCCGAGACGGCCCTGGCCGAGATCAACAGGGCCGCGGAGCAGATTGGCGATCTCAACACCCAGATTGCCAGTGCCATCGAAGAGCAGTCGATGGTCGCCAGCGAGATCAGCAACAATGTTGTGGATGTCGAAAAGGGTGGTGAGGTCGCGGAGCGCCAGACCCAGCAGGTTGCCGAGGCAGGCAAGGATCTCGGAACCTTGGCCGATAAGCTGGCGGGACTCGTCGGACACTTTCGTTTATAACACCGGACGGTTTTCCGGCCCCCTGCCGGACTGACATCGCGCAGCAAACAGGTTGCGGCTAGACCCGCGGGTCACAAACGCTCTGGCAGCCGGTCATCTGCTGGGTTCTGTTAGGGGACCGATGGCCGGTTCTGCATCGACCCCCAGGGTGGCGTCAGACTGCGCCAGAGACTCCTCGGCGATGCCAGGAATCGCCCCGCTTCAGCACTCCCGCCTCATCGCAACGAAGCAGCGAGACTATCCAGCTGTTCGACGATCTGTTGAGAGACGGCCATGACCTCCTGGTAGGCGGCCTCGGCAGCGCGTTCATTGCCGCTTTCCTTGAGATCGATGACCTCCTTGATCAGCCGGTGGATGGTCGCATGGGGTTGTTCGATGACCTGGAATTCAGGCAACTCGCCGAAGCGCTGCCGACCTTCGGTGTCATACCATTGACCGAGATCACAATGATGGTGATCGACGGCCTGTGCCTGGGTAAGCTGGGTGTTGCCGTCGAGGAATTCACGCAAACGCCCTTTCCAGGCGAGATGTGCCGATTTGGCCTGGGCCAATACCAGTTGTTCGTCGTTGGCGAAATGGAATCTCTGCAGTTCTTTGGCGACGGTGGACATCGCAGTCGCCAGTTCCGCGGTCAGGCCGGTGGTGGTTTCGGCGTTCTGCAGGGTTTTTTGCGTAAGGCGGTCGATCGCCACGACATTGGCGTTGATATCGCTGACCACAGCCGACTGCTCCTCCGCCGCGGTCGCGATCTGGGTGGTCATATCACTGATCGAACCGATGGACTCGGTAATACTGCTCAGGGACTGGCCGGCCTGTTGCGCCTCCGTCACGGTTTCATTGACCCGTTGCTGGCCGTGTTGAATCTTTGTCATGGCCGTTTCCGAGCGGTTCTGCAACCGTTCAATGAGCGCCTGAATCTCGTTGGTCGATTCCTGGGAACGGTGTGCCAGGCCGCGGACCTCATCGGCCACCACGGCGAAACCGCGACCTTGTTCACCCGCTCGGGCCGCTTCGATGGCGGCGTTCAGCGCCAGCAGGTTGGTCTGTTCGGCGATGCCCTGGATCACTTCGAGGATGCTGCCGATGCTCTCAGTCTCACTGCGCAGGGAGGCGACGGTCGTCGCCGCTTCGTTGAATTCGTTGGCGAAGGAATTGATGGCTTCGATCGCCTGATCAACCATCGCATGACCCTCGACCGCCTCTTGTGCGGCATGCAGGGCGGCGGTCGACATGTTGTTGGCATTGTGCGAGACATCACGGGCAGTCGCGGACAACTCCTCCGTGGCGACCACCACCGATTGGGTATTGGTGCCCAGTTCGTGCATGTTGATATCGGTCTGCTCGGCCGCGCAGTTCAGACGGTCATCGGTTTCGCCCAGGTCCGCAACCCGCTGTGCGATGGTCTTCAAAATATCGTGGATCTTCACCGCGAAGCCATTGAAGGCCTGTGACAGCTGGGTGATCTCATCGGCGCCATGCTCGTCGAGGCGCTGACTCAGGTTGCCATCCCCCTGCGCGATCTGTTGCATGAGCTTGCTGACCTGGGTGATGCGGCGCGTGGTGCCGATGGTGAGCCACAGCAACATGCCGGCGATCAGCAGATTGATACCGATGATCATCGCAGTGAGGGTCCATTGCTGTTGGTTTTCAGCCGCTTGGATCGAGGCATCCAGCGCCTGGGTGAGCGAGGCCAGCTGTTCCTCCAGACCCTGCGCGGTTTCATGCAGAGCGCTCACCTGGCCCTGTGCTGGGGGCTGGGCGGTGCGCTTCTGTAGAGCGGTGAGCGCTTTGAACCGTTTGGCATAGCGCTGAACCGCCAGAAGGGCCGGTGAGACCGCCGAGGTATCGAGGGACAAGTTGCTCAGCTGGGTCGACAGGCGTGACAGGGTGTCGTTCACATCAGCGAGCCTCGCCTCGAATTGCGTCAGGTATTGGGTATCTTGGCGCGCCAGGAAATCCTTCTCATGATGGCGCAGGTCAAGTATTTCGGCGGTCAGCTGCTGATTCAGGATCTGGCTGTGCTTGAGGGCGCCAAGCCGTTGCAATTCGAAGTGGATCATCAGGCTGAGGATTAACAGGAGCAGGGTGATGGCACCCAGAATGGAATACATCTTGGTCTTGATCGTCATGCTTGATTCTCGAATGGTTAGCGCTTGATATCCCTGCGTGAGTCAGACACGGTCTCATTGTCCCTGAACCGGTATCGATGCCTTTTAACGGATTTCTGAGCATAGCGTCACGCATCAGGGGTTCTTTAAGCATGCAAACGCACGGTCAGGGCTGTCAGTGACAACCGGCGGCCACCGCTGAGGCTGGTTTCTAAGGCCAGATCATGCAGGGCGTCTGCCGGCTGGCGTTTACCTACAAACGCTGTGGAAAAAACTGCAGGCGTCGGATCGAATCTCTGGTAGAGTCAGGATTACTAGAATCGAAGTCAGCGTCCCCATGCACAATTCTCTGCAGCAGCTTTGCGAAGCGGTTCAGACGAACTGCCACATCTCGGATGCCCGTCAGGGCACCGACTATGGTCTCTGCGCCTACCTGATGAAGATGCGTGAATATTTCCGCTGGGAGCAGGGCTTTAGTTTTACCGATGCCTTGCCCAAGGAAGCGGTGGGGGACTGGCTGACCGAGCGAGAGGCGCTGTGGCATTCTCTGGCGGAGGCCGATTTTGTCCCCTTGCCCCTGGCAGGCGAAGCCTACGATCCCTTTGACGTGGATGCGCTGAATGCCGAGCTGGAGCCATTGGGGCTCGTTTACAGCGCGGGATATGGCGCAAAAAACAAACCGTTGTTCTTTCTTGGCCATCTGGAACGGCGCGAGCAACCGGGTACGGTGTCGGTCTGGGTCGCGGGGCGCGAGCTGGCGCGGGACCTGACCGCCCCCGCCGCCATGAATCAGGGTGATCGGATCTTTATCCGCCGGGAATCCTTCCGCCGCCTGTTATGGGAAAAACTCGAGACCTGGCGTTGGCACCGGCCGGACAACGCCCTCGGCCGAGCCTTCGCCTGCTACGATTTCGAAACCGAACTCGAGGGCTCTCTCGATGCCATGGTGGAACGGGAACTGGCCGCGGTGCTGCTGCACGAGCAGGGTGAATATCTGGTCGGTTGCGAGGTCGGTGAGCGTTGGAACGCATTGGTGATGGACGTCGCCCATACCCCTGCCGAACTGATGGCGCGGGCGATTCGCGATCATTGGGCGGATTGCCAGGTAACCCTCCCCGAATTGGCGAGGCAAGGTGATCCGACCTCGATCCACTTTTATGTGGGCGGTCTGAGCGGTATGCGTAAAAGCCTGTTCCCGGGGCTGCAGCAGGCCTATGAGGACTGGTACCAAAACGGCGATTGGCGGGCCCTGGAAGAGACCGCCGCGCAAGGCCAGCGACACTGGGCGGACCTGGCCTCTGAGCTGCTGGCGCTGCATCAAAACCATGGAAAGGATGCCGCCGGGCCGATCAAGGCGCTGGTCGAGAGCCGTTGTCTTTAAGGAATGGGAAATCAGGCCCCAGCTGGACCGGCATACTGCCGGACCTGCAGCCTATAGATGTTTATTGAACTTGGTCTCCTGCGGCTCTCCGTTGTTGTCGATCACCACCTGTTTCACCCCTTCAAGACGGGAGACGATATAGCCCCCCATCATCAGGGCCATGGACTCATTGTTGGTTTCCAGCGCCGAGAGCAATTTGTCGGCAGCGATTTGAGCGCGCTGGATTTGGTCCGGTTCCTTGATGAAGCGTTGACCCAGGCGGCGTCCTTTATCCATATCCTGGTCCATCTTGTTGAATGATTCCCCCATGGTTCGGAGATATTCATCGGAAATCTCCAGGTTCATTGACCAGTTATCGATGATCAGATTCAGTTGCATATCAAGTCCAACGTTTTTTGCTGCGTAAAGGAGTAAAATGATCTGACTCATCGAGGATAAAATCAAGCGTATGAATGCTCTGGAATTGTTGGCATTGGTGGAGTTGGGCGGCTATCCCAACTTCGTGCCGCTCTACAAACGTCATGGTTACCAGGTCGAGATGGTCAACTCGGTGCGCAAGGCCCAGGCCTGGCTGAAGAAACACCAACCCCAGGTGGTGGTGGCAGAGTTCTATGTGGACCCCCAGTTCCGCGATCGCCTCAGCAACCTGGAGTCTCTGCTGGCGACCCTGCAGCGTTACGACAGTGGGGCCAAGGTGATCGTCTTCATCGATCATCACTACCTGCAGCGACTGGAGGGCGTGAAACAGCGCTATCCGATCTTCGGTGCCCTGGAGTTTCCGATTCAGGAAGCGGCCCTGGATGAAATGTTGAGCCGGATAACCGGTTGATATGCAGAGGTAGACCCATGTTGCTGGAGATCCCCGGCCTCCTGAACGAGGCCCAGTTGCACAAGATCGACGAGGTGCTGGCGAGTGCGGAGTTCGTGGACGGCAAACTGAGTGCCGGCAGCGTCGCCAGCCAGGTGAAACATAACGAGGAGATGAAGGCGGAGCCCCAGAGCATGGAGTTGCTGATCCGCATCCTTACCAGCGCCATGGCGCACAATGCGACCTTCCGCAGCGCAGTCTTGCCCTATCGCATGGCCGACCCGATCTTTGCCCGCTATCAACCGGGCATGACCTACGGCGATCATGTGGACGACCCGCTGATGGGCCACAGCGGCCAACGTTTCCGCACCGATGTCTCCATGACCATCTTCCTGCGCGAGCCGCACAGCTACCAGGGTGGCGAGCTGGTGATCGGCACCACCTTCGGGCAGCAGCAGATCAAGCTGCCGGCAGGCAGCGCGGTGATCTATCCCTCTTCGAGCCTGCACCATGTGGCACCGGTGACCGAGGGCGAGCGTCTGGTGGCGCTGGCCTGGATCCAGAGCTATGTGCGGGATCCGGCCAGACGGGAACTGCTCTATGAGCTGGATCGGGTACGTGAGCATCTGCTGCACAACGCCCCGCAGGAGGAGCACACCGGTTTGGCGGACAAGTCCTATGCCAACCTGTTACGGATGTGGGGCGATGTCTGAGGCCATGGGCTTGTCGGATAGAATTAATCATAGAGGATACCTAGATGACCAATAAGACGGTTCGGGTCACTCTACTGCTGGTGATCGCCCTTTCGCTCGGCGTGGGTCTCGTTTACTGGCTGGGCCGCGACCAGCCGGTCTCTGTGATCGTCAAGGCCGCCGAGACCGGCAAGGTGGAAGATACGGTGGCCAATACCCGGGCCGGCACCATCAAGGCCTGCCGGCGCGCCGGCATCTCGCCCCGGGTGGGTGGTCAGATCGACCTGATGCCGGTCAAGGAGGGGGATCGGGTGGAGCCGGGACAGATCCTCATGGAGTTCTGGAACGAGGATCTGAGCGCCCAGGTGAGTCTGGCGGAGAGCGAGTCCCGCTCTGCGGTCGCCAAGGCGGAGCAGGCCTGCGTGCTGGCCCAGGTGGCGGAGCGTGAGGCCAAACGTCTCAAGCAACTCAAGAAACAGAAACTGGCCGCGGAAGAGGCGGTGGACAAGGCGGACGGGGAGGCCCGCGCCCAACAGGCGGCCTGCAGCGCCGCCAGGGCCGCGGTGCAGGTCAGTCAGGCCAAGCTGGATGTGGCCCTGGCGGCCCTGGATCAGACCCAGTTGAAGGCCCCCTTCGCGGGCATTGTCGCCGAGGTGAACGGGGAGGTCGGGGAGTTCGTCACCCCCTCGCCGGTGGGTATCCCGACACCGCCGGCGGTCGACCTGATGGACATCAGCTGCGTCTATGTCTCGGCCCCCATCGACGAGGTGGACGCCCCGGGCATCCGGGTCGGTATGCCCGCGCGTATCGCCCTGGACGCCTTCTCCGAACGGGAGTTCACTGGTCAGGTGCGACGAATCGCCCCTTACGTGCTGGATCTGGAGAAACAGGCCCGTACGGTGGACGTGGAGGTGGATTTCGATGTGCCGGAGGATTGTGACTGTCTGCTGCCCGGCTACAGCGCGGACATCGAGATCATCCTCGATCAGCGGGAGGCCGTGCTGCGCATCCCCACCGAGGCGATCCTCGAGGGTAACAAGGTGCTGCG
>JASJBU010000101.1 GCA_030066355.1 Gammaproteobacteria bacterium | reverse complement strand
AGCGGCTGTCCTGCCGATATCAACGTTCGAAGTGATCTGGGATAGGATTTCTCGCCAGTGGAAAGCAAGGAAGCCCTTTGAATTCCGCACTTACGAAATAGTGGCGAGCTGACTTATTGAGCAAACTCTGATTATGCTCAAACACCGGCTGGCAAAGATCGAAGGCGTGACCGAGGTAGAGATAGATGCTGTCACATCCTCCGAACGATAGTCATTCCTGCCAATCAAAGTGTTCTTGTGATTCTAGAGGAGAAACCATTAACCATTTCTCCTTTGCTAATCCCGTTTAAGCCGCCTTTCCGCAACTCGCGCAGGCCTCGAAGGCGAACTGTGCAAGCTTCGAGGCATCGGCGGCGAAACCGCGTATTCCTTCCGCCAGCTTCTCGGTCGCCATGGCGTCGTCATTCATAGACCAGCGGAAGTCCTTCTCGCCCATATGAACCCGATCCTCACCGATGTAGGTGGCAGCCTGCGGCTCCAGCTGACGTGGCACCTCACCTGAGACCTGATCGAGTTGCTCCATGAGATGCGGAGAGATGGTGAGGAGGTCACACCCTGCCAACTGCAGAATTTGCTCGCTGTTGCGAAAGCTCGCTCCCATAACCGTAGTCTTGTAGCCGTGTCGCTTGTAGTAGTTGTAGATTCGCGTGACCGAGCGCACGCCCGGATCATCCTCAGGGGAATAGCCGTCAACACCCTCCACTTTCTTGAACCAATCCGAGATCCGGCCAACGAACGGAGATATCAGGGTTACGCCCGCGTCGGCACAAGCCACGGCTTGAGGGAATCCGAACATCAGCGTTAGATTGGAGTGGATACCCTCGCGTTCCAACACCTCAGCTGCACGTATACCCTCCCAGGTAGAGGCAATTTTGATGAGTACACGATCCTTGGAGATACCTGCGGCGTCATAGAGACCCATGAGCTGCATTGCCCGGGCAATGGTGGCCTCCGTGTCGAAGGACAAGCGCGCGTCAACCTCGGTGGAGACCCGTCCCGGTATGATCTTGAGGATCTCGACGCCGAAATTGACCGCCAGCCGGTCCATCATCAGTCTGCTCTGTTCTGCAGCATCGTTGTTTCGGGCTATTCCATACTCCACTGCGTCGTCCACCAGATGCTTGTATTGGGGTAGCTGCGCCGCTTTATAGAGTAGCGATGGGTTGGTTGTGGCGTCGACAGGGTGGTGCTCGGCAATGGCCTCGATATCACCTGTATCCGCAACCACTTGGGTCATGTTTCTCAGCGCTTCGAGCTTCGTCATGAGTTTGGCCTCCTGAGCCTGCGATATTATGAGTTTCTAACACCCTACGATTTAATGTTTACCTGGGCTATTTACATCGACGATGCGAACACCGTCGAGTTTAAGGGATGGTTTGCAACCCGTCTGTCTCCGCTACAACCTGATCAGGGTACTGGTTATTTCCTCCATTGAAGAGTGGATTGGTTTGTGGCGGTAGTATGATCAATCGCAACTAATTGACATCAGTCACACCCTCTTTTTGCAGCTTTTGCGACTCCCTGTTCCAAGGCATACGCGCAAGCAATTGCGCCATGCCGCACCAGCGTGTGAGTCCGGCGGTTATCAAGCCAGCACCAATCAACGCCGCGAACACAAAGAACAACTCGCTCACCGCGAAACCGAAGATCACCTTGAGGATCAACAGACTGCCGATTGTAATATGGACCTGTTGTTGGAGTGACAGGCTGGTCCCGCTACGCCGCATCGGCAGACCCGCTTGCTCCCAGGCTGAAGTACCGCCTTCCATCAGTACCAGGTTCGAATATCCGGCGTCTTGCAATTTATTCGCCGCCTGCTGAGCCCGCAGACCTGATTGACAAGTCAGATAGAGCGGTATTTCGGTACCGATCGAGTTCGTACCTGTGCGCCTCTCCAGTTCGCTTGGTTCAAGTTCATCCAAGGGTAGTGAGATTGCGCCCCGCACGTGTCCGGACTTGTATTCCAGAGGACTACGCACATCGATAAGGGTGACGGGTTCACCGTTCTGCATGCGCCGCTGAATGTTTGAAGGGAGGACCTGTAAAATGCGTTCACTCATCGTGATTCCTCGATAATTACTTGTGAAATTAATATGGCTTGTGGTTAATATAAGGATGAGGAAAATTAAATAAAGTCGAATAAAGCAAAAGAATATATCGATATTTTCGAATCTTTTTCACACCAACACTTACCAGTGTCCGGTGATCATCTGAGGGCCTTGAAACCTGGCCACCATTTGGTCTTCGCGCAATTCCAGCGCCAGCTGACCTACCGGCAAACACCGCCGCATACCAGATGGGTTGTGTAACCCAGCTTAATCGCAAGCAGTAACGCACCCTCATAACGGTTGATCCTCCCCTGGCCACGAAAACCACAACCGAGAGCAAACAACGATAAGGTCAGAATACCCATCACCAAAATATCCCGGGGCAGGAGCTCCGGTGGGGGAGTGTTTGGTTGGATTGCTGTGGCAATACCCACCACAGCAAGTGTGTTGAAAAGATTGGACCCATAGGCGTTGCCCAGTCCGATTTGTGGGTTGCCATTTAGCGTAGCAATGGCTGAAACAGAGATTTCCGGTGCTGAGGTTCCAAATCCAATCACCAGCATACCAACCAGCAAGGCTGGCGTGTTGAGGTGTCTAGCAACGCTAGGCGACGCCGTCGACAAACCGGTCTGCGCTCCAGGTGACAAGGACCAATCCCAGAATGAGGCCGAGCAACGGCAATGTCACTTGCAATGATCCTGCTGTTAAGTAAACAGATCGAGACGCACCGTCTCTGCGATCGCAGAAATGGCAGGATATCTGATTTTAGGTTCGGATGACATGGAGAATAAGGGCTGCAAGGTGTCCTCGGTGAGAGCGGTTTTTGTAACTGTATTGATAACCAGTACGCCCTGCCCCACAGCCGGTCACACGGTGAAATGACAAGTATCTGCAGAGCTATCACCAGGCGGAGGGGCAAGCCTTTGGTGAGAGTCCTGCAGACACCTGTCATGCACCTATGCTTGATGAATGTGCGGTAGTTGTCTGTGTAACGTTACATCAGCCAGGTCGGGATCCATCGATCCCGGGTGACTGACGTGCAGCATCGCTTTGGCCAAAAGTATCAGGGCGATGGCCATGACAGCCAGTTTCAGCAGAACCAGGCTACCGGTCATAGTCAAGATCATAATAGTACCCAGTGTCATTTCAATGTACCCCTCATATCAGTTTATAAGTCAGTTGCCTGACATGTTCATGCGGCTGCTTTGAGACCGCAGCTTCGATTGGCAGGTACCGCGATATCCATCAGGCGCGGATTATCCAGTTCCAGCCCACTCATCAGGTCAATGTATGCCTGTTTATCTGGCACCTGCAGGCGTGGATTGTGACGTTTTTCTTCCCATATACTGCTGACTGTCCTGCCTTGATAATCATGGGCCGGATAGACCAGGGTTTGGTCTGGTAGTTTGAGCAGTTTATTGAAGAGACTGTCGTATTGCGCCGCCGGATCACCGTTTTGGAAATCGGTACGCCCGGTACCGCGTATCAACAGCGTATCGCCGGTGAATACCCGATCTGGTAACACGAAGCTGTAGGAGTCGTCCGTATGGCCCGGTGTGTAGAGAATTTCCAGGTGCAGATTGTCCACACATAATCGTTCACCTTCACGGAAATGTATCGAAACACAATCGGCGTTGGTCATCTCGCCCATGGCACTGGCGCAGTTGGTCTGGTCGCGGAGTCTTCCCAGCGCAGTCACATGGTCAGCATGAATGTGAGTGTCTACCGCGAGTACCAGTTTGAGTTCCAGATCATTGACCAATTGGACATATTGGTCTGTGTTGCCAAGCACGGGGTCAATTAATAAAGCCTCACCACCTATGCGCTCTGCCACCAAATAGGTGTAGGTGGACGATTCGTGATCATATAGTTGTCGAAAAATCATACTCGTATTTCCTCTTAGTAAATTTCCATTGGATCATTGCCTGTTTGAGACAGGCAATTTGCCCTATCTGTTTCTTGTTGATAATGATATTGGTGTCTTTGAAAAATTATAATTCGAATAATTGCACTCAATTATTCTATATTTTCGAGCATTTTTTTGATTTTGGAGTGTTAGGAGCGATTTAGTACTAATCGAAAGCGGATCGATAACATTGGCAGACTTGTTCCTGAAAGCGACTAAGCCTACCTGTTTCCTGAATGGTTCGGAAAAACCGTCGATCAATGACGCTGAATCCGAAGCAATGGACCTGAATTCTCCCTCGACGGCAGAATCAAAACGAGAGACTTCTATTTAGCATTTATATTTCTCTGTACTCAGGAATAAGGCCAAATCAATGAAAACCACAGCAGTCGGCAGCCAGTCCGAAAACTGGCATAGCGAAACCGTAGAGTCCTGCATGGGGCGATTAGAGACTGGCAGATACGGCCTGCAGACGAAAGACGCAATCGCACGGTTGGCGCAGCATGGGCCAAACCGGCTCGAGCCTCCCCGGCGACGTGGACCATTGATGCGATTTATTCTGCAATTTCACAATGTCTTGGTCTACGTACTGATGTCAGCAGGCGCGATGACCGGACTATTAGGCATGTGGGTTGATACCACGGTGATTACTGGTGTGGTCGTGATCAACGCCATCGTCGGATTCCTCCAAGAGGGTAAGGCTGAGCGCGCGCTCGAAGCCGTTGCCAACATGTTGTCACCAACCGCCGCGGTAATTCGCAACGGTCAGCGAGATACAATTGGTGCCGAAGATCTGGTGCCTGGCGATATCGTGCTGATGGAAAGCGGTGACAAGGTCCCAGCCGACGTTCGCCTGACCCAAGCCACTCGTCTGCAAATCGATGAGGCAATGCTGACCGGTGAGTCCGTACCTGCATCCAAACAGGATGATCCGGTTGCGGAAGATGCCGTGTTGGGTGACCGTAAGTCCATGGCTTACTCGGGAACATTCGTTACCGGCGGTCAGGCGGCCGGTGTCGTTGTTGCGACTGGACGCAAGACTGAGCTTGGTCGGATCAATGCCATGCTCACCGAGGTACAGACCCTGGAAACACCGCTGACCCGCCAGCTTGACCAGTTTGGTCGCTGGTTGACGGTTGCCATACTGATCGTTGCGGTTGTCACTTTCGCCTTCGGTGGGTTGACTCCGGATATCCCGGGTCACAGTCTGGTTGAACTCTTCATGGCGACCGTTGGACTTGCAGTTGCAGCGATTCCCGAGGGTTTGCCTGCGATTGTGACGATTACACTCGCGATCGGTGTACAGCGCATGGCACGACGTAACGCTATCATACGACGTTTGCCTGCGGTGGAGACATTGGGTGCGATCACAACGATTTGCTCCGACAAGACTGGCACATTGACGCGCAACGAAATGATGGTACAGGCAGTCGCAACCGGAAAGGGCGTGATCAACGTGACCGGTACCGGTTACGCGCCGCAAGGCCAACTGCAATGGGCGGATGGCAAGGATGCCGACCTCAAGGATATCGCTGGCATAGCAAAAGCTGGCCTGCTTTGCAGTGATGCCGAGATCAGACAAGCCGGTAACGTCTGGCGCACGGAAGGCGATCCTACCGAGGGCGCCTTGGTAACGCTGGCAGCACGAGCGGGTCTAGAAAGCGATACAACCCGTTCAGCTCATCCACGTCTCAGCGTCATACCATTTGATCCCGCCTACCGATACATGGCAACGCGTCATGGTGATGGTGAGGATGTTCTCGTTGTGGTCAAGGGTGCACCTGAAGCCATCCTGCCGCGCTGTACAGATGTGCGCACTGGTGAGAATGTAATATCCCTTGATACGAACCATTGGCAGAAAGAAGTCGAACGTCTGGCTGCTGAAGGTATGCGCACGCTGGCGGTTGCGACGAAGTCAACACCTGCAACGGATGAGGTATTGGAACATGGCGACATAGCCGAGGGACTCACCCTGCTAGGCGTCGTCGGTATCATCGACCCACCCCGTGAAGAAGCGATTTCCGCTGTCGAGGACTGCCACTCCGCAGGCATACGGGTGAAGATGATCACCGGGGACCATGCCCTGACCGCACGCGCCATCGCGGCGCAAATCGGCATTGGTAACGGCCGCGACGTGCTCACTGGAACAGAACTCGACGCAATGGATGACATCGCCCTGCAAAAAGTCGTTGGCGAAGTCGACGTGTTCGCCCGCACCAGCCCCGAGCAGAAACTCAGGCTGGTCACGGCACTGCAGACGCGCGGTGAGTTGGTCGCGATGACTGGTGACGGTGTGAATGATGCACCGGCACTCAAGCGTGCAGATGTCGGTACGGCCATGGGTATCAAGGGTACCGAGGTTGCCAAGCAGTCCTCCGAGATGGTGCTGGCTGATGACAACTTTGCGTCGATAGCGCGCGCTGTCAAAGAAGGCCGCACGGTCTACCAAAATCTGCGCAAGTCGATTCAGTTCATCTTGCCGACCAACGGCGCTCAAGCGGGTGTCGTGGTTGCTGCGATTTTGTTTGGACTCACTCTGCCGATCACACCAGTACAGATCCTTTGGGTGAATATGGTGACAGCCGTCACGTTGGCGCTGACCTTGGCATTCGAGCCCGCAGAGCGGCATATCATGCAGAGACCGCCGCGAAATGCGTCCTCGCCAATACTCGATGGTTTCCTGCTATGGCGCATTGCACTGGTATCCAGTGTGCTGATTCTCGGTACTGTCGGCGTGTTCCTTTGGGAACTGGCACGCGGCGAAGCACTGGAGGCCTCGCGGACAGCGGCGGTCAATGCGCTGGTCATGGGGCAGATCTTCTATCTGTTGAGCGTGCGGCATGATCTGTCGGCGGCTTGGACACGCAGTGCTCTGGGGGGTAACCCTTGGGTCTATGGCGCAATCGCCGCGGTCCTGATGCTGCAGTTAATGTTCACCTACTGGGGTCCGATGACCACCCTGTTCGGCACCGCGCCGACAGACGGCCTTGCATGGGCCTGGGCACTTATGGTCGGGCTGTTGGTTTTCTGCGCCGTGGAAAGCGAAAAGGCGTGGCGACGGCGTGGTTCGGAAGGGAGACCCAAGAGCGCTGCGCAACTTGTCAGAAAAACCCGCTAGCGATCAGCGAAACAAGTGAGGGCGGCGGGCCGATCGGCCCGCCGTTCTTTTTTGTGGTCTGGCTGATTGGATATGTCACTTGAGCTTGACGTGAGCCGCAGCAAGTATGAACTGACTGTTTTGCTCGTCGTCTACAATATTATCGATTTAAAGCTTTTGCGTTTGGTTGCACGATCCCGTGATTGCTTTAGAACGGACGTTGCAATCTTCTCCAGGGTAAGTGTTATGACACCACTATAATGCGAAATTCAATGCTGTTGGCGAAATCGTCGACAGCCGATTTTCCCACCGAGGCGAGTCTGTAGAATCTACATATAAACCACGCCAGGGAACCGTGTTGGTGCAAACCTTCTACTCGTTCGATTCTTGGGAGTTCTCATTCAGTGAAAGAGGTGGAGTCGATTGCAGGACTGATGTGATTTGGCAGCGCGTTGAACCTAGAAACCGCAGTTAACCGCTCCAATCTGATTGTAAGATGTTGTAATAAAATTGATTTATTTCGATCTACTTACTCATCCGTTGGGTGAATCACGCTACGGGCCAAACAACACACCCACGGTAGCGCATAGCGGCGTTGCAACTCCTTGGAATAGAATCACTATTCCGCGTCATTGCGCCTTGCTCTGCACCCCCGTAGGCGCATCCTTCAACCCGTCTAACTGCGGATGCTAGGTTGAACAAGAATTTTCGGTGAAAATGATTGGGCCTCAAGGTTAAGAGTCACACAGAAATATCGGTATGACCGCAAATAAAATTTAATCTTTATCTGTCATTCTTCCTATCGCACAGCTGACGTAAGAAGTCGCTTTGGCTTGCATGGATTTCATGCCTTCGACTGATCCCTTTTCTGGATACCCCATGGCAGTTAGTTTTGCCAGAATGTCACTCTTGAGTGACTCAGATGAATCGTTGGAAGCAATCTCTATCCTGCCACTTTCGATATCAACCGATACCTCAGCAACAGATTCAATTCTTGACAATTTTTGCCTGATGCTGCTAACGCAACCGCCACATTTGATATTTTCGACTTCCAAAATCATTACGCACCTCCAAATATATCGTTAGGCAAGGTTTAGTCTTCCTTGTTCAATCATATTTTTCAACGCGTTATAACTTTCTGTTATCTAAGCGGCTCATTACTACAGGGTCATGGATATGATATAATTTGGAATTGCCAGTCGACGTGAAATCGGCGTTTTAATGCTGGAGCAATTGGATGCCTGCTCCTTCGGCACGGCCAGTTGGCCTGCTCCCGGGACGGAACGGGGCGACATATCCCTGAGGTAATCGGAGTCTCGGTCTAATGATCACCAGTAATCCCTTCGCTGAGCTATCAGTTCTCATCTCTCCCGATATCATGCAGGCTTACGTCGTCTTGATGGTCCTTCTGGTCATCGCCGGCACCTTGCTCGATGTGATCCACAAGAAGAGTGCGAAGTACTTCTTCGAGAATGCGCAAAAGGCCAAGCAGGCCGCCAAGCGTGAAGTCGGCGCCGGCGAGAAGATCGGTCTCGCAGCCAGCACACTGGCGAACGAGGTGTTGACCTCGGGCGAGTTCGATAACCCCCAGCGTCGCATCTCTCACCTGTTCACGATGTACGGCTTCATCATCTTCGTGGTGACGACCGCTGTCATGATCTTCAGCCTCCCGGCCGCAGAATCCGAAGCCCCGGTCCTCATGCCTTTGCTTTGGCACCTGGGCGCATTGATGATCTGCATCGGCGGCTACTGGTTCTGGTTCAAGATCCGCGTCGACGTCAGCGCCGAAGGTCACCAGTGGTATGAAGTGAGTCGCGCTGACCTGTTCATCGTCTCACTGATCGTGATGGCGACCTTCGCGCTGATCTGGTCTATTCTGCAGGCGGCGGGTGGTGGCCTTATTGCCAGTGTCGCACTGGTTCTCTTCATCGCTGCGTCCACCACACTGTTCAGCACGGTTCTGTGGTCCAAGTTCGCTCACATGTTCTTCAAACCTGCTGCGGCTTATCAGAAAAAGATCACCAAGGCAGATGGCTCGAGAGAGAATCTGCCCGATGATTACACGCTGACGGATCCCGATGTCCAGGCAAAGTTTCCCGATATCCCGGAGTACATGGGCCAAAACCCACCCTACATGGGGCTCGGTATCAAGCGAGAAGCTCCTCACCACTACTAGGTCGCACTGACCGGATTGCAAAAGCAGGAGGAATCAAATGCCAACTTTTGTCTACATGACCCGCTGTGATGGTTGCGGATACTGCGTTGATATCTGCCCGTCCGATATCATGCATATCGACACGACCACACGGCGAGCTTACAACCTCGAACCGAGCATGTGCTGGGAATGCTACTCCTGCGTAAAAGCCTGTCCCATGTATGCGATCGATGCGCGTGGCTATGCGGATTTTTCCCCACTCGGCCACTCGGTACGCGTGCGCCGTGATGAGGAAAAAGGTGTTATTGCCTGGCGCATCAAATTCCGCAACGGGAAAAAAGATATGGAACTGCTGGCGCCTATCACCACGAGACCTTGGGGAAAGCATATCCCTAAACTCTCAGACACGCCCGCACCCAGCCAAGAGATGCGCGACAGCCAGCTGTTGTTTAACGAGCCGAAATATATTCGGCTCGATGATGGTGATCTGCACACGTTGAAGTCCAATGGCCTGACAATGAAAGAAGGTGTGTACTACTAATGGCTTACAAGACAATAATTGAAGACGATATCGATATCCTGGTCGCCGGTGCCGGTTTGGGCGGCTCGGGAGCCGCTTTCGAGGCCCGCTACTGGGGTAAGGACAAGAAGATCGTCATCGCCGAGAAGGCGAATATCGACCGCTCCGGTGCGGTTGCCCAGGGCTTGTATGCGATCAACTGCTACATGGGAACCCGTTTTGGTGAAAACAACCCGGAAGACCATGTGCGTTACGCACGTATCGACCTGATGGGCATGGTTCGCGAAGACCTGCTGTTTGACATGGCGCGTCACGTCGACTCGACTGTGCATCAATTCGAAGAGTGGGGCCTACCCCTGATGCGCAATCCCAAGACCGGTGCTTATCAGCGTGAAGGACGATGGCAGATCATGATCCACGGTGAGTCCTACAAGCCCATCGTCGCAGAAGCGGCGAAAAAGTCTGCCGACAAGGTCTTCAACCGCATCTGTGTTACCCACCTGTTGACGGACGAGGCCAAGGAGAACCGTGTTGCCGGTGCGGTCGGTTTCAACGTGCGTACCGGTAACTACCACGTCTTCAAGTCCAAGACTGTCATCGTTGGCGCTGGTGGCGCCTCGAATATTTTCAAACCACGCTCGGTTGGCGAAGGCGCTGGGCGTGTCTGGTATGCGCCATGGTCATCAGGCTCTGCCTATGGTTTGATGATCGGTGCTGGCGCCAAAATGACACAGATGGAGAACAGGATTGTGCTCGCCCGTTTCAAAGACGGTTATGGTCCGGTTGGTGCCTACTTCTTGCACCTCAAGACCTACACCCAGAATGGCATGGGCGAAGAATATGAATCCAAGTGGTTCCCGGAACTACAAAAAATGGTCGGTAAGGAATACCTGGATGTAGAAGCCTCGCACAGAACCCATCGACCCATACCGACCTGCCTGCGTAACCATGCATTTATCAGTGAGGTCAATGCCGGTCGCGGTCCGATCCACATGGTGACCATGGAAGCGTTCCAGGATCCTCATCTTGAAGAGATCGGCTGGCACAACTTCCTGGGTATGACCGTTGGTCAAGCCGTACTCTGGGCAGCTACCGACGTTGACCCGAAAAACGAGAACCCGGAGCTGACTACATCCGAGCCCTATGTCATGGGTTCTCATGCGACCGGTTGCGGCGCCTGGTGTTCAGGTCCAGAGGATGTATCACCGCCAGAATATTACTGGGGCTACAACCGCATGACCACAGTGGAAGGTCTGTTCGGCGCGGGTGATGCTGTCGGCGGCACACCGCATGCATTCTCTTCCGGTTCGTTCACCGAGGGTCGCCTGGCTGCCAAGGCTGCGTGTAAGTACATCGATGACGGCAAGGCCGAGGGTATCCGTGTATCCGACGAGCAGATCGATCGCCGCAAGCAAGAGATCTACAAGCCGATGGAGCATTACAGAATCTATCGGAATGAGATCACCGCTGGCACAGTCAATCCGAACTACATCAACCCGCGCCAGGGCCTGGATCGCCTGCAGAAGCTGATGGACGAGTACGCCGGGGGTGTAACGGTCAGCTATATGACCAACGAGAAGCTTCTCAACATCGGCCTGAAGAAATTGAAGGCCCTGGAAGAAGACCTTGAGAAGGTCGCTGCAGAGGATATCCATGAACTGCTGCGTGCATGGGAGCTGAAGCATCGTCATCTCACCTCTGAGGCCGTCATACAACACACCCTGTTCCGCAAGGAAACCCGTTGGCCGGGTTACTACTACCGTGGTGACTACATGAAGGTGGATGACGCGAACTGGCACGTACTGACCGTGTCCCGTCGTGATCCCAAGACGGGTGAATACACCATGGAGAAGGCGCCCTGCTACCACTTGGTAGAGGCGAACGAGTAAGCAAGTCTTTATGCATGGGCTCCCGGGACACCCGGGGGGCCCTTGGCTTTTTGTGGGCTGAAGATTTGCGGTCGAAGTGGGTGGTTAGCGCAATTGTCCATGCGGCCAACCAATCGAATAGGAGATCAACAGCGTCTGTTGATCTTTTTTTACGTACCAAGACGGCGGCTTTGATGCCACATGGAGGTGAAGCCTATTGAAGGCGATGTAAAATGAACATCATCGATAAGACAGACGAAGAAATTCTCGAGATCGCCCATCCCATGTGGGACGACCTCATCAAGTACTCCAACAAGGGTCAGTACGGCAAGTTCATACGGAAGTTTTCTTATGATTTACTGCTCGGCTTGAACGAGGTCGAACTGGGAAAACAGTTTGCCCATAGCGAGTTGACACGGAACCTGCTCGAGGAGAGAGACTATCTCGGCCTCATCAGGCGTGGCCAACATGTGACGGTTCTCTACCGGGTACGGAGTACTAAGCGGGAAGGCGAGTGGCTGGGAAGAATGGTACTCGGCTATGAGAAGGGTGAGGTACGTATTTTCGCCGCATCGATTTTCTGACGCATGAAACAGACCATCGAAGACAACAAATTCGTCGAGCTGACCTACCGGGTCATCGACCAGAAGACGGGCCATGTCTTGACAACCGTTGAATTTCCACTGGCTTATGTTCACGGTGCCAATGAGGTGTTGGCACCACAGGTCATGACGGAGTTAGAGGGAAAGTCGACAGGCGATACGATATCGGTACCGATCGACTCCACGGCCCTCTACGGTCCCAGAGACGAGTCATTGGTCGTTACCGACTTGATTGAGAATGTGCCCACGGAGTATCGGGAAGTAGGTACGCGCATTCTCATGCAGAATGAGAATGGCCAGACCAAGAGCTTTCTCGTCACCCGAATCGATGAAAAGACCCTGACAATCGATGGAAACCATCCGCTTTGTGGCAGGAAAGTCGTGTTCGAGCTCGAGATCCTCAGTGTTCGCGATGCGACGGATGAAGAGATCAGCGCGGGCGGGAAAGTTGACAGGGGCCCAGACATCGGTGGAAGCAGGACGATACCCATCTAAACGGGTTGAACAAGCCCCAGCCTAGAAGCTCTCGGTGTCTGGTTGTCAAGCGTGAAAGAGCCTTTTCATGGCGCTATACACATATTCGTATGTATACGAGTTTTCACCGCAATGAATGATGTCATCGCTATTCGTGCGAAACGTCAGATACGGATGCACCTCCACCCCATCAACCTCAATACCCGCAGTGTCATCAATAGTACTGGCGACGCTTAACGCAATGCTTGCTGTAAGGTCTTCCAGCTTTTCCGGGTCCACGCCCGCTTCTTGAAGCTTGATTTTTATTTTTTCAATTATCTCGGAGATGAATATGGCTTGGTGCTCTTCGAATCTCGAAGTATCTAATGTCAATTGCATTTTCGATAGCCAAGTGACGCGTGGTAGTGGCTCGGGATCAGCTTGTGCATCCCGTGCCGTGCTTGCGGGAACAATAGCAGAATACCGGAACAACAAGCCAGTTTCTATGAAGCAGGCAGATTACTCGCTGAACTCGGATTCCGCCGTGAACATGGCCAGCTAAGGATGTCAGGTGGGTTCAAAATGAACATCGGCGTGTGTTTATCGCTGTAAAAGCGCGAAGCGATGATCAGCCGATCTGAGTGTAAAAGAAGGGCCACACAGAAGACCTTCTACAGATCCAGCTGTAACCATCCACACAGCCTCTTACGCAGACGCCAGATTCGGATGGGGTGGCCGCATTAACGTTTCAGCTTCATGCGGCTGCCTGTCTTACGGCCGCTTTGGGGTCTGATACTCGGCCTCTTTGTGGAATTTATCCCAGATGACCTCGTATCCGACAAAACCCTTTTCATTGGGTTTCTTCTGACGGGTCAGCATAAATTGGCTGTGGCCGTCGGGAACCTGGGGACGGGTCTTTTTTTCCTCACTCATAAATCACCATGTAGATTTAAGCGCCGAATAGGCTAATTCAGGACGCATAAAAAATAATCCCAGTGGAGTGACTCTGTCAAGTTTGTGCTCTGCATGGGTGCAATCGAAAGTGTTAGTATGAACCAGGCCACCCCCCTGTGGCCATTGTTTCACAGTTACTTGAGGTCGAATCGATCCGCATTCATGACCTTTGGCCATGCCGCCACGAAGTCGTTGACGAACTTCTCCTGGTTGTCATCCTGCGCATAGACTTCGGCATAGGAACGGAGGATCGAATTTGACCCGAACACAAGATCCACCCTTGTTGCCGTCCACTTGACCTCATCGGTCTTGCGATCACGGATCTCATACAGGTTCTCACCTACCAGTTTCCAGGTGTTGCCCATATCGGTCAGATTGACAAAAAATGTCGTTCGACAATACACCTTCGCGTTCGGTGAACACACCCTGCCGGGTTCCGCCGTGATTGGTACCGAGAACCCGCATTCCGCCGACCAGCAAGGTCATCTAGGATGCGGTCAGTCCCGTGAGCTGGGTGCGATCGAGCATCATCTCTTCCGGGGTGACGACATAGCCCTTCTTGACCCAATTGCGATAGCCTTCATGCAGCGGTTCGAGCACATCGAAGACCTCGACATCGGTCATCTCGTTGGTCGCATCGCCAAGGCCTGGTACAAACGGGACAGTGATATCCCTACCAGCGACCTTGGCTGCCTGTTCGATGCCGACGTTACCGGCCAGTACGATGACGTCGGCCAGGCTGGCACCGGAATCGGCCGCAATTGCCTCGAGCACACCCAGTACCCTGGCAAGACGCTCAGGTTCGTTGCCTTCCCAGTCCTTCTGCGGGGCCAGGCGATCGCGTACACCATTGGCGCCACCACGCTTGCCCGAACCAAGGAAGGTTCAGGCGTTGTCCAGGCAGTCGCCACCATCTCGCTGAGGCTGAGAACGCTGGCAGCAATCCTGTTTTTCACAGCTTGCATATCGAAATCAGTACTGCATGCCGGAACCTGATCCTGTCAATCAACTCTTCTAGCAGCACATCGGGACCGATGTAACGCGCCTTGGGTCCCATGTCATGATGGTTCAGTTTGAACCAGGCACGCACGAAAGCATCATTGAAAGCGTCAGAATCCGCGCGGAATTTCTCCTTGATTTCACGACAGGTCGGATCCATCTTCGTGGCCATGTCGGCGTCGGCCATGACCAGTTTAGAGCGGATCGATGGATCTTCAACATCAACCGGCATGTCTTCTTCTTTGATATCGACCGGTTCCCACTGCTAGGCACCGGCCGGGTTCTTCTACAGCTCCCACTCGTGATCGAGCAGCATGTCGAAGTAACCCATGTCAAACTTGGTCGGGTTAAACGTCCAGGCTCCCTCGATACCACTGGTCACGGTATCGCGGCCATTACCGCGCCTAGTGTAATTGTTCCAGCCCAGGCCCTGCTCTTCGAAATCAGCCGCTTCGGGTTCCGGACCCAGTAGTGCGGTATCGCCGTTGCCATGGGTTTTACCGACGGTATGACCACTGGCGGTCAGGACAACATTTCCCCGTCGTTCATTGCCATGCGTTGAAAGGTTATGCGCACATCGTGGGCGGTCTTCAATGGATCGGGCTTGCCGCCCACACCATCGGGATTCACATAGATCAGACCCATCATCACGGCGACCAAGGGGTTCTCCAGGTCACACTCACCGGAGTAACGGCTGCCTTCACTACCGTTGGGCGCCAGCCACTCCTTTTCCGAGCCCCAGTAAGTGTCCTTCTCCGGGTGCCAGATATCTTCCCGTCCGAAGCCGAAACCGAAAGATTACAGTCCTATGGATTCACAGGCGATGGTGCCGGCATAGGCAATCAAATTGGCTCAACTGAGCTTGTTGCCATATTTTTCTTGATTGGTCAGAGCAGACGACACGTTTTTTCCAGATTCGCGTTGTGGTATCACCCCACCTGATATCTCTCTGGCGGGTAGTTTTGCACGGGAAGACCATATCTTCAAAGCGCTCGCTCTGTGCGCGCCTTACGCCAAGTTGATTTGCATGGGCCGCGCACCGATGATTCCGGGTTTTCTTGGCAG
>JASJBU010000100.1 GCA_030066355.1 Gammaproteobacteria bacterium | reverse complement strand
ACCCTATCCTTTGCTTACGGAGCCAAGACTCCAAGCGCGGGAGAAAGTCAGAAAACATGGCCATCCGAAGAAAATTAAGTAAGTGCCATTCGTGTCTGACCCCTTTGTTTCTTGATTATCAAGCCATGAAGTTTAAAGGATACTATTTATGTCACTATCAACTCTATTACTCCTTCGAGACAAAAAATTGCGGTTATCTCTGTAATCGCTGCAACATTCGTTTCTTGCGCGTCAGCGCATGCTGCATTCTATGAAACGCACATGGGCTGGACAGAAGATGGCTCAATTCTCCTTGATCCTGTAACAGGTGTGGGGCCGGATATTACTGTGTCATTCTGGGCTTCAACTGATTATGGTACGACAGAAACTGCAACGGGATTAGGCTGGAGTTGGGGAAGTGGAACCGTAGATCCAACGGTTGTCATTAGTTTTTCTGAGAATGTCAAAAACGTTGTGCTTGATATTGGGGATCTCGATACCTTCGAGGCTTTGATCAACATGACGCCTGTACCTGACGCAGTATCTGACTCACTCTACATATCCGGGGACTCTGTTTTTGCCTCAATAAGTGATATGCCAAGCACAATATTTTATGGGTTGAATTCAACGTTGAGTTCATTTGAATTTACATTTGACCAGACTGCATCGAATCTAGGGTTAAGCAACCTTCGGTTCGAATCTGTACCAGAACCTGGTGCTCTCCTGCTCATTGGGATTGGTTTAGTAGGAATTGGAGCTCGCAAGCGCATGAAGAAAAGAGGATCACAACATGCATGTTAAAACCAACTATTTCTTTTCATCATAGCGGTTGGTTGCGCCCAATCAGTCTAAGCGGTTCCTGTCATCTTTGATCATTTCGACGATGGTAGTCTGGATCCGAGTTGGCAGGTTTCTTTTGTTAATGCAGATGGATGGACTTATGAGGAAACCGGTACAAATCTAACGGTCACTGATATCAATAATACCGTCTTTAATGAAGCTCTGAATGGAATACATATTGGGTGATCAACTGTCACCCTAAGTCAGTCATTTGCAGCCTTATCTGATTTCCAACTCGATTACGATTTTTCATGGGATTCGGAAGGTAGTACTCAGCCAGAGCAGTTTTTAAGCATTAATCTTTTGGACGCATCTGGTGAATCAATTGCCTATGCTGCTTATCACGATGCTTGGGTTTCATGGAGTGGACAAAAAGTAGCAAGGGTTGGAGATAAAACATATATATCAGGGTATGGAAGCTTACCACTTACAGGATCGGCATCTGTGGATATCCTGCGTTCTGGCGATGCAATTGATATCCTATGGGACGGTAATAATCTTCTTTCTGGGATATTTGCCAAGCCAATTACAGATGTTGAAGTGGTATTCGGTTACTATGCGAACCTGGGGTGGAATGGTACGTATTCTTTCTTCGGTAATGAATCTGTAGATCTTGTAAGCTTAGAAGGAACAATAGTTCCGGCACCGGCGACTATTTGGCTGATTGCGCCATTCGCACTGGCAATGCTACGCAGAACCAATCGACGCGTTTGATATAGACTCTTGTTTTAGGATCCATTTCTAACTGGGCCTCAGATTGATTCAGAGTTCCCGTTTGAAATTAGTAGCTGGATCCAAGGTCTTGAGAGTCAGATTTATGTTCTTACTGACTTTTCTCGTTGTCTTTCCACTCGTCCTCCATATCCTTCAGTTTGGTAATCCAGACCACTGAGAACTCGTGGTCGTTTGCTGCACTGTCAACAATACGCGGATAGTCAAGTTTTATAAGCACAATGCCTAAACTTGACGGTGAACAGCAGTAGTTTACTCAAGAAGACGTTATACGATACCTGAGGAATCCGCGAACTCGATAAAAAAACCGCCCACACTCATAGTTAGGTGTAGATCTCGAGCGGAGGCGGTTTCATTTTTGAGTGTTAATTGATTTTATGAAATCCAAATCCGTGGCGGTTAGTTCGGGATAGTGTGCACGCTTATTGTATTATTGGTCATCCCCTGGACATCAAGCCAAATCCTTTTCTTGATGATAAGTCTCAGGTATTTATCATTGATACTTTATGCTTAACCGGTATAGAATGCCAGCATTCCGGCTAACACGAATAAAGCAAGTATCATCATATTGATAAAAAAGCCTGCAGATTCTTTCAGGTTTTGTGTTTTCATTTCAGACCTCCTTAGTCTCTCATCCTGGTATTATTATGTTGTGAAAACTCGAGTTTCCACATCATCAATCATATATTATTCAATTAATTTCTTCCACACGCATTCTTTATTTTGATACGAGCGCTATGGGCTGATAGCACCTTGAATTTCAGCTATCTTGTCACCGAGTCAGCTCTGTCCACCTATCGATGGATCTTGTTGTGCATCTTTGAAAACTCACCACAGTGGATGATAAACCCCCGAGCGACTGTTCGGGGGCATCTCAATAAAATGCGGTTCCTTGGCAGCGAAGATCAAGAATCAGTCTCACATTCTTCCGAGTCTTCCTCTTCCCAATCGTCTTCGAGATCCCGCAGCTTGTTGAAATTGAGCCTCAACACAGATGTCTCATGGTTGCTTGCCATGCTGTCGCCCACCCGCGGATAATCCACATCGACATGCACGATGTCGTAACAGGCGCTGGGCCGCAGCTGTTCGCTGACAAAGACATGGTCGACACCTGAGAGTTGCCTGCGAAGTTGTAGGAGTAGACTTCATCGTCCTTTAGGCTGTCGACCATGTTCCACAGCACCCGGTCGCAACCAGTGCCCGGCAACACCTCGCTCAGGTCGTCGGTGTACTGGAAGGAGTTTCGCGCCTTCCGGATGCCCCGCAATCCCCAGACTGCTGTCGCCTCGCTGTCCGGCTGCGGGCGTTAGCGGTGGTGCTCAGCCGACGAGATCCAACCCCAGAGCTTACTGACTGGGGTGGCCTGTTGCATGATCGGTTCGCCATGCCGGAGGTGCCCGCGGGTGATGAGCCGCCACCCTCGGCGCTCAACGCAACCTGGTTCGATCTGCTCGCGGGCTTGAAAACAACCCGCTACCCAAGCCTGTCAAACCACAGCAAGCGCAGGGCCATGGCGATGGCCCTTTATCGCTTTGTCATCCTGCTTTCACATTTTCTTCACAACCCCTGAGTATGATTCCGGGCTCCCAGTGACCTCTCCATTGCCGACTCTTCAGACATCCGTTCACAGGGGTTTCGTGCAGGCCGGTAGTGGAATGACAACTAGCGATTAAACCGGAGGACCTCCACAAATGACGCGTTTCCTTGGATTCAAGACCACTGCACTCGCCAGCGCCGTCTCCATCGCCCTGCTGACAGGCGCCCAGGCACAGGCGGAAGATGTGACCTTTTCAGAAGTGACCCTGCCGCTCGACGACCCGGAAGCTGTGACGGTCTCCGATGAAGTCATGGTCGGTGACGAGCCCGCCCAGACCATCGGCTTCACCGAGCTGTTCCGCACCGGTCAGGAGGACAATGGTGAGACTTACGGCCTGATGAAGGATTATCTGGGCAATCCGGCGCTTGCAGCCGACGGTGAGACCCCCTATATCTGCAGCGGCAACACCCCCGGCACCTCGGGCAGTGGCACCGATTTCAGCGCCCTGCTGGAAAAACATGGCAAGACCTACCTGATCTCTCAGTTCGAATGCCAGACCGGCGGCATGTACTTGTCCGAGGTTCAGCAGGACGGTGCCGGTAACCTGAGCCCGGTTCCCGGCACCCTGCAATTCATCGATCAGTCCAAGGAATGGGGCGGCTGGGTGCACTGCGCCGGTTCCGTGACCCCCTGGAACACCTATCTGGGCGGTGAGGAGTACGAACCGGACGCGAAGAAGATCGAAAACGATCCGACCTCCGACGTCTACTACAACGATAAGGTACGCTCCTACTGGCTGGACGACTACAGCAAGTCCAGCCCCTATCATAATGGCTGGATCACCGAGGTGGATGTCAAGAAGAACGGTAAGGCCAAGTTCGTCAAGCACTACGCCATGGGCCGTTTCTCCCACGAACTGGGTTATGTGATGCCAGACGGCAGGACCGCTTATCTGACCGATGACGGTACCAACGACACCCTGTTCATGTTCGTGGCCAAAGAGGTGGGCGACTTGTCCAAGGGTACCCTGTACGCAGCGAAATGGAACCAGACCAGCGGTTTCGGTGGCGGTTCCGCGCAGCTGGATTGGATCAACCTGGGTTACGCCAGCAACAAACAGATCAGGCGCGCCATCGAGCGTGGCATCACTTTCTCGGACATGTTCGTCGAATATGAGCGGGATGAGAACGGCATCTGCCTCGGCGGCACCGAACTCTCTACCAACGAGATCCGTGAGTGTATCGCCGTGAAGCCCGGCATGGAGCGTCTGGCCTCTCGTCTGGAGTCCCGTCGTTATGCGGCGCTGATGGGTGCGACCTACGAATTCCGCAAGATGGAAGGCTTCACCTTCGATGAAAACCGCAATACGGCCTACATCGCCATCTCCGAGGTGGGCCGCGCCATGCTCGACAACGTTAACGATCCCGAGAAAGAGATCGTGGACGGTACCTTGCGTAATTACGACGACCGTGACGGCAACGGAGTGGTGGAGACCGGCAATCACATACGGGTCATCAAGGCCGATTATTGCGGCGCCGTCTATGCCATGGACGTGATGCCCGGTGTGCGCGACTCCAAGGGCAAGAAGATCCGCAGCAAGTATGTGACGATCAACATGAACAGCATCCTTGCCACCGGTACCGCGGGTGGTGAGATCTCACCGGAAGCGTGTGCGCTGGACAACGACATCATGGCCCAGCCCGACAACATCGCCATGATCGCCAACTCCAACAGTCTGATCATCGGCGAGGACGGCAAGCACGAGAACAACATGGTCTGGTCCATGGATCTGGATACCCGGGAACTGACCCGCATCGCCACCGTACCTCTGGGTGCCGAGACCACCTCGCCCTATATCCACGCGGTGGGCGATTACTCCTACATGACCCTGGTGGCCCAACATCCTGACGGCTCGCTGGATAATCCAGACGGCGATTCCATCACCGGTGTGGTCGGTCCGATGATCTTGCCTGAAGGCGTCGAGTCTGATGACGAAGACGATGACGACGATCATGGTCACGAGAAGGACGACGATTGATCCTGGTTCCGTGATCGGTGACTAACAAGGGGGCTTCGGCCCCCTTTATTTGTCAGTAAGAGAATCAGCCAATCAAGCAAAATTTATACTCAATATGCTGTCTTGTGGCTATTCGGCTTGATGATCGATCTCAGTTGTTCCTCATACACGAAACGGCCGGAAGGATTGTGTGAGCGGGCTCTCACTGGGTTATATCCCTTAACCCCGTAGTTAAAAAATAGGGTAAATACCTACTATTGCCTGCCTTTAAATTGGGTTAATTTTCCCAACTCGCCGAGTGCAGCCGTCGCTGAACCCGGTCCAAACCCTTCAAAATCAATCAACAACAAGTGACAAGGGACGGTCCGTTCGGAGGCACCGACATGTACACTCGATCAGTGATCGGGGCGATAACTCTCGCCCTGTGCGCGCTGTTGTTACCTATTCAAGCTCACGCTACAGGCCTGTCGCCCGTCTCCAACAAGGCGTGGAACCAGGCTGCGGTCAGGAAAGTACTCCACACCTTCGCCTATGGCGGATATGCCAGCGACGCTCAGATCGCTACCTGGGCAAGGATGAAACCCCAGGCAGCGATACGCGAAATGCTGACCTTTGATGAGTTCAACACCAAGCTCTCACCGATTCAGGATGCCACGGTCGACTTTGGCCCCTTTCTGAGTACCTTGCAGGAGATCTGGTCGGTCAATGATTCGGATAATCCTGTCTGCCCCAGTGATCAGGCCAGTTTCGCGGCGACGCGCACCCGAAACGATGGGGAAGTCGTGCTCTACAATGCCGGCCTGCAAAACACCTGGATTGCTGCGGTCAACAGGCGCGGTCTCAATACCTTCGCCCACCAGGTGGGTTTCTGGCTGGTCAACTATCAGATGGCGGTCAACCTGCGGGATACCGAACCGCCCCTGATCCTGGACCTCTACGATACCGCACTGGAGTTTCTGCGCGAGGGTGAACCCTTTCACCGGGTCCTCGCCATGGGCGCAGCCTCAGCGGCAGTGGCCCGTGAGTATGGCCATCGCAACAACCGTTACATCAACCGCACCGGCCGGTTCATCGGCAACGACGACTTCGCCCGAGAGTTCCACCAGCTGTTCTTCCGCATCAACGGTGACATCGAAGACCCGGATTATCATGAGAACACCACCATCGAACACACCGCCTGGATACTCACCGGCATGCAGCTGGACAAGGAGCCCAACGCCTACGCGACCACCCTGCAGCAGGACTGGTGGCTGGCGCCGATCGACTTTACCGATCATACCGATGCCACCGGCCGTAAGGTCCGTAACTTCCTACGCCACTACAGTGGTGAGCTGGAGGTGCTGCATGAGCCGATCTTCGGTCTCAACGCCGAGGACAAGCTGTACAACCTGGCCGAGGTGGCCATTCAGCACCCGGAAAGTCTGGACAATCTGCCGGTTACCTTCATCGAATTTTTTGCCGACGACAATCTGAATAAAGCCAAGAGGCGCAAGATACGTGAAACCTGGCGGCCCTTGGCAGGTACCAAAGATGATTTTCTGCGCTTCCTGCAAGCTTATGCGATTTCGACCACTTTCCACAGTGCGGATACCTATAAATTCCGTACGGCCTTCAGCCGAAACCTGACCATGTACAACCAAAATACCGTAGACAACGTGGAGAGCTACGGTAACCGTTATACACCCAGAGGCGTGATGACACGACAGGGGGCGGAGGCTTTCATCCCGGTACATGACGTCTTCGGGGGGCAGACCTGAATGGCACTTACTTAAACGCAACATTATGAATTGACAAGAAAAAAGACCGGTTTAATGTTAGGCTTCAATTCGCCAAAACATCCAC
This sequence comes from Gammaproteobacteria bacterium, assembly GCA_030066355.1. Taxonomy (GTDB): domain Bacteria; phylum Pseudomonadota; class Gammaproteobacteria; order Chromatiales; family Chromatiaceae; genus JASJBU01. The sequence continues at coordinate 8,754 of JASJBU010000100.1, read as the reverse complement.
CTACATCAGGGACCGGTCCAATGCATCATACCGTCAGTTCAATTCGCACCCAACAAAAATTGATTCAAGCTCAAAGAATCAATAGTGATTGTTTAAGCACATTCAACTTACTCACCAGCGATCTATTATTTGATGAGGTTGAGCGATTACTACCCAAACACAGGGAAAGGCTTTTCCCACCCACCGAAACTCTCGCCATGTTTGTTTCGCAAGCCATGAGTGCTGATCGTTCTTGTCAGCACATTGTCAACCAAGCGGCCATACAACGGCTTGTGAATGGTCTGCCCAGTTGTAGTACTCATACGGGTGGATATTGCCGAGCGAGAAAACGCCTACCCCTGGAGATGGTACAAGGATTATCTCGCTACCTGGGCCAGCAAATCGATCAACGGGTGTCCGACGCATGGCGCTGGCAGGGGCGTAAGGTACGCCTCGTTGACGGTAGCACACTCACCCTGCCGGATACCGCTGAGAATCAGGCTGTCTATCCGCAACAAGGCGCGCAAAAACCGGGACTTGGTTTTCCGATATGCCGAGTCGTGGGTATCACCTGTTTGGCGAGTGGTGCGTTGTTGAATGCGGCCGTCGGCCGATTCAGCGGTAAAGGCGGTGATGAACAGACGTTATTACGCTCTATCCAGGACACACTGGATGCTGGAGATATACTCCTGGGTGATGCCTTCTTTCCCACCTACTTTTTGATCCTCTCCATGCAAGCAAAAGGTGTTGATATTCTGATGGAGCAATTGGGAGCAAGAAAGCGTACGACGGATTTTCGACGTGGTCAAAAACTGGGACAGCGCGATCATCTGATCGTGATTGAGAAGCCCAAACGCAAACCGGATTGGATGGATGAATCCACCTACCAGGCGGCCCCATCATCCTTCACAGTACGAGAGTTTAAGGCCGGAGGTAAAGTCATGGTGACAACCCTGCTATGTCCTCAAGCAGCGCGCAAAGAGGAACTCAAGAATCTCTACAAACAACGCTGGGCTGTTGAACTGGACATACGACATATCAAAGAGACCATGGGTATGAACATTCTCAGCTGTAAAACTCCAGAGATGGCACTCAAAGAAATCTGGGTGTACTTGTTGGCATACAACTTAATCAGGTTACTCATGGTACAGTCCGCTTTTACAGTGGATATCATGCCAAGAGAGATCAGCTTCAAACATTGCTTACAGTTATGGCTGCTCTGGAGTCAAAAGACAGATACACTTGATGACAATCAGTGGATTGGCCTATTGGTGTTAATTGCTCAGCAGCGCGTAGGAAACCGACCAGGGAGAATCGAGCCGAGAGCATTAAAAAGAAGACTGAAACCCTATCCTTTGCTTACGGAGCCAAGACTCCAAGCGCGGGAGAAAGTCAGAAAACATGGCCATCCGAAGAAAATTAAGTAAGTGCCATTCGGGGCAGACCTCATTGAATGCCGCCAACAATCCGCATCTGTTCAAGGAGGCCTACAACAGCAACGTCGATTATCCAAACAGAATCATCAGACTCAGGCAGGATTGTAAGGATGCCAGCGGTAGGGTCATCAGCAGCTGGAAGAAGGACTGGTCGCGCATCGCCCCCACGGACAGCCATGGGAACTACTCCGTCAAGCAGCTGGGAAAATGGCTGTGGAGACGCTTTACCGGCGACAACGGTAAGAACTATACCGTGCTCGAACGGGCGAATGTTGCGGCCTTCCTGGCAACCGGTAGAGATTTCGGTTCCTTGGCGGATCCGGCCAGTCCGGATGCGATCTATACCGCCAAGCAGTTGAAGTCGGGGCAGCTGGCTGATTTGCTTGGTTCTCTGGAAAGCCAGTTCCTCGATCTGGACAGCACTCGTGCCAATATACGCCGCCAGGCCAACCAGCGGGTCGGCTTAGCGGTCAACTTCATCACCATGACGCCGTTTACGTTCGCTACGGGAGGTAATTAACATGAAAAGAAGAGACTTCCTGAGGAATGCCCTGGGGACTTCAGCCCTGCTGGGATTGGGAACCGCCAGCCTGGCGCCCAGATTGGCCAACGCATTTGTACCGGTTGGTTTTCAGAAAACCCTGATCAATGTGATGCTGCTTGGCGGTGCTGACCTGCGTTACCTGTTCGTGCCCGAACCGGGCAGCGCCTACGCCAATAAATTCTGGGAGGCGCGTAATGCCATCTATCGCAGTAACGCCCAGAATCAGCTCAAGTACCAGACCTATGGGGATGTCTGGAACGACCTCTATCTGCCGACCACGGATGCCAATGGCCACCGGTTCGGTATCCATAAGCGCGCCGGTTGGCTGAAGCAGCAATTCGATCAAGGCCATGTAGCGGTGATTTCCAATGTGCTGGGGTCGGACAACCGACGTCATGATCAGTCACAATTGATCGTCAACAGTGGTGATATGCAGGCCAGTCAGTATGTCTATGACCGGGATGGATGGGGAGGGCGGTTGGCCTATGCCATCAGCAATGCCAATGCGGTGTCCGTAACCCGTGATATTTCGGTATTCTGCAATGGCATCGAGTCGGGCAATCGCAACGCCAAGGTCGTGCATGCCAATGACACACGGAATTTCGGTCTGTCCAATGGCAACGCCAATCCGAATTCAGCCAACTCCAAACTGGCCCGGGCCCTGAAGGCCTACTATGCGGCAAAACAGCGCCAGGTTGCCAAGAAGCGCGCTGACTGGCCATACCATAAATTTCTGCAACACGAAGCCGGCCTGCGCAGGTTCGGTGATGACTTCAACACGCGCCTGCAGACGGTATCCCCAGTCCAGCCTGCCAGTCTGCAGGCCCTCTATACGGCGGGTTCCGGCAACATGCTGAACAGCAGTAGCTTCGGCCTCCAATGTGCGAACATCTACGACAGCTTTATCGGCGCCGACCTGTTCGATATGCGGATCGCTTCCATGGAGTACACTGGCTGGGATACTCACAATCAACAGAAGACCCGTTTCGAGACCAATATCGAGGATATCTTCGGGACCGGCAAGGGTCTGGAGACGCTGACCCAGGAGCTGGAACCATTGGGCGTCAATGCCGATCTTGTCTATACGTTCAACACCGATTTCGGACGTCAGCTGCGGGCCAATGGGGACTATGGAACGGATCATGGTCGGGGCAACTATATGATCCTGCTGGGTCGGGGGGTAAATGGCGGTGTCTACGGCGAGATGTTCCCGGAAAGTGAAATTAGTGGGATCGCCGGTCAAACCCGTTTCGATCAACAGGGTGCGGATATCGAGGGTCTGACCGCATTCGATCAAGTGCTGGGTCGAGTCTGCGACTGGGTGGCACCGAACACCGGCGCCCAGGTCTTTCCTGATACGGCAAGCGGTTTGCCGATGGTCGAAACCGGGGTGGACCTGAATGCTCTGTTCCTGGCCTGATCCTGAGCAAATGATGGGGTGATGCCAAACCGGACCGGTGGAGCCGATCGATACGAGGATCGGGTACGAGGTCCGGCTTGGCTGTCTATCCGTTGATTTCGCTGGTCACTAGGCTGGATGACAGAGGACTGGGGTTGCCGGCCAGCGGGCTCATTAAAGGATCACCCGCTGTGAGTCGATATGCATGGGTGATGAGACTCTCTCTCGAATTCACCATGCAGACGACCCATGAATCAGAGGAAATACCCCCGCTATGAGCTTGAGCACTCCGTAATCATTCAGTTTGAAGATCAGTCGACTTTTCATGGCACGATCCAAAATTATTCTACCGGGGGGCTGTTCATCGAGTGTCCGCAAGGCTTGCCGCGATCGACCGCATCCACCTCAACCCAACCGCTCCAAGTATCAGCACAGATTATAGTCGATGCGACAGATACGCATTTAGGCGCTACTCAGTTTAACATTCCGGTAAAATCAGCTTTCTTTTCGCAGACCGGCTTTGGCGTTTCATTCGTTAATGAAGAACCGGACTTCCTCGTATACCTGAATAGACTGCGTTCCCGCGCGAAGGCATCCCGGGAAAAGGCCATCGGCAGTCAATCGAGCACCTTGCTTGCCAATACCGCGAACAAGACGATTGACAGTGTCGCAGCAGCCGTACGGCGTTACCTGACAGCAAAACTGCAAGGATTTATCACACAAGCGATATCCGGGCTGGAAACCTTGCACGATAAACAGTCAGACGACGACAGTCAGGCAGACATGTTCAATGCACTGCTTGTGCTCCAGCAGCAAAAAACTCATCTCAAGGAAGGCCTGCTCGAATCGGTGAGTGCGGGTTTTGGCAGTTTGAAACCCGCGGGGTCAAGCGGAGAGACTGCGCAGGGATCCATCTCTTCTAAAGAAATGAATCTGGTGGCGAAGGATGACTTCGACGAATGGGTGGAAGTGGTTCGGGTGTCACGCATGGTTGACACCGATTTATCCCTGCTGGCCTTCAAGATAGAACAGGGATTGGCGTTTGTCGCCCGAAAACCCCTCAGTCAGGAAACCAATCCGGTCTCACCCTACTTCATGCTCTGGGCGATAAGGACATTGCTTGACGAGATGGGATTGAACATTCGGTCGAAAAGGGTGATTTATGAAACTGCCAAGCTGACACTCTTGGATGAAATCGGGAAACTGTATGAAGAGCTGATTGCAATCCTGGAGCAGGAAGGTATCGAAACGGAAAGCCTGCAGACGGATTTAGCGGATGAAGGGGCTTCCTCTCCTGTCTCAAGGAAAAGAAAAAAACGTTCACTCTTCAGCCGACTGACGAGATTATCCGGAGCTGAGGAAACTGCAGATACACAGGATAAGAAGGGACAGAGTGGGTCAGCAGTGGGTATGGATCAGGTAGTGGGCGCCCTCTCGTCCATGCCGTATAGTCACTATCAGCCACTCAAAGAGCAGGTTCAATCCCATCTGTCAGCGCGTGGCAGCAAATCCATCAGATTGGACAGACAGGTGGTTGCGCAAATCGACGCGACCGAACAGCTGATCAACTCAATCAAACAGGAGAAGGTGGTCGGTGCCGATGCGAACTATCTTCTCGAACGGATCAAAGTACCCTTTCTGCAGCAGGTATTGTCCGATCCGCAGGCGCTGGAAAACCCTAAGCACCCGGCCAGACAAGTTTTCGATGTGATCGGTGAATTGTCGCTCTACAACAATGTATTGGGTGTTGGGCCGGCGGGAGAGACCTCGGTCAGTTCTGAACTTGAAAGGATCGGGGAGGGGATCGTCAGTGGCAAGATCAAGGATATGGCGACCTTGCATTCCCAGATCAACGCGCTATTGGAGGTGCGCAAAAAGGGTTTTGAAGCTAACAGAAACCAGGCAGTGGAATCCTGCGGTCTTGCGACCAATCAACAGGCAGCGGTCGAGGAGGTTAGGAAGTTTCTCAAAGAGAAGCTTGCAAATCGTTCGATCTCGTCTGCCCTCGATCAGGTATTACAGTTGGGTTGGCCAAACCTTCTGATACAGACATGGACCGCACAGGGTGAGCAGAACAAGTCCTGGCTGAGTTATTCCAAACTCATCGATGTATTGCTGGTGGTCTTTCAGGAAGGCAGAGACGTCGGGTCCGTCAAGCCGGAGATCGTCAAAGATATGCTCCGCATCCTGCGCAAGGGATTTTCCGATTATCCTGTCCATCGTGAGCAGGCGGAAGCATTCGTTCAAAGGTTCGAACAGACGTTGCTTGAGGGTCGGGGTGACGGGGATGTCTGGCTGTCGGGAAGGGTCCTTGTGGATGCCGGTTATCTCGAAAAGTTATTGCCTGGTACTCAAGTTGAGGATAACGAGATACCCGCTATCGATGAGACTATAGCGCCATGGCTGAATATCGTCGATGCGATTCAGGTGGATGACTGGATTGTTGAGCCTAGAGAGCGAGGCCAGGTCAGACTCATCAACCTGGCCTGGAAAAACCTGGAAGGATCGCGCCTTGTCTTTGTGGATGGAGCCGGCATCAAAGCATTGGAAACAGACTCCATCAGTTTGGCAAGAGGTCTGAGTCAAGGAAAATACTCTTTGTTGGAAGATAAAGAGGTTCCCTTGGTGGAAAGGGCGGTACAACGAGCCCTTGAAAAGACATTCGAGGAACTCAAAGACGAGAGCGACACTGATCGATTGACCGGATTGAAGAATCGCCGGGCTTTGGAAAGAGAAGTCACTCGACTGCTGGAGCTGGCAAAGAAGGAAGGGAGTCAGCATTGCCTGATTGTCATCGATATCGACAAGTTTCGCGTCGTAAATGAAATCTGTGGCCTGCAGGGCGGTGACCAGTTGCTGCAGAATATCGTGGGTATTCTGCGAACCTATCTGCCGGGTGAAGCGATTCTTTCGAGAACCGGAGACAATGAGTTCGGCGTGCTTATCGAGAACTGCATCGTCGATAGGGGATATCAGATCGCTGAAACCCAACGGCGAGCCATTGGCAACTACAAGTTCAATTGGAACGGGACATCGGTCTACGTAACCGCCAGTATGGGCATTACCCTGATCGATAATCTGCTCGATTCAGCAGGGGATGCGCTGGCCAACGCCGGTAATTCCTGCTCCTTGGCGAAAAGCGAGGGTCAGAATTGCTCCCGGGTGTATCAGGCATCGGTCTCGAAAATCGATCAGCAGCGGGAGATGACCCGTTCACTACCCGTGATTGAAGAAGCATTGAGTGACAATAAGCTTCAGTTGTATTGTCAGAAGATTACACCCTTGTTCGTGGGGGAAGGCGATGATCACTATGAAATACTCTTACGGTTTTTGAATGAGAATGGTGAAGCTCAGAACCCGGTACATTTCATCAAGGTGGCGGAAGAGAATAACCGTATGCGTTCCGTAGACCGTTGGGTCTTGACGACCTTTTTTAATTGGCTGGAGGATAACCGGGAGGAGCTGGATGAAGGTACGGCTTTCACGATCAACTTGTCCGGGCAATCCCTCTCCGATCAAGATTTCCTCAATGAGCTGAATGGTCGCCTGAAGAAGATCGCATTTCCGAAGGAAAAAATCGGTTTCGAAATCACGGAAACTGCAGTCGTGAAGGATATCGAGGCCGTGAACCTGGCGATCCAGGATATCCAACAGATGGGTTGCAGTTTTCTGTTGGACGATTTTGGCTCAGGTTATTCCTCCTTTTCATACTTGAAGGATCTGCGGGTGGATTATGTCAAAATCGATGGCATCTTCATCAAAGACATACTGGACGATGAGTCGAGCCATGCAATGGTCAAGGGCATCACGGAAATTGCCCAGATGATGGGTAAAAAGGTCATTGCGGAATATGTTGAAAACGATGCGGTCATGAACGTTCTCAGGCAGCTGGAGGTTGACTTTGCCCAAGGCTACGGTGTAGGTCGGCCTTTCCCGCTGAGTAACCTGATCGTCTGATAGCTGTCCTTGCACCGCCCGGCGGGAGGAAGACTGCTAGGCGAGAAAGCATTCCCCAACTGTAACACCGGGGCGAGGCCATTGCTGATACCCCTCACATCAGGTCTCTCCTGAATCACGATATTGCACTATTCTTGGCGGCGAGCGCTTGTATTTTGGTTGTTGAGCAGGGCGACAAAATCTGCGTCTTTTGAGATGATGCATGCATGATGTCTTTCAATCTATCCGAGATATTCAAGATTCTGGTCGGGATTCTGTTGGTGCAGGCTGCAACAGGTGTTCTGGCCGCCCTTGCACTGCGTACGGACAATCAGGAAATCTGGTTCCTGTGTGCACTACTGGCGTTGGCGCTGTGTTTGTTGACCGCATTTTGGTTCAACTCGATCATCACCCACGCCAAAAAGGATGCTGCTGCTCATGTGCGAGATGGTTTTTCAAAAGAGCGGGAGAAGATCCGGGTCCGGGCCGAACGAGAGAAGACCAAAGTCATTGAGAAAAGCCACCAGCAGATGATCAAGGATCGAAGCCGTATTCAAGCCAGGGCCAATACCAAATCGACAGCCCTGTTTGCGGGAGTGCTCGCTATGGGTTGTATCCTGGTGTTCACGCAATTCTTTACCTTCGGTCTTTTGTTGATCAGCTCTACGGGCGGCGCACTTGCCGGCTATCTGTTCCGTTCCCGGCAAATCGGTTTCGGTCGAAAACCCAAAACAGCTTTGCAAGGCAAAACTGCATTAAAACGCATTGGAGAAAAATTTCGGGGTGAGGGGTGATCTTTCTGTAAGGTTCAATAGATTGAAGTCAATAGATAAATGAGTCTCAAATTCACCGGTATAGATATCCAAGAAGACTAGGGCATACTGTTCTGGTAGGACTTTCCATTGTTATACCATTGGCATGCATTCCTATGGGTAAAGTGCTTCGCATCGATTGGCTTTTGCTGAGAGTGAGCATTTTATCATGAATATACTATCAGGCAGGCCACCTATAACCTGCCGGTCAAATCTTGGGTCGAACGCCGTATGACTCCATTGCCTGATTGGCTTGGCTTTGTTCTGTCATATCCGCAAACAGCCAATAACTCGGTGCAATAATCGGCTCCGCTGCCTCTTTAGTGATTTTGATGATGTTACGTACGGGAAAAGCCTCACCGCCGAGATTGTGTAGCTCACCAAGCAGTGACTCGAAGTGTTTATCTGAGCTTTCTACAACCTCAGCTGCACCTTTGCGCTTAAATCCTTTCTGCTTGGTAATCTCGATGAGACTGACACAGACGCACGGATTTTCTTTGATATTGGCAGTACTGTTTATAGAGGCGATATCGGCGATTAGAAGGTTTTTATCACGGTAGGCAACGAACATTTCTTTCGGTGACACGTTTGGCTCATCTTGCGTATTGGCTGTAGCCAGCCAACACAGGATGCTGTCGTTTATCGACC
>JASJBU010000015.1 GCA_030066355.1 Gammaproteobacteria bacterium | reverse complement strand
TCCTCGAAGTCCCCCTGTTCATCCAGCACATAGGCGACACCGCCCGACATACCCGCAGCAAAGTTGCGCCCGGTGCTGCCTAGACAGATCACGATACCGCCAGTCATATACTCACAACCGTGGTCGCCGACGCCTTCGATGACTGCATGGGCACCCGAGTTACGCACGCAGAAACGCTCACCGGCGACCCCGCGGAAATAACACTCGCCGCTGATCGCGCCGTATAGCACTGTGTTACCGACGATGATGTTCTCCTCCGCCTTGCCGATCTTCGACGCTTTCGGCGGATAGATCACCAACCGACCACCGGACAGGCCCTTGCCCACATAGTCGTTGCCTTCACCTGCCAGTTCGATGGTCACTCCCTTGGTGACCCAGGCCCCGAATGACTGGCCTGCGGTACCCTTCGCCTTGATGTACACAGTATCGTCAGGCAGTCCCGCATGCCCGTAACGCTCGGCCAGACGCCCCGACAGCATGGTGCCGAAGGTGCGGTTGTAGTTGTGGATATCAATCTCGATCTTGACCGGCTCGCCACGCTGCAGGGCCGGCTCGGCCTGTTTGATCAGTTCATTGTCGATGGCCTTGTCGAGCCCGTGGTCCTGATCGGTGCGATTGTAGATCCCAACATCTTTTGCAGCCTCCGGCTTGGCCAACAAGCGGCTGTAGTCGAGCCCCTTGGCCTTCCAGTGATCGATGGCCTCGCGCATATCCAGCCGGTCGCTCTGGCCGATCATCTCGTTGAAGGTGCGAAAACCCAGCTTGGCCATCAGACGGCGCGCCTCTTCGGCGACGAAGAAAAAGTAGTTGACCACATGTTCCGGTTTGCCGGTGAAACGCTTGCGCAGCTCCGGATCCTGCGTGGCAATGCCTACCGGACAGGTGTTCAGGTGGCACTTACGCATCATCAGGCAGCCCGAGGCGATCAGCGGTGCGGTGGCGAAGCCGATCTCATCGGCCCCCAGCAGGGCGGCGATCACCACGTCCCGTCCGGTGCGCATGCCACCGTCGGCCTGTACTGCGATCCGATCACGCAGCTGATTGAGCACGAGGGTCTGGTGGGTCTCCGCCAATCCGATTTCCCAGGGCGAACCCGCATGCTTGATGGAGGTCAAGGGTGATGCACCGGTACCGCCGTCGTAACCGGCAATTGTCACATGGTCCGCATGGGCCTTGGATACCCCCGCCGCGACGGTGCCCACACCAACCTCGGAGACCAACTTGACCGAGATCCGGGATTTGGGTTGGACGTTTTTCAGGTCGTGAATCAATTGTGCCAGATCCTCGATGGAGTAGATATCGTGATGCGGCGGCGGTGATATCAGGCCGACGCCGGGGGTGGAGTGACGCACCCGGGCGATCTGCTGATTGACCTTGTGGCCAGGCAGCTGGCCACCCTCACCGGGCTTGGCGCCCTGGGCCATCTTGATCTGGATGTCATCGGAGTTGACCAGATACTCGGCGGTCACTCCAAAACGCCCTGAGGCCACCTGCTTGATGGCTGAACGCTCCGGATTGCGGGTACCGTCTTCGAGCGGATTGAAACGTTCCGGCTCTTCACCGCCCTCACCGGTGTTTGACTTACCACCGATCTGGTTCATCGCCCGCGCTAGGGTCGAATGGGCCTCGTAAGAAATCGAACCGAATGACATGGCACCGGTAGCGAAGCGTTTGACGATCTCACTGGCGGGCTCCACCTCATCGAGGGATAGCGGTGCATCCGCCCACTTGAAAGTGAACAGGCCCCGCAGGGTCAGCAAAATCTCGTTCTGCTCGTTAATGTCACGGGCGAACGCCTCGTAGGTCTGCCAATTGTTGCTGCGTACGGCGTGCTGGATTTTGGCAATGGTCGTGGGGGTCCAGTTGTGGTCCTCGCCGCGTAGACGGTACGCATAGTCGCCGCCTACATCCAGATGCTTGCGATAGATCTGCTGGTGCCCATATCCCTTGTCGTGCCATTTCAGGGCTTCAGCGGCAACTTCCATCAGCCCGGCCCCTTCGATGGTGGTCGTGGTACCGGTGAAATAGGCCGCGATGAAATCGCTGGAGAGCCCCACTGCATCGAAAATCTGCGCCCCGCAGTAGGATTGGTAGGTCGAGATGCCCATCTTGGACATCACCTTTTTCAGTCCCTTGCCGATCGCCTTGATGTAACGACTCTGGGCCTCGGCAAAATCCAGGCGCTCGGGGAACAGCGGCAACTGGGCCTGGATGGTATCGAAAGCCAGATAGGGATTGACCGCTTCAGCACCATAGCCCGCCAGAGTCGCATAATGATGAACCTCCAGGGCCGCACCTGTCTCGATCACCAGCCCAGATTCGGTGCGCAACCCTTTACGAATCAGGTGATGATGCACCGCAGAGGTGGCCAGCAAGGCTGGTATGGCGATATTATCGGCGTCCACTTTCCGGTCCGACAGAATCAGGATGTTGTAACCCTCACGCACCTTCTGCTCTGCCAACTCGCACAACGCGGTCAATGCGGTACGCATTCCCTCCGTGCCCGCGGCGACCGGATAGGTGATCGTCAGGGTCTTGGTGCGAAAGGCCCCGGCAGTGTTGTCTTCGACATGACGGATCCGCTCCAGATCCTCATTGGTGAGTACCGGTTGGGACACCTCCAGGCGCATGTGCTTGCCCGCATCCGAGGGGTTCAGCAGGTTGGGTCGCGGGCCGATCAGACTGACCAGTGACATCACCAGTTCCTCACGAATCGGATCGATGGGCGGATTGGTGACCTGGGCAAAATTCTGTTTGAAATAGGTCGACAGATGCTTGGCCCGCAAGGACAGCACCGAGGGCGGATTGTCCGCCCCCATAGAACCCGTGCCTTCCTGGCCGGTCATAACCATCGGTGTGAGCAGGAACTTGATGTCCTCCTGGCTGTAACCGAAGGCCTGTTGGGTATCCAGCAGAGTCCCCTCATCCGGGGCCATGGGCGCTACGTCGGAGGGTAGTTCATCGAGATGGATCTGGGTCTTGTCGAGCCAATCTTGATAGGGTTCCGCGCTGGCCAGTTGCTCTTTCAGCTCGGCGTCGTCAATGATCCGCCCCAGCTCCATGTCGATCAAAAACATCTTGCCGGGCTGTAGACGCCATTTCTTGACGATCTTTTCTTCCGGGATCTCCAACACCCCCATCTCGGAGGCCATCACCACCAGATCGTCGTCGGTGATCAGGTAACGGGCCGGACGCAGCCCATTGCGGTCCAGGGTGGCGCCGATCTGGCGGCCGTCGGTAAAAGCCACTGCGGCGGGGCCGTCCCAGGGCTCCATCAGCGCTGCATGGTATTCGTAGAAGGCCCGCCGCTTGGGATCCATCAACTTGTTGCCGCTCCAGGCCTCGGGTATCAGCATCATCATCGCATGGGAGAGGCTATAGCCCCCGGCAACCAGCAGTTCCAGGGCATTGTCGAAGCAGGCAGAATCCGACTGCCCCTCCGGGATTAGCGGCCAAATCTTGTCCAGATCCTCGCCCAGAATATCGGAGGCCATGGAATTCTTACGTGCTGCCATCCAGTTGACGTTACCGCGCAGGGTGTTGATCTCACCGTTATGTGCAATCATGCGGAAGGGATGCGCCAGGTCCCAGGTAGGGAAGGTGTTGGTGGAGAAGCGTTGATGCACCAACGCCAGGGCAGACTCAAAGTTGGGATCTTTGAGGTCCTGGTAATATTCACCGACCTGATCTGAAAGCAGCATGCCTTTGTAGACAAGGGTTCGGGAAGAGAATGAGGTGAAGTAGAAGGCATCGCCGCCCTCCATCTCCGCATCCCGTACCAGTTTCTCGATCTGCTTGCGAATCACAAACAACTTGCGTTCGAAGCTATCCTGATCATTACAATTATCACCGCGGGCAACGAAGATCTGGCGAATCACGGGTTCCGTGGGTATCACGCTGTAACCCAACCCAGTATTATCGACCGGCACATCCCGCCAGCCAATTACCCGTTGCCCCTCGTCCTGGACCAGGCGTTCGATCGTCTCTTCACACTCATTTCGGCTCGCTTCATTCTGCGGCAGAAACACCATGCCGATCGCATATTCACCTGTGCCGGGCAATTCGAAGTTAACGGCCGAACGAAACAAGGCATCTGGAATCTGCACCAGTAAACCTGCCCCATCACCCGCTCTCGGGTCTGCTCCGACTGCACCCCGATGGGTCAAGCGATCCAAAATCCCGAGACCCTGCTGGATGATCTGGTGACTTTTTACACCCTTGATGTTGACGACAAAACCAACACCACAGGCATCATGTTCATTAACCGGGTCATACAAACCCTGTCTTGGAGGCAAACTACTATGGCCCATTGTAAACCTCGATCTTTTGTTATCTGGCCCATATACCTACCGTTCCCTAACGGTAGTGTTATCTGTCATTACCTATAAAAAGGAAATTCCGCGACACAATAGGCCGCCAGCCGTCCCGAATAGGACGAGGAACGGCCTAGGATACTTGAGATTGGGTGGCTAAGCCAGCATATTGATCAGCTCTCAGCGCACTGAATTTCTCAAGAATGATGATCGATCCGTCAAAACATCAGCGTCATGGATCAACAGACTGAGTCAACCCGGGAGAGCGAAGGGAATTTTGGAATAAGTTCAAGGCGAGGCGCCCTTATTTGGTGCAACTGAACCAACGATTCAGTGGGTGTGCGGCACTGATCTTCAAATTTTCAAGGAGTTACCGTCCCTATGAGTGATATGCTGACAGACTACCGACATTTTTTGCTCATCATAGTGGGGCAGGGTGCCGAATCCTTTTGATACAGAGTATCCACAGTGTGCTTACCGGTCCAAACCGGGTAACTTCTGCAATTCGGCGAAAGACCTGGCCCAAACACCGCTTCTGCGCACTGCAGATGGCAATTTTTTTTGCCCCTGAATGGCACTTTGTTTGTCGGGAAATTCACCCCACAGGAGGGGATACCAGGGTTTTCCGTTTCTTAGCGTCTTGAGGTAGAAGACCTCTTCCTGTAGCCCGTGTTGCAGAATATATTTTTCCAGTGATGGGAGCCTTTCCACCCCCAACAGTTGAAGCGTATAGAATCCGGGGGGACGGGCCTTGAGCCACTCGCTATTTCGATATGGCTCATCGTCAGGTTTGTCCTCGACAACCGCCTGCTCCAACAAGGGTCCTGCTGCGTCTTGGCTATTGACCACTGGGGATGTCTCGGATTGCGCGGATATCGGCGCTGTCTCTGTATGCGGATCAGGCTCAGCTTGTTTGACTGCAGGTTCCAATTCAGCGGCATTCTGCGCTTCCGATACCGGATCGAACTCAGACTCAATCGGTGGTCCAACATCCACTCCCAGATCGCTATCTTGACTTATCGGTGCAGCGTCACTGTCTGCACCCTGTTCCTCAAGCGCCTGAAACTCAACGGCCTCTGTAGGTAAAAGATTCACCTGTTGACTGACATCGTCATGTAAGTCTTGCACCTCAGTCACCTCCTCCTGGGTGAGCGAAGCAGGCGTCACAGGTTGCTCGACCTCGACAGAATCACTTTCCTGGGGAGTAGGCTCCTCGTCAATAACTGTCGTTTCCGATAAGTCTGTCAGTGTCGATTCTGTAGCCTTTGTCTTTGACGATTTAGGTAAATTGGTCTGTGTTGCTTGAGGTTGCGGTTCTGGGCCCTCGAAAACCCGATTGATCGGCGCTTGAAACCACAAGATCCCGCTCGCCAAGATAAGAATCGGTAACATAATGTAGATGAGGGGCGAAAACATGATGTTGCGTTTCGATTGCTCCTCTTCCTCTTGACCTACTGCACTCACAATCGCTTGCCGTAACAGCCCCGGGATACCACGCGTATCCCGGTACAGCTTTGTCATCTTCGATCCACTCAGTTCCAAATCGACACTCAGTCCCTCCACTTGTAACAGAAAATGCATGAAGGAGGTCGCTTCTTCTCGGTTGAGCGGTTGCAGGTCGATGACCTGGATCGACTGTGGTGACATGATCCTTAGTTGTGGAGTCGAAAGCAGCATGTCTATCTGGTCATCTGCAAACAATACAATACTGACCAATGGCTCGCCGACGCGCTGCCTTTCATAAAGCCGCAATAGGGTGATCAATGCCGTCGGCGGTAAAAGGTGCGCTTCGTCAACCAGAATGACAGGCTGGATCCTCTGCTCTCGCATCATCTCGAAACGCCCGATTAAACCCTGCAAAAGGTCCTCTCTAAGATCCGTCCAGCCGGCACAACGAGCGATGGCAGCCAACAACTGTTCAGGTGATAGCGCCGAATTTGCTTCCAGCAAGCAGACTGACCAATTCTCTGGTGCTGTCTCCTGGATACGGGCTGCCAACAGGCTTTTTCCAATACCCTTGGGCCCGCGTACGAGCGGCACGATTTCACTGTTTTCGATGAGATGACGGATCAGGTCGAACCGCTGGGAGGTCTCCGGAGTGGTGAAATATTCAGTATCTTTTACCAGCATTGTCAAACAGTTACGAGCAAATCATCGCCCATACTCAGATAAGGTCTGAATGAGTCTTGTCTGATCGAATTCATCGGTGACGATCGATGAGCCAATACCCTTCAAGAGTACCAGCCTAAGCCTGCCATCCAAGACCTTTTTATCAACCGCCATCAACTCCAAGAAACGCTCGGCATTGAGTTCTTCCGGTGGATTCAACGGAAGTCCTGCACGGGCAATCAATCGACAACATCTTTGCATCTCTTCTTCGGAAATCCAACCCAACCGGAGTGAAAGATCTGCGGCCATACACATACCTGCGGCCACGGCCTCGCCATGCAGCCACTCGCCATACCCCATTCCTGTTTCAATCGCATGTCCAAAGGTATGGCCCAGGTTGAGTAAAGCCCTTTGACCTGCCTCCCTCTCATCGGCTGCAACCACATCTGCCTTGCATTGACATGACCGCTCAATGGCATAGGCGATGACCTCCTTGTCGATGGCAAGTAAGCTATCCATATTCTGTTCCAGCCAGAAAAAAAATTCCCCATCCGCGATCAGACCATATTTGATGACCTCAGCGATGCCCGACGCAAGCTGTCGTTCATCCAGTGTCTCAAGGGTCATCGTGTCAGCTAATACGGCTCTGGGTTGATAAAAGGCACCAATCATGTTTTTCCCCAAAACATGATTCACGCCGGTTTTCCCTCCGACTGAGGAATCAACTTGCGCCAATAATGTCGTTGGCACTTGGATGAATGAGACACCCCGTTGATATGAGGCGGCTGCAAAACCGGTGATATCACCGATTACGCCACCCCCCAGGGCAATCAGGGTACAGGTTCGGTTGAAGCGGTTTCTCAATAGCGCCGTGTAGACTTCGTTCAACACATCCAGCGTCTTGTGCTTTTCACCATCGGGTAGGATCACACTCTGAGTGTCGAACTTCGACAGCGCCTCTACGGTGCCTTCGAGGTATAGAGGCGCAATAGTTTCATTGGTAACCACCATCACCTGGTTACCTGCCACATGCCTTTCATAAAGTTTGGCTTGGCGATGAAGACCCGTACCGATATATATCGGATAACTTCTATCACCCAAATCCACAACTAATTCTTTTTGTACCCGTTCCAAAATGACTCCCAATCTGTCAAATGGAGAATCTATCTACCTATTGCTTCCAACCCGGCCTGAATTTCGCGCACAACAGCCTGGGCATTCCGCCGCTCACTAATCACCACCATATCTGCCGTTTGACGGTACAGCGGTTCGCGTATTTGCATCAGATCCTTCAGTTTCTCCAGTGGATTTTCGGTTTGTAGCAATGGGCGATTACGGTCTCGATAGGTACGGTCATACTGGTGTTCTGGGCTACAGTGCAAGTAGATCACAAGCCCTCGTGATGACAATACCCGCCGATTATCCGCATCCAGTACCGCACCTCCCCCAGTGGCCAATACAATACCTTCTTTTGCCGTTAGTTCTTCTATTACTGCCCGCTCACGATCTCGAAAACCCTGCTCTCCTTCGAATTCGAAAATTGTCGGTATATCGACCCCAGTACGCCGCTGGATTTCCAAATCAGAATCCATGAATTCCATTCCTAATGCACGCGACAGCTGCTTGCCAACTGTCGTTTTTCCAGCTCCCATAGGGCCGATCAGAAAAAGATTTTGTTTTCGGTTCATGCGCAGAAGATAAGTCAGATACCGCCTCAAGCGCAAGCCATGCGCAAAACCACGCCATCCTCATTGAGCATGGATTCAACGTAATTTAGAACTATCGAGGCTAAAAAAAAGGCGTACTCCATGATACGCCTTTTTTAGTGAGTGGAATGATCTCAATCAGATCATCGGACACTTAACGACTCTTTTAAAATCTTTGGGGTCACGAAAATCAATAGCTCTTTATTTTCATCCACTTTTTCATTATTTCTGAAGAGTACTCCGATATAGGGTATGTCGCCAAAAAACGGGACTTTTTCCATACTGTCAGTTTTTGTTCGCTCGAAGACTCCACCCAAGACAACCGTCTCACCATTGTCCACCAAGACCGTTGTTTCAATCTTTCTCGTGTCAATCGGAGGGATATCGTTCAAGACTCGAGAATAATCCGGGCTGTCTTTATTGATTTCTAGATCCATGCGAATCCGGTCATCTGGGGTAATTTGCGGCGTTACTTCAAGCTTTAATACTGCCTCCTTGAAACTGACTGAGGTGGCACCACTAGAACTGGCTTCCTGGTAAGGTATTTCGAAACCTTGCTTGATAGAGGCTTTATTCTGGTCCGATGTTATTACCCTGGGACTTGAAATGATCTCGCCTTTACCTTCTCTCTGCATTGCGGAAAGTTCCAGCTGCAAGAGATAAGTACCCACCTTCCCTACCAAGAAGTTCACAGCACCAGATGCATTACTGACAGGCAAATTGACCATCAGCGCTTCATTCGAGGAACCCGCTGGGTTCTCAATTCCCGGGGCTATCCCTGCAGTTCCTCCCGTGTGTCCTGGCAAACCACCGGCCGTCAATCCAAAGCTATCACCGATGTCATAGTCACCATTTATACCGAAGCGTACGCCCAACTCTCTGGCAAAATCATTGTTTGCGATGACAATTCTAGACTCGATGAGCACTTGCCGTACGGGAATATCGAGTTTTTTCAATAACCGTCTGATATCATTGAGTTTTGCGGCCGTATCCTGAATCAGTAATGTGTTGGTTCTCACATCAACTGTGACATTCCCACGGTCGGAAAGTAACCGATTCTCATCAGATTTGAACAGATTCGCCAGATTTTCCGCCTTAGCATAATTTACCTGAATAAACTCCGAGCGTAACGGTGCAAGCTCTTCGATTTTTTTCTGTGATTCCAATTCGAGTTGTTCACGAGCCGCTATCTCTTCTGTCGGGGCAACCATAATCACGTTGTCCGTTTGACGTTTAGACAGCCCTTTTGACTTAAGAATAATGTCCAGCGCTTGGTCCCAGGGGACATTCTTTAATCTTAAAGTTATGCGCCCACTCACTGTGTCACTTGTCACTAAATTGAGCCCAGTGAAATCAGCCAACAACTGCAAGACTGAACGAACTTCAATGTCCTGAAAGTTGAGTGAAAGTTTTTCACCGGTAAATACCATTCGCTCTTTCTGCAGCGCTTCTTTCTCCTGTTTCGTCAATGCTCGTACTTCAACTGCGAAGACTTCATTGGCTTGATAGGCAAGATAGTCATATTCACCGGCAGGAGAAATCTCAATGCGAGTATTTTCACCACTGCGTTTAGTTTCAACCAAGGTAATCGGCGTGGCGAAATCGACCACATCAAGTGACTGTAACAGATTTGGATTAATACTTGCCTTGAAAAACTCAACAACAATACGCCCACCTTCTTCCCTCACATCAACAGGAATCGCTGGATTGTTGAGAGTCACCAAAACTCGCCCTTCACCTTCTCTCCCCCGCCTGAAGTCAATACTACTGATGTCGGTAACATTTGACACGGGCAGTTCACTAACGTCTTGTGATTCGTTTTCAGTGATTGACAAGGTGTTTTTGACTGTTGAAGATTCCTGTCTATCACCACCCAAAGAAACTTCAACTTTATCATCAATAACTTTGATATCGTGTGCCACGGAGTCAGTCAAATTGATGACGACACGTGTACGATTGCCGGCTTCCAATGCAGTCACAGAATGTGCAGACCCAACGCCAATTAATTTGGTTTTATAACCCAGACTACTTTTAACACCCATAAAATCTAACGAAATTCTTGATGGGTTGTCTGTCGTAAAGCTGGCGGGTTCAGAAGCCTTACCGCTCAGTTGCAGATTTATCTGTACTTTATCCCCCGGAAGTACAGAAAAATCGATGGCTTCCAAGTAGGTCTCAGCCCACACAATATTTGGTATAAAGCCTATAGAAAGCAGAATGAGTAAAAAGCTTCTCATCAAGATGTTACTAAGAAAAAACTTTCTAACACCCAACTCATTGATTGCCCTTGGCAAACGTCTCATTTCAAAATTCCTCTTGACTACTCTGTCAATACCAGTGAAGCCTGACGCTCACTATAGCCGCCCGAACTATCCTGAATAATCTCATTCATTTCTATTTTATCTTCGGAAACCAGTACGATTCTTCCATGATTCAGACCCATGTAGTTACCATTTTTTACCCGGTGAATAGTGCCTTCTTTGCTCTTTACCAAGCCCCAGGTAATTCCTGATTGCTGCAAGGTCCCGACCATTCTCAAAGCATCCAAAGAATAGTTCTCCAGTTCTTCCTTCCTCCGATTGATATCCGGCATTATGCCGTTTTCGACCAAGTCCACCTCTTGTGTGACCCGTTTATCTGTTGGCATGAATGGATCACGCCGACCCTGATGCTCATAAAGGAAAGTATCAATTTGTTTGATTTCTGGAATAGGATCAATTCGTTCAGGAATTTCCGCCTTTTTCTTGGCGACAAAATCACGCAGGTCCTGCAGATTTGGATTGGCGCATCCCACTAGACTCATGGCCATTAGGTACATAAAACATAAAGATAGAAACTTGAGGAATGATTTCATTGAACTTCCTCTTCATCCAAATATCGGTAGGTTTTCGCTGTCGCCTGTAAAGAAAGGAGCTTTCCAGCATCTGTCTGTTTTCGCTCTTCTATTTTGATATCATGGATGGTTACGATTCGTGGTAGTGCTGCGAGTCCGCTGATAAAATTCCCAAACTCATGATACTGGCCTGTAACCTTCAACTGTATTGGTAATTCCGCATAAAACTCTCTCGGCACTTCAGCTTCCGGTTTAAAAAGCTCAAACTCTAGCCCAGCCGCAAGCCCAGTTTGTGATACATCAACCAACAAATCAGCAACTTCAGTTTTATTCGGCAATTGTCTGAGCATGGCGCCAAATGATTGTTTCATCTCTTCAAGCTGCTTCCGGTAGGCATCTAGATTTGCAGCCTTGGCCTGCTTTACCTCGAAGGTTTTACGTAATTCGTCCTCTTTTTTTTCAATGTTGGTTAAGCGGTCAAGTTGGTCTTCTGTATCTAAATAATATCCACCAACACCTACTAACACGCAAACCAATAAAACGAGAACTATTTTTACCGGTATCGGCCAAATACCGATATTACTAAAATCAAGTTCATTGAGTTCTTCAAGATTCACTTTTTTACCTCCGCGATCTGGGAGATCTGACTTGCCGTCAATTTAAAGTGACTTAATCCTGTTCCAGTTGATTCCTTACTTTCAATAAAGTCCAACCTCGGATTACCCAGCCAAAGCGATTCTTCGATATTCCTCATGAATGACGACACTCTTGCATTTGACTGGGCCTGTCCAACCATTTCCACCTGAGTCCCACTCTGGCTAATCAAATCAAGAAAGACACCGTCCGGAAGAGTTGAGACCACCTCGTCAAACAGATGGACGATCTGCGGCCTGCTACTTTGCAATTCCTGGATGATATTCATACGAGCCAGAAGGTTGGCTTTTGTTTTATCGAGATCTCTAATCTCGGTAATTTGCCTCTCGACCTCATCGATTTCTCTCTGCAGATATGAATTTCGTTGAGCTTGGGCATTAATCTGGCTTTCAATCTGCATGTGAGCACCAACCAACAAGAACAGGGTGATCATCACACCAAACATCACCATCATGCCAAATTCTTGTTGACGTCTTTTTCGCTCGGCTTCTCGCCATGGTAGTAGATTGATACGTGCCATCAGTCGAAACTCCTCAAAGCGAGCCCACACGCAATCATTAATGCTGGTGCATCAGCACTCAACACTTGTGGTTTCACCTTGTTAGAAACAGACATATTTGCGAAAGGATTGGCGACTGAAGCCGATGTACCCAACTTTTCTTCAATCAGATCATCGACACCCGGAATCGATGAGCTACCCCCTGCAAGTACGATATGCTCTACGCTGCTGAAAGCGCTGGAAGAGAAGAAAAACTGCAAAGAACGACTAACCTGTTGAGCCATTGCCTCTTTAAATGGGCCTAAAACCTCAGGTATGTAATTATCAGGTAGTCCACCCTGCCGCTTGGCCATCCCAGCCTCCTCCATCGACAAACCATAGCGCCTTTGGATTTCTTCCGTGAGTTGTCTTCCGCCAAAATTCTGTTCTCGTGTATAAATAATTTTGTTGTTGTGTAAAACGTTCAAAGTTGTTGTCGTGGCACCAACGTCAACAATGGCTATGGTCTGTTCTTCTCCCTCTTCGGGCAATTGATCTATCAATTGCGTACACGCGTTTTCCATCGCATATGCTTCGACATCCACTACTGTTGCAGTCAATCCAGCCAATTCCAGTGCTGCGACTCGGTCGTCCACGTTTTCACTTCTGGATGCAGCCAACAGCACATCGACCAGCTCTGGGTTCTTATCAGATGGCCCCATGACTTCAAAGTCGATGTTCACTTCCTCTAGAGGATAAGGAATGTATTGATCCGCTTCCAACTGTATCTGGCTTTCCAGGTCCTGCTCAGAAAGCGATGCAGGCATTGAAATGACCTTCGTGATTACCGCCGACCCTGATACGGCAACTGCGGCGTTTTTGGCTTTTGAGCTGGAGCGCTTCATTGCAGCGCGTATCGCCTCACCAACCGCATCGACTTCAGCAATATTCTTTTCAACAACAGCATTTGAGGGTAGTGGTTCAACACCGTAAGCTTCTACCCTGAAATTAGCTCCAGAACGCCCGGTAGCTTGCGACAGCTCGAGTAATTTCACCGCTGTTGAGCTAATATCAATGCCGACTAGAGGCGGCTTTTTTCTTCCAAAGAAAAACATTCGGTTTCCTAATTTCTATTAAGCTGATAAGCAGCAACCAAACTAGAGGAATTCCTTTAACAAAATAAACTAACTATATAGCAGTAAATGATTTTTTTGTGAAGTGGTTTTTTCAAACATTGTGGCAAACAATATTGTCCAATTTTGTTAACATATCAACCGCATACAGTTCATACCGATCGTTCGAATCACTGCAAATCTGTGAACCAGCGCATGAAGTTGCTTTACAAAACAATCAAGTACCTCTTAGTCCTATTTCTCGGCCTTGCAATTCTAGGTGCCGGGGGTGTACTAGCTGTCTATCTCCACCTCGAACCAGATCTGCCATCCATCGAAACTCTGAAAGATATTCGGCTCCAGGAGCCATTACGTGTATACAGCAGCGAAGGAAAACTCATTGCTGAGTACGGCGAAAAACGCCGAGAACCCCTTAAATTTAATGAGATCCCTGAGCAGTTCATTCAGGCCTTCCTGGCAGCCGAAGATGATCGATTTTTCGAACATCCCGGTGTTGATTACCAAGGCCTAATCCGGGCTGCCACTCAACTACTCCTAACCGGTGAGCGACGACAAGGAGGCAGTACCATTACCATGCAGGTTGCGAGAAACTTTTTTCTCAGCCGTAAAAAAACGTACACCCGCAAACTCAACGAAATATTTCTTGCTCTTAAAATTGAGCGCCTGCTGACAAAACAAGAAATACTCGAACTTTACCTCAACAAAATCTATCTGGGTCACCGTGCCTATGGTATAGGTGCAGCATCTAAAGTCTATTACGGCAGACCGGTTAGGAAACTTGAGCTTTCTGAGATTGCCATGATAGCCGGACTGCCCAAAGCCCCCTCACGTTACAATCCAATAACCAACCCGGATCGCGCGGTAATACGCAGAAATTATGTACTCGGACGTATGTTTGACCTCAATCTTATTACCAAAGATCAATACGATACAGCAACAGACGCCGGTGTTTCCGCGTCACTTCAGCAAGCCCCAAATGAGTTAGAAGCCCCCTATTTAGCAGAAATGGCAAGAGCCTTGGCTGTCAACCTATTCACAGATGAAGCCTACACTTCCGGATATAGCATTTACACTACATTGGATAGCCGTTTCCAGGAAGCAGCCAATAGAGCCGTCCGAAAATCATTACACGCATATGACAAACGCCATGGATATCGCGGCGTCGAAGGGCATATCCCTGTTGAGGACCTGGAGAACCCTGACTTGTTAATCCAACACCTCCGTGAAATGCCAGCCATTGCTGACTTGTCGAATGCTGTGGTGATCGATATTGACGAAAAATCAGCCGACGTATTGAAAGTAGACGGGACATCTCTCACGCTGGAGTGGAATGGATTGTCCTGGGCAAGTAATTTCGTGGATCAGGATCACCTGGGATCCAAACCCAAAGTTACATCCGATATCCTCAAGCAAGGTGATATGATAAGGATTTATCATGACACGTCAGACGAGGGAGAGCCGTATTGGCGTCTCGCTCAAATTCCACGTGTGTCAGGGGCGCTAATATCAATATCACCCGACAATGGCTCAATCAAGGCACTGGTTGGAGGCTATGACTACTACTACAGCAAATTCAATCGAGTTACTCAAGCCAAGCGCCAACCCGGTTCAGGTTTCAAGGCATTTATCTATTCCGCCGCACTTGCCCAGGGTTACACAGCAGCAACACTAATAAACGATGCCCCAGTCGTTTTCGATGATCCAGGGCTTGAGTCCACTTGGCGCCCGGAAAATTACAGTGGAAAATTCTTTGGTCCCACACGTTTGCGTTATGCCCTCTCTCAATCACGAAATTTAGTTTCCATTCGCCTATTAAGAAAAATGGGTATAGCCAACACGCTAGAGTACATTAGCCGGTTTGGTTTCAGTCAAGATGAACTCCCCCGAGACCTATCGCTCGCTTTAGGAAGCGGCGCTGTTACCCCGTTACAGATGGCCGAAGGGTATGCGGTTCTAGCCAATGGCGGTTACCACGTTCGACCTTATTTCATCGAATTCATAGAAGATGATCAACAGAATATCGTTTTCCAAAGCAGTCCAACCCAGGTCTGCCATACTGACGACTCAATTTCTGAAAAAACTGTGTTTAGAGTTGAAGAAACTCATGACGAGGATCAGGCTACAATCAATTGTGCACCCAGGGTGATTACTGCACAGAATCACTATCTGATGAATTCCATGATGCGAGACGTCATCCAGCATGGCACAGCAAAACTCGCCAAGTCCTTAAACCGTAGTGATTTAGCTGGCAAAACAGGCACGACGAATGATCAACGAGATGCATGGTTCAACGGTTTTAACCAACATCTCGTTACCGTGACCTGGGTTGGGTTTGATGATGCCTCTCCACTTGGACGTGGAGAAGTGGGCGGCCGTACCGCTCTGCCCGCCTGGATTGATTTCATGCGAGTCGCACTAGATGGCACTAAAGAGATTTTACCTGAGCAACCGCCAGGCATGATAACCATGAGAATCGACGTCAATACTGGTAAACCAGTAAGTACAGGCGATCAGAACGCGATCTTTGAGGTCTTCAGGGAGAGCCACGCACCGAAACCCACAACATCCTCCAGCCACTCTTTCGGGAAAAAGACGCCAGCGTTGCTTGTCGAACCCGAAGAAGATCCCTTTTAAGTATGAATGAAAGCAGGAAAACGTGAAATACAGCGCCGCATTGCCTATGAAGCAGCAAGGATATTAACGGATTATCGGTCGGATGATTTAATCTTTGCAATCAATAAAGCGGCCACAAAACTCGGCGTCCATAATAGACGATTGATGCCCAATCACGAGGAGGTTGATTCTGCCCTCAGGGAACAGCAACGCCTTTTTCGTGGCACCGAACAACAATCAGCAGTAAAAAATATGCGTAACGCCGCTTTACCGGCAATGAAGGCCCTGAAGCAGTACAAACCCCTGCTCATCGGGCCCGTTTATGAAGGCACTGCAGACCTGAATAGCCGCATCCGCCTGTTCTTGTTTGCCCCCACACCTGAAGATGTTGCACTAAGCCTGCTGGCACTCCATATCCCGTGGCATGAAAAGGACTGCTCAATCAAATTTACCGATGGTAGTCGTAAAATAATGCCAAGCTATCATTTTACCGCTGATGGCAACTACTTCGAACTCATTGTCCTGCCCGACACAGGCTTCAATAAGCGACCCCTTGACCCACAGGAACATCGGCCAATCAAAGGCTTGACGGTTCAACAACTTGAAAAACTACTCAGTCACGCTGACTAATGGGTATGTATTCTCTTCGGGCATGACCTTTGTAAACTTGTCTCGGTCGACCGATCTTCTGACGGGGATCACTCATCATCTCCATCCAATGAGCAACCCACCCTACGGTTCGAGCTATGGCGAACATGACTGTGAACATATTGTTCGGGATTCCCAGTGCCCTGTAAATTATACCGGAATAGAAATCGACATTCGGGTACAGCTTCCGCTCGATGAAGTATTCGTCGCTGAGCGCAATCTCCTCCAAGCGTTGTGCCAGCTCGAATAAGGGATTATTGGTATCCGCCAGTTTTTCCAACACTTGATGGCACACATCACGGATAATGTTGGCCCGTGGGTCATATTTTTTGTATACCCTGTGCCCAAATCCCATGAGCCTGAAACTGTCATCCTTATCTTTGGCCTTGGCGATATATTTATCAATTTGTGACACATCACCAATTTCAGCCAACATATCCAATACCGCCTCGTTGGCACCGCCATGTGCCGGCCCCCAAAGTGATGCGATACCCGCGGCGATACAGGCGAACGGGTTAGCCAATGAACTACCCGCCAGGCGCACCGTAGATGTACTGGCATTCTGTTCATGATCCGCATGCAGGATGAAGAGCAGATTCAATGCCTTTTCAGCAATTGGATCCGGCTCATACTGCTCACAGGGAGTGGCATACATCATATGCAGAAGATTCGCGCAGTAGGATAAGCTATGACGCGGATAGACGATAGGCGCACCAATGTTGTGCCGGTAACTAGCAGCTGCAATTGACGGCATCTTAGCAATCAATCGATGTGCGGCAATCTCCCGCTGCTGTGGGTCGTTGATATCCAGAGAGTCATGATAAAAGGCGGAGAGAGAGCCTACGACACCCACCATGATCGCCATAGGATGGGCATTATAATGAAAACCGTTGAAGAAGTTCTTCAAGGTTTCATTGAGCATCGTATGGTGAGTGATATCGTGATCGAACTCGGCGAGCTCATCCTTTTTGGGCAACTCACCGTAGAGCAACAGGTATGCAGTCTCAAGAAAATCCCCGTTTACCGCCAATTGCTCGATGGGATACCCACGATATTCCAATAATCCTTCTTCTCCCTGAATATAAGTAATTTTACTCTGACAACTGGCTGTAGACATGAATCCAGGGTCGTAGGTAAAAACCCCGGCTTCCTTGTAGAGCGAAGAAACATCGATGGCAGCAGGTCCCTGCACAGACTCTCTGATTGGCAGTTTGATGGATTGACCTGTTTCATCATTTGTCAAAGTAAATGTTTTTACTTCCGCCATTACTAGCTCCTCAACTCAATTTTAATGATGCCTATACTACGCTAAAAGCTGCCGATTATGGAAAATCAACTTAGTGTGTCGATTATTCGATTCGGTCTATATCTTGACGCACTGATTGTGCAGAGACGCGAAAGGAAGTCCATTCCTCATCATTCAGCTCCAATTCAACAATACTTTCAACGCCTTGCTCAGAAAGCACACAGGGTACACCCATTGCCAGATCCTTTTCGGAATACTCACCATCGAGTAAAGCAACCGTCGGTAGTATTCTGCGTCGATTGTTGGCGATGGCATCCACCATTGTCGCTACGGCTGCAGCAGGGGCATCATATGCACTGCTAGTCTTTCTCAACGATAGAATCTCTGCACCACCATTTCTCGTTCGCTCAATAATTGCCTGGAGTTTATCCTCGTCAATGAATTGTCTCACCGGAATACCGTTGATCGTACAGAAACGCGGCAGTGGTACCATCGTATCCCCATGCCCGCCGAGGACAATGGTCGTTATATCGAGAGAGGAAAAACCGGTCTCCATCGCAATAAAACTGGCCATCCGCGATGCATCCAATACCCCCGCCTGCCCGAACACGCGGTGACGAGGCCATCCCGATCGCTGCCAAGCCCTGTAGGTCAGCACATCCACAGGGTTTGTCACCATGAGAATCATCGCATCTGGGGCATACTCCAAAGCATTGTCTATGATTCCATCAATCACCTTCAAATTGACATCCAGGACATCAGAGCGTGACATGCCGGGCTTACGAGGGACCCCTGCGGTCACGATAATCAAATCAGATCCAGCCATGGCAGATGGTTCATTCGATCCCGTCACACGTGTATCGAAATGGAAAAAACTGGACGTCTGCATAACGTCCAAGGCTACTCCTTGAGGTGCATCCTCTCGGATGTCTATCAAGACCAGCTCACGACACAGTTCGGCTTCCGCCAAGATCTGAGCGGTGGTCTCACCCACCAATCCGGCGCCTACAATTGTGACTCTGTTCATCATTACCCCCATTCCGATGATGAGCTGGGATAGCCCAAAATAGTTAGCAAACTACATGCCATGACGTAGAAAATGACATCAACCTTAGAAAACCAGCTCTAAGATTGCCAATAGGAATCAGTTACCTTTGGTCAGCGTTGAATTCTATATTTTGCCGGGCCTCGTACGCTCTTTTGCATAGCCTATCGACGACTCGCCCAAAGAATTCTAGCAAAGACCGCTGCCGAACCGATGATATAAAACCATCATTACTCTAGGGTGGTATCAATCAAGACGCTACACATTGTTTGAATAGTTCGTCAATTCAGCCCAGAAAGCGTTGTCTTTTCAGCAAGAAAGCATTGTCTGATACTCTGCCTCATAAAAGAATCGGGACTCACCAAAGGCGGGCTCGAGCTGATCCAGCCAAGTGGCTTGCGCATCAAATCGGGCAAAAAACGGGCGCTGTACCCAATCCGGATTTCGAGCTTGGATGAAACGTAGCACAAAGACCTTTTCTCCGGCGACTTCGGCCACACCCTGAATCTCCACCTTACCAGGCCCTGCACTCATACTGGGACCCCTCGCAGTCCGCCCCAGACCAGAGACACCCTGCATGGCATGACGATAGATTTCCCAAGCCTTGGCTAATGGTACTGCAAAATAGGAACAGGCCCCGGTGTCTCTCTCCACAAACGTGTAGTACGGGATTATTCCGAGTATCACCTGGCGTTTCCACAGCTCTTTCCAGTCATCCGCACTGTCATTGATCTTGGCCAGCAAGGGGCCTTGACTGCGGATTTCTGCCCCAGTCGCCCGCAGGCGATTGATCGCAGCATGCGCGATATCGGATTCCAGCTCTTTCCAATGATTATAGTGTGCCATTATCGCCAAATGTTTACCTGCCAGCACCATTCGATGCAGCAGATCCACCAGGCTATTGGCATCTTCATCAAAGACAAAGCGATGAGGCCAGAAAGTCAAGGCCTTTGTCCCGATACGAATCGTCTTGATATGATCAAATTCAGGCCCCAACAAGGGCTCCAGGTATGCCTTTAGATGCTTGGTTTTCATCACCATTGGATCACCGCCGGTGATCAAAAGGTCGGTCACTTCCTTGTGTTCCCTGAGATAGCGCTGTAAACGGTCTGCCTCTGTGGTCGCCATACGCAGATCCTTATCTCCAACGAACTGTGGCCAGCGGAAGCAGAAGGTACAATAACTGTGGCAGGTTTGCCCTTGACTCGGAAAAAACAGCACTGTTTCTCGATACTTATGCTGAATGCCATTCAACCTAGCACCATCAGCGTCGAATGGCACATTCAATTGTAGCTGATCGGCAGGGTGTGGGTTCAACTCGGTCCGAATCTCATTCGCAATGGACTGTATCTGTCGTTTATCCAAGCCGGCACGGTGTGCCGCAGCCATACGTTCGAAATGCTTTGCAGGCAACATGCCATGCTGCGGAAAGGTCAGTTGATAGATAGGATCATTCGGCACATGGTTCCAGTCGATCAGCTCATTGATGACATACTCATTCACCCGAAAGGGCAGCACAGAGGCAACGACTTGCATCGCAAAGCGCGTCGCCTCTGGCAGCCTCTGTAAGGGCTGGATCCGGTGTAAATCACGCTGGGTATAAACCTTGAGTCGTTGTGGCTCATGATGATTGACTACCGAATGGATATCGAATCTCCTTGAAACGGTAGATAGGGTCACAAAGTCCTCCGCATAAAGATTGATGCATCAAATTGGTGCAAAAAAGACCACCAACTGTATCAGAAACCTCACAAATCATCAAAAGTAACTTAAAATCAGTTATTTGCAATAATCTCATTAATTCAATTCGTCAGCTTGGGGATGCGTTACTTACT
Organism: Gammaproteobacteria bacterium; assembly: GCA_030066355.1. GTDB lineage: Bacteria > Pseudomonadota > Gammaproteobacteria > Chromatiales > Chromatiaceae > JASJBU01. The sequence goes on along the minus strand of JASJBU010000015.1, from coordinate 7,435 downwards.
TCCATAAGTTTTTGGGCTTGACGTAATATGGTTGATACACAGATCCAGGAATCTCCTGGTATACACTCGCCAGGAAGACCTCGAAACAGACGAATTTGGTGTAGTCTTATTAAGCCGAACCAACCAGCATGGAAACAGAATGAATCTACATGAATTTCAAGCTAAAGGACTCTTTAGTGAATATGGCATCCCTGTACCTCGAGGCAAGACCATCGAGAATCCCCAAGCCGCCCGAGACGCTGCACAAGAGTTAGGCGGCAATCTCTGGGTAATCAAGGCCCAGGCCCATACCGGCGGTCGGGGCAAGGCGGGTGGGGTGAAGCTTGCCCAAACCCCGGATGAGGTCGCCAGCGCCGCAGAAGAGATTCTCGGCATGAACCTGATCACCAAACAAACTGGCCCCGAGGGGTTACCGGTACACCAGGTGTTGGTAGAACAGGGCAGTGATATCGCCCGAGAACTCTACCTCGGTGCACTGCTCGATCGCTCGTCTTCCCGTATCACCTTCATGGGATCCACCGCTGGTGGCATGAACATCGAAGAGGTGGCGGCGGAAAACCCCAAAAAGCTAATCACCACCCAGATCAACCCATCGACCGGCCTGCTGCCATACCAATGTCGCAAACTGGCCTTCGGACTGGGCCTGGAAGGGAACCAAATAAAACAGTTCTCACAGATCATGCTGGCGCTGTACCAGCTCTACATGGAGCAAGATGTCAATCTCATCGAGATCAATCCGCTAATCGTGACGACAGATGGGGAACTGATCGCACTGGATGCCAAGCTCAACATCGATGGCAACGCCCTCTACCGACAAACGAAGATCCTGGCCATGCGCGACCCGAGCCAGGAGGACCCCAAAGAGGCCATGGCAGCGCAACATGACCTGAACTATGTCACCCTGAATGGCAACATCGGTTGCATGGTGAACGGTGCCGGGCTGGCTATGGCCACTATGGACCTGGTCAAGCTGCACGGCGGGGAACCCGCCAACTTTCTCGACGTTGGTGGCGGCGCCACAGCCGAACGGGTCACCGAGGCCTTCAAGCTGATCCTTTCCGAACAGCGGGTCAAAACCATCCTGGTGAACATCTTCGGTGGCATCGTGCGCTGTGATCTGATCGCCGAAGGGATCATCCGCGCCTCTCAAAAAGTCGGTGTTGAGGTGCCGGTGGTTGTCAGACTGGAAGGTACCAATGCCGAACTGGGCCTCGATATGCTGCGCACGAGCGGGTTGGACTTCATCACCGCCACCGACTTCTCCGAGGCCGCGGAAAAGGCCGTAGCGGCGGCAAGCTGATACTCGCAATCACAGGACAAGACACATGAGCATTCTCGTCGACCAACAGACTCGAGTCATCTGTCAGGGCTTCACCGGCAAACAGGGAACCTTCCATTCTGCACAGGCAATCGCCTATGGTACCGAGCTAGTGGCTGGGGTAACCCCCGGCAAAGGGGGGCAGCAACATCTAGACCGGCCAATCTTCAACACGGTAGAGGAGGCTGTCGAGGCAACAGGGGCGGATGCCAGTATGATCTACGTACCCCCGCCATTCGCGGCCGATGCCATCATTGAGGCGGCAGACGCTGGGATAAGAGTCATCGCCTGTATCACAGAGGGCATCCCCATTCAGGATATGCTAAAGGTGAAAGAAGCCTTGAAGTCGTACTCAAGCCGCCTGATCGGACCCAACTGCCCCGGCATCATCACCCCCGGGGCCTGCAAGATCGGCATCATGCCCGGCTCAATACACCAACCGGGCAGGGTAGGCATCATCTCCCGTTCCGGCACTCTCACCTATGAGGCCGTCAATCAGACCACCCAAGCGGGCTTGGGCCAGAGTACCTGTGTCGGCTTGGGCGGCGACCCGATCAGCGGCACCAGCTTCATCGACTGCCTGGCGTTGTTCGAGCAAGACGAGCAGACCGAAGGCATCATCCTGGTCGGTGAGATCGGTGGCTCGGCGGAAGAGGAGGCCGCGGAGTATATTCAGAAACACGTCAGCAAACCTGTGGTCGCCTACATCGCCGGGGTCACAGCGCCTCCCGGCAAGCGCATGGGTCATGCCGGGGCTATCATCAGCGGCGGCAAAGGTACCGCAGAGGCTAAATTCAGCGCCCTGCAGACCGCCGGCGCCGAGGTCGTCCGCTCACCGGCAAACTTGGGTACAGCCATGGTAAGCCTGCTGAATTGAAGTCTTGCATGCGATCAGTGTGAACCACTACCCTGAGACTTGTTTTCACGTATTCCATCAAGAAACAGCGAGAGTTGATGCATGACCCACACACTCATTTGGAATAATAGCTATAAACTTGGGATAGAAGAGATAGACCTGCAACACCACTATTTCATCAACCTGATAGCTAGACTGGAATCCGAGTTGGCTGGCGCCAAAGACGTCGAATACATTAACAAGTTACTCAATGAACTGGTGAAATATACCCAATTTCACTTCATCAGCGAAGAAAACTTGATGTACAAGATAGACTATCCAGGCCTTGAGGCTCATCGAAACCAGCACTTCCATTTACTCAATCTGCTAAACGGGAAGCTTGGTCTATATAACCAATCTTTGCTGCCCGCTGAAGATGTTATAGATTTTCTCAAGGAATGGTTCGTTGACCACACGTTGAAGGAAGACAAGAAGATTACCCAATACATACCATGATACTCACATAGACTGACCACTCATAGATCTGCCGTCGCATCAGCTCGTAGAACTTCCTGGTTGAGGACTTCTCTAAAGCTCCTGAGACGAGCATCAGCCATAACCAGCCTAGAATAAACGATTAAGGCCGTTGAGCGCCGCCACCCGGTAGGCCTCCGCCATGGTCGGATAGTTGAATGTGGTTTCTGCAAAATAGCGTAGATTGTTCTCCTCTCCCGGCTGAGACATGATGGCCTGCCCGATGTGGATGATCTCCGCGGCCCCTTCGCCGAAACAATGGATACCCAAGAGCTCCAGGGTCTCCCGGTGAAACAGGATCTTCAACATGCCCACTGTGTGGCCGCAGATCTGCGCCCTGGCGATGGACTTGAAGGCCGCCTGACCTACCTCGTAGGGAATCTTCTGCTCGGTGAGCTCCCGTTCGGTGCGCCCCACCGAGCTGATCTCCGGACTGGTGTAGATCCCGGTGGGGATATCCTCGACCAACTTCCAGTCGGCCTCCCCATCCGCGATCTGGGTGGCGGCGAACCGTCCCTGATCGTAACTCGCGCTGGCCAGTCCCGGATAGCCGACCACATCACCCACCGCATAGATATGGGGCTGGCTGGTCTGATAGCGCTCATTGACCACAATTTGCCCTCGCCGGTTGATCTCGATCCCGACTTCCTCCAATCCCATATCGCGGGTGTTCCCGGAACGCCCGTTGGCCCATAAAAGCAGATCACTCTTGATCTTCTTACCCGACTCGCAATGCAGGATGACCCCTGCTTCGCTAGGCTCAACCCGCTCGTACGTTTCGTCATGACGGATCACTGTACCCTGCTGGCGCAGGTGATAGCCGAGCGCATCGGTGATTTCGTCATCCATGAAAGAAAGCAAACGGTCGCGTGTGTTCACCAGGTTCACCTTGACGTCCAGATTGCAGAACACCGAGGCGTATTCACAACCGATCACCCCGGCCCCATAGATGGTGAGGGAGGACGGGGTGTGCTCCAGCCTGAGTATCGAATCACTGTCGTGTACATGGGGGTGGGTAAAGTCGATATCTCCTGGGTGGTAAGGACTCGAACCGGTTGCAATGATGAAATAGTCAGCGGTGAAACGCAGTTGCTTGCCGTACTCCTCGTTGACATTGAGTGTGTGATCATCCAACAAGCGACCAAAGCCATGAATTATCGTGACCTGATTGCGGCTGTAATAACGGTTGGCGGTCCGCACCTGCTGCTGAATCACCACACCGGCGGCCTGCAGGAGCTGTGGATAGTCCACATCGATCTGAAAATCGGTCAGGCGAAAGATGGGATTGCGCCGATAGTCCGCGAGCATCTGGATGCTGTGACGCAACGCCTTGCTGGGGATCGTGCCCCAATGCAGACATCCGCCACCCACCTCTCTATAGGACTCGACCACGGCGACCCGCTGACCGGCCTTCGCCAATTTCATTGCCGCGCCTTCACCGCCGGGACCACTGCCCAGGATAATCGTATCGAAGTGTTGTGTATCCAACTGTACGCCCTGTGTGTTTAGCTCTGTATCATTGATCCTAACATGAGCAGCTGTTCTGAGTTTGGAACCCGTGTGAACTTCAGCTAGATTTGGGTATGACCGATTAACTTGACCAACTCACAGAACGCATCTGTCATTTTAGATCCATACATATGCAACTTGTCAGACATCAGAAAGTCGCCATCGGACTCTATTTGTTTACAGTCCTGTATCTCTTTGCCAGGGATGATTTCGACAGGGCCGTCGAACAGAGCCTCGGCCTGTTCCTGTTATTGCTGGGGATTATCTTCTACCGCCAGCTTGCCTATCTCGCAGGCTTCGGCTTCCCCGAAGTCTTTGCCAAGGATTATGGATCGGAGAATCACCCCGGCCCTTATGCTTTACTGTTCTGGATCATCTTCCTGTTGGCCTGGAGCTTCGTGTTCTTCCAATGAACGAACTCAGAGAAATCCTCATTGGCTGTCCCTATTGCGGAGAAAACGTGGAAATCACAGTCGACTGCAGTGTGGAGCGACAGGAGTATATCGAAGACTGTTTTGTTTGTTGCCGGCCCATGACATTGAGCATTATCTGTGATGCGGGAGAAGTTGACCTCCAGGTACGGCGGGATGACGAATGCTGAGACCTGGGGTGGCTTGACATCCCCAGGCTCAGGCTCAATCAGTTTTTATACACGGAACTCAGAGCCTTCAACAGTGACTGCCAGGACTTTTCATCCGCCTGTTTATCATAGGCCAAGGGTAGATTGAATTGCTTACCGAACTGGTCGGCAGCCGGGTTGGTGAACGAATGCTTGGCACCGGGATAGTCGACAAAGCTAAAATCAACCTTGGCCAGGCTCATCTCGGCCTTGAAGGCGTCGATCTGTTCCGCTTTGACGAAGGGATCATCAGCGCCATTGTAGACCAGCACCCGGGCCTTGACCGTATTCGCCTTGGCCGGCTGCTCGGTTCCCAAACTGCCATGAAAACTGGCCACCAGATCCAGGTCCACCCCCCGTCTGGCCATTTCTAGGACAATACCGCCGCCGAAACAATATCCAATGGCAGAGATGTCAGTGGGTTGCACACTGGCATGTGACTTCAGAAAACTGTCAGCGGCCAGAAATCGCTTGGTGGCCAGGTCCATGTTTTTCTTGACTTCGCCGGCAAATCGCCCCGCATCTTCGGGATGGCTGGCCTGTTTACCCTCGCCATACATATCTACTGCTAAGGCCGTATAGCCCTCGGCCGCGAGCATTTCGGCCCGCTTACGGGCATAGTCGTTATGCCCCCACCACTCATGCACCACCAACACACCGGGGCGCTGGCCTTCGAGCGCGTCGTCAAAGGCCAGGTAGCCTTTGAAAGTCGTGCCGTCGCTTTGGTATTCCACTTGTTTGCCGACGACTTCCGCCATAACGGCACTGGAAAAACAGAGCAAGCACCCGATAATCAGAATATTTTTCATCTTCTCCTCCAGTTCAAACCCAATGTTGTGTTTTTTACAAGCGTAGCTGTCTGCAATCCGGCTCGAGCCCGGCAGTTACAGACTATCCGCAGAAAATGACAGCGCCACAAAGAGCACTGGGAGTTGTCATTGTAGAACAGGAATTGAGGCAGGTGTGAACCGATTAAATGCCCCTGAGGCAAGGGTATATCTTCAATGGGTTCTGGATTTGCAGGCCTCTATCCAGTGAACAACAGATGCTGCCCCGCCTGGCTCCATCACGGTCGCTGTAACTAAAGATAGACCTGGGACGGAGCACGAGGGCGTTATCTGACCTGCCGATAGCGATCAGTAGCGTCCATGCTGCTTGCTGATATAGTTCATCATTTCCACATGCTGAAGATTCATATTACGCAGGATCACATGCACCGTACGTATGATGGCCCGCATGACCTTGTAGACCAAATCGGGATCTGAATCCAAAAAGGCCTCAAGGGCGCGCTTTTCGAGGCTGAACACGGTGCAATTGCTCAAGGCCCGCAGCCCGGCGCTATGTGGTTGACCGTCGATGAAGCCCAGCTCGCCCGCCATATCACCCTGTCTCAGCAGTTGCAGAGAGACACAATCATCCAAGGCGGTACACTTGACCACTTCCAGGCGGCCATCCACGATGACATAGAGGGTTTCATCCTGATGCGCCTCTTCCAACAGATATTCCCCATCCTTCAAACCCAAGACAGCGACGACTTCCGCCAGTTTTGTGCACTGCTCTGAACTCAGCTCCTTACCGAGTGGTGACTCCTGGATCATCCTGGGGTTGGCAATCAATGAAGCTTCTTCATTTGTGAGTGTGTTCATAGCCATTCCTAATTCAGAAAATTCCTAAACGGATTCTACCATTGATATTCTCGGGTTCTGAATGGTAAACCCCTTTCTTCTATTGATAACGATCAATATTCAGTCCACAAACGCCCAGGTCCTCGAGAAGGCTCAATCGCCAAACGAGGTGCCAACCCTTTTGGCGCTGATAATCCATGGATGATCCATCGGCACCAGCTTTTTCTTCCCAGCCACCTCTATCAAGGGTACGGGCACGGCCTTCTCACCTTGGGAGGCGACCATCACGCCGAACTGTCCTTGATGTATCAGATCGGCGCAAGCGGTACCCAATCGAGTGGCCAGCAGCCGATCTGCCGCGGATGGCGTTCCGCCACGCTGAAGATGACCGAGGATCGTCACCCTGGACTCAAGCCCTGTGAGTTCCTCCAGTTGCCTGGATAAGGTCACCGTATGTTGGGCATTGCTGGCTTCCAGCTCGGCCAGCTCCTGCTTGGCACGCTTACGGTCTTTTTTATCCGCAGCATTCAATTTGGCTGTCTGTGCGGCTTTGAGCAAGGCATTCTGATCCTCAGGCAGTGCCCCTTCCGCCACCGCAACGATACTGAAGGGTTTACCGCTGCGTACACGGCTGCGAATTGCATCTGCGACACTTTCGATTTTGTAGCCGATCTCCGGTAACAGGATGACATCTGCACCACCCGCAATCCCCGCACCCAGCGCCAACCACCCTGCGCGATGCCCCATGATTTCGACCACGATAATCCGGTGGTGGCTGTGCGCGGTACTGTGTAACCGATCGATCGCGTCGGTCGCAATACCCAGGGCGGTATCGAAGCCGAATGTGGTGTCGGTCAGGGCCACATCATTATCAATCGTCTTGGGCAGGGTCACTATGTTCAGTCCCTTCTCCATGAGCTCCAGGGCGTTTTTCTGAGTCCCGCCTCCGCCGAGACAAACCAGGGCATCCAGATGATTCGCCTCGTAGTTTTCAA